>JAZURO010000212.1:0-13610 GCA_045606265.1 Eubacteriales bacterium
GGAGTTTGAAAAGTTCAGCCTTGAGCTCTGCAAGCTTTGCATTCAGTTCGGGCATGGTCAGTTCAGCGTATGCATTCTTAGCCATCGATGCCCACCTCTTTCTCTTCTTCGCGCTTAATAAAGCGGGTCTTCACAGGCAGCTTGTGAGATGCAAGACGCATAGCTTCTTTTGCAACGTCCTCAGCAACTCCGTCCATTTCAAACATAACTCTACCGGGCTTAACTACTGCTACCCAGTACTCAGGTGAACCCTTACCGGAACCCATTCGAGTTTCAGCGGGCTTCTCTGTGATGGGCTTGTCAGGGAAGATCTTGATCCAAACCTGACCACCACGCTTGATGTAACGTGTCATAGCGATACGGGCAGCTTCTATCTGATTGCTTGTGATCCAAGCGGGCTCAAGGGCCATAAGGCCGTACTGACCGTTTGTAACTGTGTTACCACGGCTTGCCTTACCCTTAAGTCTTCCGCGCTGTACGCGACGGAATTTAACTCTTTTAGGCATTAACATTTTTGCGTCCTCCTTCTCTGGGAGCTCTGTCGCCTCTGTTGTTATTTCTGGGCTTGCGGTCACCGTTTCTGTTATCTCTGCGATCACGGCGATCGTTGTTGCGCTTTACTGCAGGGCGGTTAACCTCGGAAAGAACTTCGCCTCTGTAAATCCATACTTTAACGCCGATCTTACCGTAAGTTGTGTTTGCTTCCCAGAAGCCGTAGTCGATGTCAGCTCTGAGAGTCTGAAGCGGAATAGTACCTTCGTGGTAATGTTCTGCTCTTGCGATTTCTGCACCACCAAGACGGCCGGAGCAAGTGATCTTGATACCCTTTGCGCCGAGTCTCATTGTGTTACGAATCGCCATTTTCATTGCGCGGCGGAATGCCACACGGTTTTCAAGCTGAGCTGAAACGTTCTCAGCAACAAGCTGAGCGTCAAGGTCAGGATGCTTAACTTCAACTACGTTGAGAGCAACGGGCATGCCAACCATCTTTTCAAGCTGAGCCTTATATTTTTCAATCTGCTCACCACCGCGGCCGATTACAAGACCGGGCTTTGCGCAGTGAATGAATACTCTTACTCTGTGGCTGTCACGTTCGATTTCGATCTTGGGAACGCCCGCCTTCTGGAGTTCATTTTTGAGATATTCTCTGATTTTATAGTCGGAAACAAGAGTGTCGCCAAAAACTTCGTCTTTTGCGAACCATCTTGAATCCCAGTTCTTAATTACGCCCACACGCAAACCGTGGGGATTAACCTTTTGACCCATTTTAGCTACCTCCTATTTAGACTCTTTCTTTTACCACGATTGTTACGTGGCTTGTTCTCTTCAAAATTCTGTCTGCGCTTCCCTTTGCTCTGGGCATAATTCTCTTAAGAGTAGGACCGGGGCAAACGAAGCATTCAGCTACGTAGAGTTTTGAAGGATCCATATGATTGTTGTGCTCTGCATTTGCAATAGCGCTTCCCAACAACTTTACAAGGTATTCAGCTGCGCTCTTGTTGGTATTCTTAAGAATAGCCATAGCTACGCCTGCGTCCTTACCTCTGATGAGGTCGAGAACGATCTTTACCTTACGAGGGGAAATTCTTGCATATTTAAGATGAGCTTTTGCTACATTATTTTCCATTGAATCTTCCTCCTCTATTATTTACCGTTGTTAGATGTCTTTGATCCTGCGTGACCCTTGAAGGTTCTTGTAGGAGCAAATTCGCCAAGCTTATGTCCAACCATATCCTCAGTTACATATACCGGAACGTGCTTACGTCCGTCGTGAACTGCGATTGTGTGTCCAACAAATTCAGGGAATATTGTTGAAGCACGAGACCATGTCTTAAGAACTTTCTTTTCGTTCTTTTCGTTCATAGCGCAAATTCTTGTGTAGAGCTTTTCTTCTACAAAAGGTGGCTTTTTCAAACTTCTGCTCATATTATATTCCCTCCTTATCTATCGTTTCTGCGTTTTACGATGAATTTGTTTGTTCTTGCCTTCTTGTTTCTTGTCTTATAACCAAGAGCAGGTTTACCCCAAGGAGTAACAGGAGAAGGACGGCCGATGGGTGATCTACCTTCACCACCACCGTGGGGGTGGTCACAGGGGTTCATTACGGAACCGCGAACTGTGGGACGGATACCCATATGTCTTGTCTTACCTGCTTTACCGATTTTAACGGTATCGTGCTCAATGTTACCAACCTGACCGATTGTTGCCTTACAGTCAAGGCGGATAAGACGAACTTCACCTGAAGGAAGTCTTACCTGTGCCATATTGCCGTTATCCTTGGAGATAAGCTGAGCAGCAGCACCGGCTGAACGAACGAGCTGTGCGCCCTTACCGGGATAAAGCTCGATGTTGTGAATAAATGTACCAACGGGAATGTTGGCGATGGGCAATGTGTTACCGGCTTTAATGTCTGCATTTTCGCCTGAGTAAACAACGTCGCCGTCAGTAAGTCCTACGGGAGCGATGATGTAGCTCTTGTCGCCTGCTTCGTTCTGAAGGAGAGCGATGTATGCGCTTCTGTTGGGGTCGTATTCAACACCGATTACTGTGTTAGCTGTATCGTCTGTACGCTTGAAGTCGATGATTCTGTACTTAACCTTGTTACCACCGCCGTGGTGACGAACTGTAATTCTACCGAGGTTATTTCTACCTGCGTGTTTCTTTTTTGTAACTATGAGACTCTTTTCAGGAGAAAACTTTGTGATCTCGTCAAAAGACGGAACAGTCATATTTCTTCTGGCAGGAGTCGTAGGCTTATATTTAATTGTAGGCATTTTTCTCTATCCTCCTGCTATTAGTTCATACCTTCGAAGAATTCAATGGTCTTGGAATCAGCTTTAAGTGTAACGATTGCCTTCTTCCACGCTGCTGTGTAGCCGCTTGTGTAACCCTGTCTCTTCGCTTTTCTCTTCATGTTGATGGTGTTAACCTTATCAACCTTTACACCGAACATTGCTTCAACTGCGTGAGCAATCTCGGGCTTTGTTGCGTTCTTTGCAACCTTGAACGTGTATGTCTTGTTAGGTACACGGTCCATGCTCGCTTCTGTGATAACGGGAGCAATAATAATATCCTGAATCATTTTCATTATGCGAACACCTCCTCAAGTTTTGCAAGCGCTGCCTTTGAAACAACGAACTTGTTTGCATTAAGAACGTCATAAACATTGATTGTGTTAGCAAGCGTTGTCTTAACACCGGGAATGTTTGCTGCGCTCTTAACTACGCAGTTATCAACTGCATCAAGAACGATGAGTGCCTTTCTGTCAGCGCCGATAGCACCGAGCATATTAACGATTGTCTTTGTCTTGTAGCCGTCAACCTTGATTTCATCAACTACGATAAGGTCGCCTGTTGCAACCTTTGCTGACAATGCGCTGTAAAGAGCAACTCTCTTTGTCTTCTTGTTCATATCAACGTGGTAATCTCTGGGCTTAGGACCAAGAGCGATACCGCCGTGTGTCCACTGGGGTGAACGAGTTGAACCCTGACGAGCTCTACCTGTACCCTTTTGTCTCCAAGGCTTCTTACCGCCACCGGAAACTTCGCTTCTTGTAAGAGTGGACTGTGTTCCCTGTCTCTGATTCATAAGGAACGCTCTTACTGCAGCGTGGAGAACTGCTTCATTAACTTCAGCTCCGAAAATAACGTCAGACAATGTGATTTCACCAACCTCTTTGCCTGCCATATTAACTACTTTTACGTTTGGCATTATTCAGTTCCTCCTTCCGCTTATGCTTTGCAAGATGTGCGAATGAATACGATACCGCCCTTAGGTCCGGGAATAGCACCCTTAACTGCGATAAGGTTCTTTTCTGCATCAATCTTTACAACGTTCAAATTCAAAACAGTTACCTGCTCGTTACCGTACTGACCGGCCATCTTCTTGTTCTTGAAGATTCTTGCGGGGTCGATAACACCCATAGATCCTGACTGACGGTGGATGGGACCGATACCGTGAGTCTTGCCAAGCAAATGAAGATTCCATCTCTTGATAGCACCAGTGTAACCGCGGCCCTTTGTTATACCTGTAACGTCGACTTTTTCACCAGCGGCGAAGGTTTCGACAGTGATAACGTCACCAAGGTTGTAAGCTGAGCAATCGTCAAGGCGGAATTCCTTAAGATGCTTCTTTGCAGGAACGCCTGCTTTTTCGAAATGACCTTTAACAGGCTTTGTCATGTGTTTTTCCTTAACATCCATGAAACCAAGCTGTACGGCGTCATAACCGTCATTTTCGACAGTCTTTTTCTGCGCTACTACGCAGGGACCTGCCTCGATTACCGTAACCGGAATAACGTTTCCGATCTCGTCGAAGATCTGTGTCATACCGATCTTCTTACCGATAATACCACTTTTCATTTTTTGTTCCTCCTGTAGGTTATTGGTTGACGCTTTGTATTTCACCTTTAAGCGGTGCTACGCCAACTTGACCGACAAAAGTGTCGCCGTGCGACAATTTTGTGCTGACTTTTTTCGCTTTTTTATGAGATGAAGGCTTGATTATACCTGAACTTCGATCTCAACGCCTGCGGGCAATTCAATATTCATAAGAGCTTCTGCTACCTTTGCAGAGGGCTTGAGAATATCAATGAGTCTTTTGTGTGTTCTGAGCTCGAACTGCTCACGGCTATCCTTGTACTTGTGAACCGCACGGAGAATTGTGATGATTTCTCTCTCTGTGGGAAGCGGGATAGGACCGGACACTGTAGCGCCATTTCTCTTAGCAACTTCAACGATCTTTTCAGCCGCTGTGTCGATAAGCTTGTGATCATAGCTCTTGAGTCTAACACGGATTCTTTCCTTTACTGCCATTTTTGTGCCTCCTTATAAGATTTCGTTCGCTTGACACTCACCACCGCACCACAACATATAGTGGCTTTCGCGCGTATATATAATAAATGTAGTGATTTGCGCCGTCGAACGAGTTTTGATGGGGCATTTCCCTTGAACACTGTGTCGGGTGTTTTGCGACTTCCCTTACAAAAACGGACTTCGCGGTCTGATCAGGACCAACAAACTCCGGAAACTCGCAAATTCCCCAAGGTTTTGGGAATTTTTGCGCCCGTTTAACGGACATACTCCACGAAAATTACCTGCTTTCGCAGCAACCTCTCGCTTCAACGCATATCAAGCGGAGTAATTATACCATAAATAAGCGCCAAAATCAATAGTTTTTTGTTTGTTTTTCTTTGTGCATTTGAGAGAATTTATACCAAGTTATAACTTTTATTTTGTATATTTTATACAATTTTGACTTATTTTTATCAATTTTGTCCTGTTTTTTCTGCTTTTTTGATGACTTTGATAATAATTTGCGAATAAATATATATAAAAAGTTATCAAATATCCACTATTTAACATTTTGTTCATATTTATCGGCTATAATTATTCAGTAGTAAAGGTATTTTCACCGATACGTCAAATATATTACATCCCGGAGTCATTATGAATTACAAATCACTCACAAAAACAATCTATACAGCAATCACTCTTGTGACTTTGCTTTCAATAATATTGTTAACACTCTCTTTTATGCTGTCGTTTGATTCAAAAAACGGATATTTCACAAAGGGCATATTCCCGATACTGTTTAACGTGGCATTCGTTCTGGGTGCTCTCCTTTCACTTGCAGCTCCCTTTCTGCTCAAAAAAGGTCAGATCATAAAATCGAACGTTTCAATAGACAGAGAAAAGCCAATCTATATCGCTTTCATTTCTTTGCTCATCATCTGCGTCGTTGCATTTAATTTCTTTACACTCAGCAAATATTTTGTAATTGCCATAATGGGCGTCTGCTTTTTTGCCTTCTTCTTGCTTTTGTGCGTAATGAAGGGTGGATACGCATACAGCCACTTAAAGATCATATTCCTGCTTCTCACAGCACTCTTCCCCGTCCTTTTGACGATGGGTAACGATATGCAGATTTATCGCCACAGCAACTCGCTTGAAAACAAGCTTGCAGCCGTTTTTGCTATCTCGTTCCTTATATATATATTATATGAAGGAAAGCGACTCTTCACAGGAGAACATTCAAAATGGCATTTTGCATCAATGCTCCTTGCATCTCACACAGGACTTTCGCTCTCGGTTTCCTATCTTATATCCTTTGCCCTTGGCGGAGTGAACGAAGAAACCAGATTATATCAGATAATCGTGATTCTGGCAATCAGCTCATTCATTGAATACGAGCTTGTACGGTTCATCAAAAAATCCGAGTCACACACAAAAGAAGAATGGGACGAGATAGAAGCCCCTGCTCAAAATACGGAAGAATAATCAAAATTGCACATATATAAGCAAAAAATAACCACCCACGCTTGTGGGTGGTTATTTTTTATCTCTGTCCTGCTGTAAGCTTAATCAGTAACATTCTGTTGTCGGGCTGAACTGCCGCCTCGTGCGCTGCGCGGTTGCGCTTTATCTCGCCGCACTTTGTACATTTATGCACGATAACAAATCCTTTTTTGGGATCCACCTCGGCAAAAATCGGCTCCATTGGTGCTCTGCAAGGGTTTTCCCTGTCTCCGGGATTGTTGTCAACGTGGAGCGACCACAAGCAAAACGGACAGTGGTTTCTTGATGAGTATCCAAGGGGCTTTACCTCCTTGCCGCAATGTGCGCAAACAAAGGAAGCATCATTTTTAGTAAACAGCTTCTTTTCTAAATTTTCCATACTTCCTCCTTAAAATTCATAATAAATATTAGGTCTGTACTCTGATGATGAAATATATGCAATGCAAAGCACGAACAAAGCAACAAGCAATACGTCAAACACGACTGTGAATATCAGCTTTTTGTTTTCGTTTTTAATCTTGCTCTTTATTTTCATAAAGAGCTCTCTTGGATATGGCGTACAGGCAAAGCACAAGATTGCAACAAGCAGGAAGTTGCGCACAAGCGTATATCCGAATTCACCGTTGACAAAAGGCAAACCCGCTGTACCGAACATTCCGCCAAAATATGATGCAAGAGCAGAAAAGCCGCCAAAATCCGCTTTGAAATAGAATATGAGCCATCCTATCACGATAAAGAAAAGCGCATAGAGGTGGGAAAGCACACTCGGTATTTTTTCAAGCCATTTGGACAAGAATAGCTTTTCGATTGCCAGAAGCGCAAAATAATAAAATCCCCAAAGAACGAAATTCCAGGACGCACCGTGCCAAAGCCCAGTTAAGAGCCAAACTATAAGCAAATTAAAAATAAGGCGTCCTCTTCCCTTGCGATTGCCACCAAGCGGAATATATACGTATTCCTTAAACCAGGTGGAAAGAGTGATGTGCCACCTTCTCCAGAACTCGGTAATACTCTTTGAGATATAGGGATAATTAAAGTTTTCGGGAAAGCGGAAGCCAAGTATCTTTCCAAGTCCTATCGCCATATCGGAATATCCGGAAAAATCAAAATATATCTGAAAGGTGTAAAGAATTATTCCAAGCCACAAAAGAAGGACACTTGCTTCGTTGCGGGGAATATCCTTGATTTGCTCCCACACAGCTCCCGCCGTATCTGCGAGCAGCACCTTTTTAGCAAGACCTATGACAAACCGTCTTGCTCCGTCAGCACTTTGAGAAAGCGTGTGCTTTCTTTCGCTCAGCTCCCTGTCAACGTCAGTATAGCGAACTATCGGACCGGCAATAAGCTGCGGAAACATAGAAACGTAAGCGCCGAAATTTGTGAATTTCTTTTGCGCAGATGCTTTATTTCTATAAACGTCGATAATATACGACATTGATTGGAAGGTGTAAAACGAAATTCCAATGGGCAGGGATATACCGATCGGCTTCAAAAAGCTCAAAAACGGAACGCAGGAAAGACTTTCAAGTAAGAAATCCGCATATTTGAAAAATCCAAGCACCGCAATATTAATTATGACTCCAACAACCAAAGCTCGCTTGCGCGCTGTCTGATTATCACTCTCCCTGTCTATAAGGTAGCCGAAAACATAGTTTATTACGATCACAAAAAGCATTATCAGAAGATAAATCGGCTTTTCCCAACCGTAAAAAGCAAGACTAACCAAAAGCAGACTCACGTTTCTCCATCTGAGAGGAGTCAAAAAATAAAAAATCAGAGAAAGGGGCAAATACAAAAATAAAAATTCATTGGACGAAAAAACCATATTTATTCCCTTTCTCTAAATTTATCAATCTTTATAAAGTATTTTATTCAGCTCGCCTTCGCTTTCAAGCATTTTACCGATTCCTATGCAGACGCTTTCAAGGGGCTTGGGAGCTACCGTCACCTTGATTTTAAGCTCGGAGCTTATGTAATCCGCAATTCCGGGAAGAAGTGCGCCACCGCCCGTCAGAACAATTCCGTTGCTCAGAACATCGCTCATAAGCTCGGGTGGAGTAAGTTCAAGAGTAAGACGTATCTGATGAACGATGGATGCAAGCGTGGGCTTTATTGCGTAAAGTATCTCCTTGCTTGACACGGTAGTGGAAATTACCATACCGTTATTGAGATTTCTTCCGATAACCTCGGCTTCGCCTCGGTTTATTCTTGAATGTGCCACGCCAAGCTTTATTTTCAATCTCTCGGCAGTAAGCTCGCCGATCTCCACTCTTTTTTCGTTGTGAAAATAATTGATTATCGCCTTGTCAAGATTTGCGCCCGCAATTTTTTGTGAGCGAGCAACAACAATATCGCCAAGACTTATAACGGCAGTTTCAGTCGTTCCCTCTCCGATATCAACTATCATACAGCCCCTTGCGCTTAGGACACGGAGTCCTGCACCGACAGCAGCCGCCAAGGGCTCCTGAACAAGCAAGACGTTTCTTGTGCCTGCCTCGAATATGGCAGTTTGAACTGCTCTTCGTTCAACCTCAGTGCTTTTTGTGGGGACACAAACGTATGCGTCGGGACGGGAAAAGAAGGAAACAAGCTCCGTTTTTTCAAGCAATCGTGAAATAAGGAGCGTAGTATCGTCCATATCAAAGACAACTCCCTCTCTGACAGGACGTGATACCTTTATGTGTTTGGGAGTTTTGCCAAGCATCTTTTTTGCCTGTGAACCAAAGCAAAGATCCTTGCCCGTGTTCTTGTCAATAGAAATCACGGTTGGCGCCGACAAAACTATTCCGTTGCCCTTCAAATAAATCAAGGTGTTGGCAGATCCGAGATCAATTCCGATTTGTCTTGCCATATTTTACCCCCTTTCAATAGTATTTATGTATTATACTCTGTCAATATTGATTACAGCAAAATAAGTTTTGTCAATATTCTTTATTTGCTTTTCAATCAAAGCGGAAATTTCCTTGCTGCTTCTTTTTTCTTCAAAAGGAATCTCCACGTCAAAAATCAGATTTGTGTGCGTTGGCCCCGCAACGCAACGGAAATCGTGAATGGAAAACGTTTCGCCGACCTTCCTCACTGCATCCTGAACCTTTATTTTAAGAGCGTTGATATGCTCGTCATCCGTTACGATGGGATCCATATGTATCGTGCAGTTTATATTGTATTCGTGAAAAAGCTGCTTTTCAATGTTGTCTATAAGGTCGTGCGCCTCAAAAAAGTCGCCCTTACCGTCAACCTCTGCGTGAAATGACGCAATAGTAGCGCCCGCACCGTAAGAATGTACCATAAGATCGTGAATTCCTATTATTCTTTTATCTTCAAGCGCTTTTGTTCTGATGATCTCAATAATTTCGGGGTCAGGTGCCGAGCCGAGAATTATATTCTTGTTCTCATTGAGAATTTTAAGTCCCGCAATAAGAATGAATACAGAAACTATAAGTCCGACGTATGCGTCGATATTCAGATCAAAGAACATCCATACAAGAGCTGACAAAAGAGTAGCACCCGTTGAAAAAACATCCGAGAAGCTGTCAGCACTTGCCGCCTTCAAAAGCTCGGAATTGATTTTTTTAGCTATGCTTCTGTAAAAAAGGCCGAGCCAGAGCTTAGCCAGAATGGATAGCACAAGTACCGCAAGAACGATATAGCTTTTTTCCATTGAGCTTGGCGTAAGTATCTTCAAAAACGATTCTTTAAGCAAATCAAAGCCGATAAAAAGAACGATAACGCCAACCGCCATTGATGCTATGTATTCAATTCGTGCGTGACCGAAGGGATGCTCCCTGTCGGCGGGCTTTGACGAAATCTTGAAGCTTATAAGAGAAATAAACGACGAGCCCGCGTCGGAAAGGTTATTGATGGCATCGGCAGAAATAGCCACAGAGCCAAACAGCGTTCCAACAACGAACTTGCCAACAAAAAGCAAAAAGTTCACCACAATTCCGACAACACTCGTCATCGTTCCGTATTTTCCCCTTACCCTGCGGCTTTGTGTGTCGGATAAGTCGCCAACAAACAGTTTTATTAATAGTTTTGTCAAGAAAATGACCTCAATTTCTTAAAATTTTGATTTTTTTTGAAAAAATTTATAATAAACTCTTTTCAAAACACAAATTATGTATTATAATTGATATAGATATAATTATTATACTATGTTATTGTCTTTTTTTCAAGAGCAAAAACAGTTTTTTTAGAAAATAGATTGGAGGAATTCTTTATGAAACAAAAATACACACTTACGGTAGCCAATTCTCAAATTGACATCATTACCGAAGAGAATAAAGAAACCATTGACTCGGTTGTGGGTATAGTTGACAGAAAGATTAGAGAGGTGTATTTACATAGCAAGGGCGAATGCTCACGCACGAATGCGGCAATTCTTGTTTGCCTTGATTACTGCGCTGAAAAGCTCGAGCTTCAAAAAACACTCAGAAACCTCAATTCCGAGCTTGAACGCCTCAATGCGATCAACGAGCTTGCCGAAAGAGAAAAGGCATCCCTTGAACGTGAAATTCAGCTCCTTCGTGAAACAATCAAGTCAAACGCTTCTCACAGAGTGCCTTCAAAAAAGGTCCCCGACGAGCAGATCGCCTTTGACGACATCAGCGAGGCAGAGCCATATGATGATATTTTCATAGATGCGCACGCAGGCGTGACAACAAATCTTGATGATATTCTCTCGGGCAAAGCCCCCATCACTCAAGAAGAAAAGCCCCTTGAAATAAAGGAAGAAAAACCCCACGTAAGACTTAAAAAGAAAAAGGTTCGTGCAATGTTTGACAACATAGCATTTGACGATATTTGATTAAAATGAAAAATACCAAGCAAGCTCGCTTTGATCGCCACTCAAAGTGGAACGAAAAGCGTTCTCAAAAGAATAACAATCCTCAAAAGCCCCAACGAAACGGTGGGGCTTTGAGTTTAAGACAGGAAAAAATAGACATAGCGCAGATAATCAAGCGCACGGGCAAGCACACCGACAAAAAGCTCCCCGAGCTTTTAGCGCCAGCGGGCTCGTTTGAGGCATTGAAGGCGGCCATAGCAGGCGGAGCCGACGCAGTTTATTTCGGCGGCGGTGATTTCAATGCGAGAAAAGGCGCAAAAAACTTCACAAACGACGAGTTGAAGCAGGCAATTGAAATGCTCCACTCCTGCGGAAAGAAGGCGTACGTTACACTCAACACCCTCGTACACGACAGAGAGCTTGTTGAGTATCTTCGCTTTGCGGAATTTGCATACCGTGCAGGAGCTGATGCATTGATAGTTGCCGACGTTGGCGGTGCCGAGGCAATAAGACGTCACCTTCCCGGGCTTGAGCTTCACGCATCAACGCAAATGTCGGGACATAATCTTGCGCAGGCAAAATTACTTGCCGAGCAAGGCTTTTCACGTATGGTCTGCGCCCGTGAGATGCCCAAAGAAGATCTTGAATATTTAGTTAAATACTCACCCATAGAAATTGAAATGTTCACGCACGGCGCCCTTTGCGTGTGCCATTCGGGACAGTGCCTTTTCTCTTCTCTTGTGGGAGGAAGAAGCGGAAACCGAGGTGAGTGCGCACAGCCCTGCCGCCTTCCGTATCAGAGCAAAAACGGAGAGCAGGGATATCCCCTCTCATTGAAGGATCTCTCACTTGCAGAGCATATCACAGAGCTTATAGATTGCGGTGTTCATTCACTTAAAATCGAGGGCAGAATGAAATCTCCCGAATACGTTTTCGGTGTACTTCGTGCGTTCAGAACCCTGCTTGACGAATACAGAAACGCAACTGCGGACGAGCTTTCTCTGCTTGCCCGGGTATTCTCACGAGGCGGATTTACCGATTCATATTACGAGAATAGCATAAGCTCGGAAATGCTGGGAATACGCAGCGACGAGGAAAAGCATATTTCAAGAACTGCACTCTTTTCAAGTGAGAAAATTGATGAAATAATACACAAAAAGCAAGAAATAAGCGCACACGCCAAAATCAAGCTCGGCGAACCGATGGAGTTGACTCTGATATATGGCGGTTTGTCGGTTACGGCAAAGGGAGACGCACCCCAAAGAGCAATAAATGCCCCACTCTCGCTTGACGGTGTCAGAAAGAATATATCAAAATTCGGTTCAACCGCCTTTGAATTGGTGAATTTCAGTGCCGATATTGATGATAACGTTATCGTTCCCATCTCGTCTTTGAACGCAATAAGGCGAGCAGCAGCTTCCCTTCTTGAAGAAGCTATAAAAGATAACGAGCCGAAGCGCACGGGATTTGAAAAATACTCGGCTCACACACCGAAATCTGCAAAGAAAACGCTGAATACAGCCCGTTTTTACAAGGCGGAGCAAATCAGCGAAAGAGCAAAGGAATTTTTTGATATAATTTATCTTCCCCTGCAAAAATTCAACGGCGAGTGCGAAGGCATTATCCTTCCACCCGTAATATTTGACAGCGAATTGCCCAAGATTGAAACAATGCTTCAAAAAGCAAAGGAAAAGGGTGCAAAATACGCCTTGATCGGCAATCTTGGAATACTTGACACCGTTAAAAAATATGATTTAAGAGCACAGGGTGATTTCCGTTTCAACGCATACAACAACGAAAGCATTGCAAAGCTTGAAAGTCTTGGTGTTGAAAGCACAATCCTTTCACCCGAGCTTAATCTCCCTCAAATCCGCAGTATCAAGGGAGATACGTCAGTTATAGTTTACGGAAGGATTCCGCTTATGCTGCTTGAAAAATGCGTTGCAAAGGAGATTTCTTCGTGCGAAAACTGTAATTCCGATAACGTCACTTTGACCGATCGCAAGGGAGTTTCCTTCCCCGTTCTTCGTGAATACGAGCATAGGAGCGCTATCTATAACAGCAATTTCACTTTTATGGCAGACCGTGAAAGCGACCTTTTGCGCGCAGGGATAAATAACCGTCACTTCATCTTCTCTACCGAGAGTAAATATGAGGTGGATAATATTATTAATTGCTATAAAAACAAGGATTTCAGCCAAAGTCCTTGTAAAATAAGAAGAATTTAACATAATATGTTGACAAAAGATGGATTTTGTTGTAAAATGACAGTGTCCAAGTATATTGATAATATACAAATTAAGTAAATAAAAAGATAAGAATTTGAACTCTTGTTCTTGACAAAGCACCATTTATTTGATATAATAAGTGGTGCTTGTGTAATGTTAATTATAAAGTGGGCGAGCAAAGCACGTCTTAATTTATTGAAAAGAAAAAGTAAAACTGAATAACGAGATGCTTGGAGTGCGACTGCATCCTGTGGACGATGAAAGGAGCACGACAAGGGAGAAAATAAGGAGTGCGAGATG
>JAZURO010000213.1:0-3169 GCA_045606265.1 Eubacteriales bacterium
TTCTTTTGGGCCTTTTTCCTCAAAAGAAAAAGCGTCTAACAAATCTTGCTGTCAAAAATTGCCTTGCTTTTGTAACAGACGCACGAGATGCGCCCCTACAATGTGTGCAGTGCGAAGCCGTATAAATTGGGCAAGACAACATCTTACGCACAAACATTACGTCTATTAACAGAGCAGCAAATCATAGGTTTTCGCTTTCGGCTTTGCGTCAGCAAATGACTGACGTAAGTCAGGCAAGAAAGGGGACGCCTATGTTAAAATGGCGAGAAAACCGTTATGTGTTGCAACGCAACACGATTTGCGCAGAGTCTTGCTGCGAAGTCCTACAAAAAAGTTTTTGCGCCACTTTTTTCAAAAAGTGGCAACTCCAAATTTTTGTAACTTTCTCAAAAAGTGGCAAATTCCTATTTTTGTAACATAAATATTCAAAAAAAGTAATACAACTTCTATAGAAGAATGGAGAAATAAATTATGAAAATCAGATTCAACAGACACGAGCTTGCAGCTGCGATGGCTCCACTTATGAGCTGCGTATCGACCAAGGTAACTGTACCTGCTGCCGAGGGAATACTTATCGAAGCGAGATTCCCCGACGTGTGCGTTCTCACTACCTTTGATCTTGAAAAGGGTATGAGAGTAACTACACACGCTCAGGTGCTTGAAGAAGGAACATACATTATCAACGCAGTTAAGCTCAATCAGACTCTTCGTGTAATGCCTGCGGACGAGATTGAGCTTGACGTTGACGACAGAAACGTTGCCACTATCGTATGCGGCAAATCAAGTCACAAGATGAATGCTCTTTCGGGCAACGATTTTCCTGCAATTCCCAAGCTTGAGAGCGACGATGCTCTTGTTGTTAAGCAGAACGATCTCAAAGAGATGTTCTCACAGACAATGTACGCAATGGGCGTAAACGATCAGAGAAACATTCTCAACGGAACGTTTGTAAAGATGGTAAACGACCGTCTTACAATGGTTTCCTGCGACAACTTCAAGCTTGCAAAATGCGACAGAACTATCGAATACTCAACCGAGCAGGAATATTCGGGCACTTACAGAAATGCGTTTATTCTTCCTGTTAAGACGGTAAACGAGCTTGTAAAGCTCCTCTCCGACAACAAGGAAAAGACAGCCCGTGTATTTATGACGAGAAAGAACATAGTTTTTGAGATTGGCGAGATTATTTTCTTCAGCCGTCTTATTGAGGGTGAATACCTCGACTATGACAGGATCATAGTTAAGAACCACAAATACAGCATTGAGTGTGACCGTGACGAGCTTGTTTCTGCTCTTGAACGTGCAGCCCTCGTAACCGAGGAAAAGATTGCGGGCTCACTCAGATCACACGTTAAGCTCGTTTTTGACGGTGATCTTCTCAAAATCACAGCTAATTCAAGTGCGGGAAGCACTTACGACGAAATTGAGATAAACGATATCGGTGCGCCTCTTACGATCGGCTTCAACAACCGTTATCTTATAAACTCAGTAAGAGCTTGCAACAGCGAGAGAATCAAGCTTTCACTTTCGAGCCATCTTTCGTCCCTCAATATCGTTCCCGCAGAACCCAAAGAGGGAATTGAAGAAGTGTTTATGCTTCTTCCCGTAAGACTTAAAGACTGATTTTTAAGGTTTTATTATGCTTTGTAAAAAAGTGGAGCTGTGCAATTTTCGTAACGCTGAGAGCGAGACCGTTGAATTCAGCGACGGAATAAACGTTCTCCACGGCGAAAATGCACAGGGTAAAACCAATTTGCTTGAAGCGATATATTACGTTTCGCTTGGAAAGAGCTTCAGAACCACGCACGATACAGAGATTATCCGTTTTGGCGAGGAATATGCTTCCGTTTCACTCGATTATGAGAGCGCTGGCAGGGAGCAGAACATTACTATGCGATTTTCAAGCAACGCAAGGCAGCGAAAGAACGTTACGCACAACGGAGTGAAGATCACCAAGCTCTCAGAGCTTGTCGGCTCGTTCCGTGCGGTTCTTTTCTCGCCCGATCATTTACAGATGATTAAAGAGGGCCCCTCGCTCCGTCGAAGCTATCTCGACGTTGCCATATCGCAGATAAGACCTATGTATTTGCACTCGCTGCAAAAATACAACAAAATTCTGATAAACAGAAACAAGCTCTTAAAGGATGCCGAGGAGGATAGGGCTACCTTTGATTCGACCATTGACTTCTGGTCGGCTCAGCTCGCTCACGAGGCGGCTATTATCGCCAAGGCACGTGCCGAGTACGTTGCAAGAAGCGGTGAGATTATTGCCGATTTTTATCGCAGAATGTGTTCAAGCGGTGAAATTGACGAGATGCCGGAATTTATTTACGGCGGTTCAGCCAAGCAGGATCCCGAACTTTATTTTGACACAGAAACAACTGAAAAGAATTTTCTTCGTTTGCTTAATGACTTTCACGAGCGTGAAATTGCCGCAGGTGCGACCTTATACGGTACACACAAGGATGATATCATAATCAATTTGAACGGCAAAAACACACGTTTATACAGCTCTCAGGGGCAACAGCGCTCGCTTGCGCTTGCTATGAAGCTCGCTGAGGGCGAAATATGTAAAATGGACTGCGGTGAATATCCCGTTTTCCTCTTCGATGACGTTTTCTCCGAGCTTGACTCGAACAGACGCAAAAACCTCCTCCGTGAAATTACGGACAGGCAGGTTATAATTACCTCCTGCGAAAACGATATGGATCTCTCCGTTCCTTATCGCAGAATTGAGGTCGTTAAAGGGAAATATGTTACAAAGTGAAAATATGGGGACATTTTTGAAAGTTACAGACTAAGACTGTGGGGGCTTTTTTGAAAAACCGGCCCCACGCCCCCGAAAAACTTTGAATGGTTTTTGGGGTGTAGCCATAGAGTTTGTGCTGTCTCGACTTGATTTTGCGCAAATCGAGCATTGAAATTCTGCGAATATTCAATGCATTGTTATTTTCGTGTATGAACACGAAAAAACCTCGATTTGCTACTGCTTATTGTAGCCGTGAATTTGGATTGTGTCGATTTGTTAGCACTCGCTTGGCGCTGTTGTTTTGCGTCGCTTTTTCAATATGTTAGCACAAACCCAATCTCTGTAACTCTTTACAAACAACATCTTACGTACAAACATTACGTCTATTAACAGAGTAGCAAATCACAGGTTTTCGAGCCG
>JAZURO010000214.1:0-12528 GCA_045606265.1 Eubacteriales bacterium
CACATCTTCATCCTTGTGCTTGATGTAGTCCGTGTAGCCGTCCAATTCGTACAGAGTGGCACGGAGCGGCTTCTGATCGTCAATCTGCCAGAAGCGAATACCAGCTTTCAACCCTCCGTCATCTTCGTCATACAGAGGCACAAACTCGGTCAGCTTGAACACTTCCAAATGGTCATAGTTCCAAAAGCCGAAGCCGATACCGCCATTCTTTGCAGCCGTGGCGCAATCCTGCACCCGCTTGTCAAAGTCCTTGCCCAGCTTTTTCTTATTCGCCTCGGTTTTGAAGGTCACGCCATTGCCCAGCAAATAGGAAACCGCCTGCGTGGTGAAATAGTTGTACCAGTTCGATGCAATCTTATTATTTGCGCTCCAAATGTCGGGGACTTTCTGGCCCATTTGGTTATATATCCACTTTTGGAATCGCATTATGGTAGGATTTTGATGCTTATAGTAAAGTTCAGCATCTTTTGCAATCTGATAGTCTGTTGTGCCTTTATGCTCGTTAATGGCTTTTAGCACAAATTCCATCTTCTCTTTTTCGCTGTTTGACTTTAAGATTTCTTCAAGATCGTTAAAAGTCAGCAATATTTTTCACCCCTATATTCAAAAGTCCATAAAAATCCGCCAGCGTTTTTTCTTTTGCCATTACAGCACTTTCCAATACAACTGCCGTCTATTTTCAAATCTCTGCTTGCATCGCTAACACAACCCCACCGCTTAACAAAATCGCCATCTTTTGTGTATTGATATACAGACTTTGCACGGGGGCTGTTTTCTCCAAACATAAGGCTTCTAATCCGTGCCTTTGTTTCCTCGGTGTGTCGCTTCCCTCTCCTTGCATTTCCAATTCCGATTTTGTTTTGCTCAGAAAGTTTCCTGCCTTTTCTAACTTTGCTCAACTTTTCTCTGTGTTCTTTCGATAACGGTTTTCCGCGTCTTGCTTCACTCATTTTCTTTTTTGTTTCTTCAGAATGATGCAATCCGGTCATTCCTGCGTCATAACCGCCAATAGCTGCATTGTATCCGTTGTGGCCAAGCAATGAGTCGAACTCTTTGATGTAATACTTTTCGTAGTAGTTGGCTTCTTCTTGGGTCAACCCAGTTTTCAAAATTGTGTGTTCAAAGTTTTCCCACCCATATTTCAAAATAGCGTTGTAGAAATACTGACGCTCGTAGCCGTTTCCATTTCTCCAACGCTTTTCTGGTTTCTTTTGGGTAACACCAACATATTTTTTGCCATTGATTTTGTTCGTGTGAACATACACAGTAAACGCCATAATTCATTCTCCCTAATAGAATGTTATTATAAAGCAGGTTAGAATTGATTAGGGCAATTCAACGGTAGCTACTCCGCTGTCCCTGCTATATAACTAATTATACCACATTTATGCTGTTTTTGCAACTTTTAGCGTGAGAATGTCAATCACGCTCCCTTATTGATTTATCAAAGGCTCCCCATTGCCGTGGATTTGTCAATCTGTTCTTTCGTTGCGTATTTGTGCAAGAAAACCCTTACAGAACACTTTTTATCCTCTCTTTCAAACGGACATTCCTTGCAACGAAAAACAAGGTAATTCTGTTTCTCTGTTTCCTCGCAATTCATACAAAACGAGTGGCAGAATTTAGCCAATCCATCAATGGCGCCGTTCAGGTCGTCTTTGTTTTGATATGTTCCAATCTTCATAGTTTGCCTCCTACATAAAAATCGGTTTTGGGGTGAGGATTTGCACCTCACATTGTTTCTTTTATCTCTGTAGCCTCGCAAAGCGAGAACCGAAACATACAGGATAGTGTCTACCTATTCCACCACCCAAAACCATTACATAAAAATCGGTGTGTAATTGCTTGTTGCCGTGTCGTTTCTGTTCCAAAGTTTGCGGATCAGCGATGCCAAACTATCGGGGCAGTCATCGTGTTCTGCGTTTTCGTTGTAGTCGCAGATTTGGTCAATGTATTCTTTGTCCGTTCCTTTCACAAAAACCACATTTCGCCATTCAGCCTTGAGATAGCTGGTGATTTTGAGGTACTTATTCATAGCCTCGTGGTAAATGTCAACACGCTCCCCTTTTTGCCGTAGAGCCTTGCCCAAATACCCCTTGTCACCGTTGTTCTCGCAATGAATACGCCCAGCATTAAATGACTGCCGCAAGCGGATTATTTCATCCTGCACATCATCAATGTGCTTTCTCCAGCATCGACCATAGACATAATACTTGCCGTCTTTCTTTCGGCAGATAGTAAAAGCCGTGTAGTCTTCGCCACCATAAGCCGCATCAATGTGGCATTCGCCCTGTTCGACCAATGCCGGGTCTGCTCCTGTTTGCGGATTGTCAAAAATAACATCTTCAGCCGCAATGTGCCGCATCTCATAGTTTGCCGCAAAGAGGGAAGCGGGCATTTTCTCACGGATTTCCGCTATTTCTGCATCGGACATCAAGCCGGTGGAATAACAGTCATAAACTTCGGGATTTGGCATAAGCGAAAAAGCATCGTCCCGATGCCACGGTGTACCAGTATTGAAAATCCGTCCGCCTCGGTTAATGATGTTCCGCAATTCTTGATAAATCAGCTTTGTGCGGTCACGCTCTGCCTTTGAAATTCGGTCTTGCACATTGACAATATCGTCGGTGAAAATGCGGTCAAAGTGTTTACCTGTCAGTGATCCGCCCATACCCAAACCGACAAGCTGTGCCGTGCCTCGAATATCGGTGGATAGGTTCGTGCTAATCTCATTCGCCGTTGCCGTTGTTAGCCTCAAATCGCAGCCATAAATGCACTGCACAAAGTACCGCATCTGTTGGCTCTGCAAAATCTTCTTGACCTGTGAAATGACCTCTTTTATGTCATTGTCGGTTTTTCGCATAAAGAGGGTTTTGCAATTTGGCAACAATACCACAATCAGCGACAGGGCGATGGAAACGCAAGTGGTCTTGTAAGAACCACGGTGAGCCTGTAGGGTCTTATCTTCCTTGCCCCTTATCATTTCCCTTATCCAATCGTTGTGCAGTTCTGTGAGCCGTGTAAAGCCTACAGAATGACCAAAACGATATGGATATGCAAGCAGAAAATCAACCGCTTGTTTCCGATCCATTGACCATCGCCTCCACTTCGGCAATTACGGACGGCTCGACATCGGCAACCATAACACGCTCCACGGGTTTCTGCCCTGCGGTGTCACGGACTAACTCCCACGCCTTCCAATCGCCTTTGAGTGCCGCCTGAAAAGCCTTTGCTGCCATCGCTTCCGTGCCTGTCATTGTCTTGCCATCCTTGCCCGTCAAATCAGCATCCATCAAAATCTGCATTGCTTCACGGAGGGATTTTTTTGCCCTTCTCGCTTCGCCCGATTTCTGCCCACCTTTTCGCAGTTCATCCACAGTTAGCTTGTGGGTTAAGTTCTCATTAGACATTCATCTCACTTCGCTTTTTATAACACTCATTCAGAATTTCGGGGACGCAATGTTCCCAATCTACGAGATGGTGCATTCTTTGGTGTGAATTTCCCATCAAAGCAACTTTGACACAGGATGGGGCAGACATAACAGAAAAGAACGATTTTACATAAGTGCCATCGTTCAAATATACATCTGTCAATCCTCCCTTTTGAGCCTGTGTCTGCATTTGTACCACGACGGCATCAACCACGGTAAACATTAAAACACCACGCTGACCGTATGTAACATACATATTTGTGTCTTCATTGATACGCCCCATAAATTTGAACGGTTTATCAGTCCGCATAAACCATACATTCATAGCTTTGCGGAGGATCTTCTGTTTGAATTTTGAGCCGTCCTTTCCGCCAATCAAATCGCCAGCCTGAGCCATACAGACGGTTATGGAGTTCGTGGCATCCAAAAATTCTAAAAACGCATCAAATACAGCATCAAGGTTTTGGAAACGATAAACCTTAAGTTTGTCGTCTTCTTCGTATCTATGTGTAAATGCCGTATAGTCGTCATCAAGCACGCAGAAATATTTCAATCCCAAATCTTTTGCTATATCCCAACAGGCGTTTCTTGCATAAACTACGACCTTTCGGAACTCTTCTCCGCACATTACATCTGTTGTATCAATATATTTCTGCTTGTTAAACTTATAAACTTGCTCGCCGTAATTCTTGTAGTAAATATCTTCTTGGCTGTCCTCGTCGTCAATCACAATGTAAATCTTTCCCGTGTAACCTTGCTTTTTCAAGGTCTTGTATGTCTTTACATTGTCGGCTCTGCCGTGCGTAAGAATAAATACAGCAAAATCATCACGCATTATTCTCACGCATCCTTTTCAGCTTTTCAGACAGCCGCACATATCCGTTTGCAATCGCATCCTCATAGTCAATAATAACCAACGCAGAACGCTCCATAAGCTGTTGCATCTCGTAGGAGGCGTGTGCATAGTATTCAGCGATCATCTTGTAATTGAAAACTGTGTGTCGCTTTGCAGCTTCAATCAAAAACTGCTTTTCTGCTTCGGAAACACCGCTGATTTTAATTTCTGCAATCAGATCATCGGTCTTGTCTGTGTCGTACAGTTCATCAAGGCTCGGCTGTTCTCCCTGTACCTCATACTGAGGAATTTTGATTTTTGCCGTATAGGGGTTTTCTTTCTTTTCATCGTCAAGGAACGAAAAATCGAAACTGCTTAAATCAAGTTCTGCCAATTCTTCCGCAAGAAAATCTTTGTCCCAAATCGACAGTTCGGCAGTTGCGTTATGGGCAATAGCATATTCTCTCCGCTGTTCATCAGTCAGGTGGTCAAGCCGGACACAAGGCACCTCGGTCATACCCAACTGCTTGCAAGCCAACATTCTGCCGTGACCTTCAACGATTATATTGCCCTTCCAAATTCCAATGGGGTCAATCATACCAAACTTTTCAATGGACTTTGCGATATTGTCCACATCTTTCTTCTGATGCTTTCGGGTGTTCTTCTCATACGGCTTCAATGCCTTAATCGGCAAATACTCAATTTTTAGTTCCATTTCCGTGCCTCCAAACAGAAAAATAGTGCATACAGACAGTTTCCCATCCATATACACTATTTTATCAATTATTTTGGGGTTTGTCAATCACACGATCTTGGAGAAGATAGCCGCCCTTGCATTATATTTTCTCCGTTCCTCGTTTATCTTTTCAAGGTTTTTCTTCCAATCTGCGTACTTATCGCATTCGCCATGGCATCCCGTCATTCTTTCGGAACAATCCTTGCAGGGTGGTTTTTCTCTCGTTGGTGAATCAATCGAGTTCCTCATCTTCGTTCGCTCTCTTTTCCCAGGCTTTGATTGCAGAGTCCTTCACGCAAATTTCATCGCTGATGTGGAATTTCGGGCCTCTTGCACCACACAATCCGCATTCCACAAATCCCTCGGTTCCATTAAAAATGTATTTAGACCACATTCCACAGAAGGGACAATCCTTTAATTCTACCATTAAAATTCTTCCTCCAATTCACAAAGATTTTCTTCATCATCGTTGCGCTGATATACCATGCAATTATCGCAAGATTTTGCAAAAGCCTGGATTTTTTCTCCGCATACAAGGCATTCTTTTGTTGCGTAATCGTTCAGTTCCGGTTTGTGTTTGCACGTCCAGATTGCGCAGATAATGTTCCAACAGAACGCACGATCGTGTGGTTCATCGTCATCGCCACGAAGCCACTTCAGATAATGCCGAGTTCCGCTGTTGATGTAGCACTTGACAGGAAGTCCCTTTTTCCAGTTGTTTTCACCGTACTTTTCCGCGCCTTCTTCAAAGTGCTTTGAAACTTCCAAAAGCATTGTCGGAAGGTTCCAGTTTCGAGTTCCAATGAAAATCTTAATCGCCGATTCCAGGTCTAAAGCATCGCCATTCTGCTGAAATGCTGCAATGCTGTGAATGATACCATCACTTGCAAGGGTGGCAATCACGTCCAAAGGCATAAGGTCACAGCGTCCTTTTCCTTTCTGGATATCGCGTACCGCGCCTGTTGCAAATTCTGATCTTTCTCCACTGTCTTTAATTGCCATAAAACACCTCGTTGTATGTATCGTATCTCTGCTGAATGTCCGTGCTTGTCAAATTCAAGTGCTTTGCAGCCATGTGGTTAAACCACTTGCAACCGTTCGGTTCAGGGCAACCACAGCGGTACACACAGTTCGGAACAAGCACATCTGCCCACTCTGGCTCGACTTCGTGCAAGGTTCTTTTGAAATCTTCCGCATATTCACGGGTTTCAGGGCTTGCCATGTAGCAAAGCCGCTTGCGCCATGTGTCGATAGTATGCTGAATATTCGGATCGCCGTAGAAATCAATCAGCGCACCCTGTGGCGCCTTTTCACGGTCATACCGGCTCTGCCTGTCATTCCGCTGGCTGTCCACCCTGCTTTCCCAGTGGTGCGTTTTCCAATGCATTGCAACCCAATATTTGATATTTCTCCATGAAAACTTCACAGAAATATCACGAATCGGAGAGTGCTCGGAAATCAGAATTTCTTTTTTGAATGCTTTGCTTGGTTCTTTGCCAAGCGGTGACTTTTTTACGGTTGCCCGACAATCGTCCACCACTTCTTGCCAATCACCCTTGATTTTCAAAATTTCAGTTTTCATCGCTTCTTTCCTTTCTTTCTCCTGAACAAATTGGTTCTCTTAGTGTACGGCCTTTTATTCGGAACATATTTTTTGTTCATTCCGTACATTTTAGGTTTTGCCATTATTTGCCTCCTGTCCGGTCAAAATCCAAACCACATCATATCCAGCAAGGGCCATTTGTTGCAAGAAGTATGCAGAAGGGTTTCTTTTTCGCTTCTCCCTGTCGTTCATAGCTTTTCTCGAAACATCGACTTTATAAGACTCTTCTCCCAATTTTGTCCCATTTTGTTTTGCTCTTTCTCGAATTGCTTTTGCTGCTCTTTTCCCGATATTTTCCATGAGATCACCCTTTACAGTTTCCTTCCCTCTATAATTTCAATCAACTTCATTGCATTTTCATGGCATGGGTCTTTTCTGTAATCCGCTCTGGCCAGTTCTGTCAGCCGGATAACCTCGACCCATTGCTTTCCCATTTCATCCTGGTATTGGTAGCACTTGTATTCCTGCAGCAGCTTCTTCTTTTCTTTGGTTGCCGTCTCCCTGTCAATTACCTTTTTGAAATACTGAGCATACAGCATCCGCAACGAGAGATAAAGGATTTGGTCTGGATAAGATAAGCCATCAGGCATTTCCAACCCTGCCATTGCATCCTTTTCCCACGGGAGAACGATTCCGGTTTCGTTAGCCATTTATTTTTGATCTCCTTCTTTAAAATTTGGACATTCTTTCAGTTTGATTTTTGGATGTAACTTAGGCCAGTCGCATTCGTCACGATATACACAATGCTCACAGATGCCAACGAATTTCGTTTCTTCTTCCATCTTTGCGCCGCAGTTGGGGCAGTAGTTGGATGCTCCGACTACTCCATTTCCATAACCACATCGCGAACACTTAGGGATAGTGTATTCTGTTCCGCTATACCCACCAACCCACCGCCCATGCACCACTTCCACGGCGTCCACGGTCGGAGCCTTTTCAATGTCACTTACTTTCAGGCACCATTCGTCATCATAAGACATTACCTGGTTTTCATAGGGAAGCAAATCAGCATCGATCAGTCTTGCCATCCTCAGTTCCTCCACTTCCAATTCTTTCCCATGCTGATACCAGCCAGAAGCGCACACACAATCATGCTAGGCATGGATGCGGATTCCTGCATCTGTCCGGTCTGCTGCCAGTAAAACACAAGATATTCCAGACCAATGAAAACAGCAGGCCACTTGATACAATTAAAAATTTTCTCACCAGGAAACATCCTTACAGGCTCGTATTCCGCATCCACAGGCTCGTCAATCCGTTTCTGAGCGGTTTTCTTTTCTTCCTTGGGTTTTCCTTCCTTCTGAATTTTCTTCTTTTTTGCACTCTTCTTGGGCTTTGTAGTGGTTGCATCTTCAAAGTTCACCATCTCACACAGAACATCGTCAAAAAGTTCGTCCTTCGTTATTGCCTCCATTGTTATTGCCTCCTATTTTTTGTTATTAAACCGCATACAGCGGATCAATTCCATACTTTTCTTTGAATCGCTCAATTGCCCGTTCCTTGTTCTTCGCCCGAACCAGCTTGCTCCGTTTCTTGCCATAGTGTAGAAGCGAATCATCCTCATAGTAAACTCTGAACGTGAATGTCATATTTATTCCTCCACTTCTTCAATTGTCATTCGATAAGCCACAATTTCGGAAATGTTAAAGGAAGCAAAACCAAAATTTACCGTTCCAGAATCCTTTCTTCTAATTCCGTTTCTAATCAGACCGTTCATTTCTTCTCGAACATTTTCCGCATCTTCAATGGTGGCTTCATCGATAAATTCGATTGATTCCTCGATCTGCACTCCACTTTTCATCCAACAGACCATTTTGATTTTCATTTTTGCCTCCTCCTTTATCTGTGGGCGGTTGTTAGCCGCCCATCTTTTCCATAAACGGAATATCTCTTCCGCAACTTTTTGTTGTAAATCCAAATCTGATTAAATCTTCAATTCCTTTTAGAGAATCAAAAACAATATTCGCCCAGTTGTTATCTTCACATACCTTTTCGATTCTGAATCTTTCACCAAATCTGTTTTTGGGGTATGCTATCAGATGCGTTCCGTATCCATAGAAACGGTAATCTTCGCTCCAATCTTCAATCTGAATGTCGGTTCCGTCCTCCATTTTCCCTCTGCGAATGACTTTCATTTTTATGCCCCCTTACAGTGCCACAATTTCATAATTCCGTTTGCTATCACGCTTGATGGGAGTGGTGCGGTTGTTGACCATAACGGACAGTTTCAAGCACATTTCTGCTTCTTCACGTGTATCAAAAATCAGTTCTTCATTGGTCTTCTTGAAAATCAGCTTAAACATATTAGTTGCCTCCAAATCAATATCATGTGTTTGCCCCCTGTGAGTATATATTACCACACCCCTGCTTGTTTGTCAACAACTTTTTTATAATTTTTTATAACTTTTTATTCCTGCACTATTTCTGTTTTCCAATGTCCATTTTCATCAAGCGAAATGTGATTGCACTTTTCTAAATCAACAGCCTTAGTGGTTACAAATGTCTGCGTATAGCTTGTGCCAACAGCACATAGTGTCAACACACCAGCATACTTTTCATCAATTTCAATCGTTACTTTTGCCATAATCATCACTCCGCAGGCTGTTTTAGCCAATCAGCAAAATCTTCAATTTCCCAAAACCGTCTAACGCATTTCTGCTGTTCCTCGTCAGACATAACTCGGAAACGGTCTGCGTTGGTCTGTTTCCGTTTCCGTTCGTCCAGCACTCCGCAAAAATATGCTGCGCTTTCATTGACAGTTTCGTGGTTGGGACACACACTTGCTAAAGCATCGGAAATATGTCTACCATCCGTCCACACCCTGCAAGCACTTTCGTGGATGCAATCAGCGCAGGTTTTTGTCGGCTGTTTCTGTTTCTTCGCCATAATCATTCTCCTTTCGGCGGTTGGGGCAAATACTGCCAGTGGGTAACTCTTGGCGTTAATTCTACTCTGTCACCTTTTTTCCAGTAACAAGAAAGCCAATCAGCACCATTCCAAAACGCTTCTCTCGTTACAGGTTTACCATCTAACCAGTGCTTAACAGATATAAGATAACACCCTCTTTCTTTGGGCGGTTTGCTTGCAGAAATCCACTCCTGCACCGTTACGCCGTGGGCAATAAGATGGTCTGCAACATCGTACATTGTCACGCCATCTCTATGTAAAGAATTGCTACAAAGCAACTCCACCAACTTTTCCCTAACATCCATTTTCAAAACGCCCCCTAAAAATCAATTCGCAAGCTGCTTCAAAGCCAAAGTAATATCGCAGTTCCGCTTGCTTGTTTTCTAACTGTTCGCGCAATTCCTCGTTTTCTTGCTTTTGCTTTGCCAGTTCTTCCAATAGGCGGTGATATTCCGCTTCATAGTTCAATCCCGCTGTTTTTTTCCTAACATCCATTGTTATGCCTCCTGTTCTATAAAATCGTCATTGTGAATTAACGCACACTTGTTACAAACAAGAATGTGCATATACCTGTTTTCGGACAACGGACTTGTGTTGACCATCTTTGCCGTATATTTTACAGACTTGTTTGTACGGCAAAACCAACACCGATTATGTTCGCTCCGTTCAGAAAGTGGTATGATTTTCATTCTTCCTTTGCCTCCATTTCATTTTTTAGGGTGGGGGTCACAGAATTTCACATTCTGCAACCCAATCGGGATATTCTACGCCTTCACCATTCCAGCCGAAACGCTTGTTTTCCTGCCGGAAGTTCAGCATCCGCTTGCTTTCGGGTTCATAGTAAACGCCGATAAATTCATCGGACACACCCAAATCACGGTTTTTCATAATCTCAATGACATTCGTAAAATCTTCGTATTTCTTGATTGCAGTCTGTCCTAAAAACTCACCGCCAAGCCGCAGAAAATCTTGATTGACACGGTGCATCATAAAGACATTATCCGCAGCATTGGTCAAGTCTGCCGATCCGCTAATATCGGATTTCCGCAGGAAGCCTACAGGCTTTCGTGGATGGCAAACAAAGTGGATATGCACATCGTACTTTTTGGCAAACTCCGAAAGGGTCAAAACAAGCGTTGTCTGCCGGTCGTACTTTTCTCCACGGATTTCTGACAGATCAAGCGACATAAGGTTGTCAATGATAACCACATCCGTCTGATGTTGTTCAATGTGCCGGACAAAATCATCAATAACGCTGTTCACTTTGATGCCGTATTGATTGTTATAAATCCACAGTTTGTCCGACGCCCACTCGTCAATAGCGTCCGCTTTCTCCCGTGGTACATAGTAGGAAACGCCATTGTCAGACAGCTTTGTGTGCGCCCGGCCAGCGGCCTGTAGTTGCAGCCAACTCTTTGCCCGGTTGCTTGTCAACTCACCGCTGAACATAGCAACATTGAAATTCCGGCAAATACTTTCAAGTGCAATCTGCGACAAGAATGTTGACTTGCCGGAGCCGTTGCCACCACTCCAAATTGACAACTCACCCTTGTTCATACCTATCAGCTTTTTATCCAGTGCATCAATGCCCGTCTTAATGCTGACAATCTTTGAACGGTCGATAATTTCAATGTCCTGCATCCGCAGAAAATGTGGCGTTTCATCCTTCACCGTTTCCGTCTTTCTCTCCGGCCGGGGCGGTAGCTGATATGTGCGGTTCTGTTCCTGCTTGCGCTCATAGCAAGTAGGATCAAACTTCTGCCGCAAGTCGCTCCACCGTTTGTCTGAACAGGAATTGTGGAAACACTTAAAAGCAATAGCACCGTTTTGCATAACAAAAATTGCGCTGTCTGGTGCTTTGTGGGACTGGTCAAAAGGACATTCTTCCAGCACAATCTTCCGCACACCGCCGCTATTAGTTTCATACTTTACCCGGATACCGTTATCGGCAATAAACTTGTCAATGTCGAAAGTTTCCACTCGGTCATTACGATATACAGGCTTCGGCGGTTCGGGAATAATCTTGATAACCTTTTTCAGCAGGTGAATAGAATTTGTGCGGATTTCTTCCGGGATGTAAACAAATCCGCTTGTTCTGTGCGGCCGTTCCATTGTGTTTGCACCTTTACGAGCAATAGTGCCGTAAACCTTTGTAATTCGGGACGGATTAAACACGGCCGTGTCGATTTTAACATCGGCATCCGAAAACAGCATATCAATGGCTTGCAGGAATTTTTTTGTGTATTCGGCATCCTCAACAATCATATCAACGGAATATAGCAGGTGGTAGCCGTTGCCACTATCGCAAACAACAGGATCAGAAAATCCCTCTTGCCGCAGGTACTTATAAACACGCTTGATTGTTTCCTTTGCCTTTGCCTTTTCTGCATCCGTGGAGGAAACGCCGGTTGCCCGTTCCGGGTCAGCATCAATCAAAATCCACTTGATAGCGGTGATTTCATTGTCGCCTGTGGTTTTCAATCCCTTTTTGCTCAAAACACGCTCATTCTGTTCCCGGCTATAGCACCCGTCATTGATTTCATTCATAACAAAGTACCAAGTTTTGTCATCGTGCCGGGCAAGTTCTGCAACCAGCTTTTCACGATCGCGGAAATATCCGCTAAAGGTGTAGCCGGTCATAGACCGCACTTCAATAACGCCCTCCGGCTTGAATATGTCAAATGTCGCCCGTATAGATTGCTCTCTGTTCATCATCAGTAACTTTTCCTCCTCGGTGCTTGCGGTAGTGTTTCAGCAGGTGCTGCCGGTTGTTTTTCACAGTCTTTCCTGTGCCACATCAAAATAGTTGCATAATGTGATTTATATTTTTTGCCGTTGCTTTCGATGTAGTGCGAAAGTTTTTCAATGTATTCCTCATAGTTTGGGATTTCGGCCGCAAGTTTCTGCAATTCATCGTCCGTCAAAAGGACATTTGCAAAAAATCCGTGGGCGTGTTTCTCTCCCCCTCTACTATTCTTATCTAACCTATTCTTATCTATACTAATCTGTGTATCCA
>JAZURO010000215.1:0-3970 GCA_045606265.1 Eubacteriales bacterium
GTTTGAATATGCTTTGTGTTCGTCTTGTATTCTGCCTTTATGCAGAGGACGCTGGTATTTTCGGAGACCATCTGAAATTTCACAACTACATAAAAAGCTTTAGTGTCAAGGACGTGCGCCGTGCACTCATCGATCTTTTCCGTGTGCTTGATACCAAAACCGAAGATCGTGATCCTTATATGGATGATGCTTTGGCAGCATTTCCTTACGTCAATGGTGGCTTGTTTGCTGACGAAAATATTGAAATTCCCAATATGACGCAGGATATTGTCGATTTGCTCCTGCACAATGCAAGCGAAGATTTCGACTGGTCGCAGATCAGCCCTACTATCTTTGGTGCCGTATTTGAGTCCACCTTAAACCCCGAAACCCGTCGCAGCGGCGGTATGCACTATACCTCTATTGAGAATATCCATAAAGTGATTGATCCGCTGTTCCTGGATGAGCTCCGTGAGGAACTTGCAGAGATTAAGGAACTGAAAGTTCCCAAGATTCGCAACGATAAGGCAGAAGCTTTCCGCGAAAAGCTGTCAAAGCTTACATTTTTTGACCCTGCCTGTGGTTCCGGTAACTTCTTAACCGAAACCTATATTTCTCTGCGCCGTTTGGAGAATGAAGCACTTGAAATTATAAACCAAGGGCAGATTTTGCTTGGTTTTGAAGGCTTTATCAAGGTTTCCATTGGTCAATTCTACGGCATCGAGATCAACGACTTTGCTGTTACCGTTGCCAAGACTGCACTTTGGATCGCTGAGAGCCAGATGCTCAAAGAAACTGAGGAGATTATCAATTTGTCTCTCGATTTCCTGCCCCTAAAGTCCTATGCTAACATCGTAGAAGGCAACGCCCTCCGTACCGATTGGGAAAGTGTTGTCCCGAAGGACAAGCTGAATTACATTATGGGTAACCCGCCTTTCGTTGGTTTTTCCTTAATGACGGCCGAACAAAAAGATGATGTTGCACTTATATTCCCCGGCACAAAGAATGTTGACTATGTTGCTTGTTGGTATATGAAAGCACTGAAATTTATCAACAACACTTCGGTCGAATGTGCTTTTGTTTCTACCAACTCAATATGCCAAGGTGAGATTGTCCCAGTTTTGTGGACTAAATTGTTAGCCGAAGGTATTGTTATCAATTTTGCGCATCGGACTTTTGTTTGGAAGAGTGAAGCAAAGGCAAAAGCTGCTGTTCATTGTATCATTATCGGTTTTGCAGTACACGATAGAGCAAACAAGGTGATTTATGATGGAACGGTAAATCAATCAATAAAAAACATTAACCCTTATTTGCTTGATAGTGAAAATATTATTGTATATGCGCAAAGAAAGCCTTTTGGAAATGTTCCTCCAATGGTTTACGGTAACAAGCCTGCGGACGGCGGTAATTTGATTATTGAAAAAGAAGAATATGATGATTTTATCGCAAAGGAGCCAAACTCTAAACAATATATACGCAAATATGTTGGTGCTGTAGAATTCTTACACAATGAAGATAGATATTGCCTTTGGCTAAAAGGTGCTAATCCCAAAGACTTAAAAGGTATGCCTTTAGTAATGCAAAGAATTGAGAAATGCAAAGAAATGCGAAACAATAGCGTTGCGGCAGCAATACGAAAATTCGCTGATACACCCACGTTGTTTGCTCAAATTACACAGCCCGAAGGCAAGCCATACATTATTGTTCCTGCTCACAGTTCTGCATCAAGAAAATATATACCGTTGGGTTTTGTTTCTCCCGATGTTATTTCAAGCAATGCAGTTTTCATTATTCCTGAGGCAAACGCATTTCAATTTGGAGTCTTAATGTCTAATGTTCATAATGCTTGGATGAGAGCAACTTGTGGTCGTATTAAGAGCGATTATAGATATTCTAAAGAAATAGTCTATAACTGTTTCCCTTGGCCCACTCCTACAGATGAGCAGAAAAAGAAAATTGAAGAAACCGCTCAAGCTATTCTTGATGCACGTGCGTTGTATCCCGATTGTAGCCTGTCTGATCTTTACGATGAAGTTGTAATGCCGCCCGAACTTCGCAAGGCACATCAGGCCAACGACCGCGCCGTAATGCAGGCGTATGGTTTTGATGTGAAGACTATGACGGAAAGCACTTGCGTTGCAGAGCTTATGAAGATGTATCAGAAATTAAAAAACGAGGTCTGATTATGAGCCAAAAACAAACATTTTTTGATTGGGAAGATAGTCTTGATTCAATTGAAAATATCGAAGCAGATTTATACACTAACGACTCATTAAAGATATCGGACATACGAATCGACAAAATTGAGTTCTACCGAAGTAATTCAAGTGTTCTAAACATCAACTTGTTTACAAAGCAACCATTGTGCTCGGATCTGATAAAGGGCGAGCATATGACATATAACTTAAAAATCGAAATCAAGTTAAGAAGTCCGTATTTTCATCTATATAATTCGATAATTTTGTATGATGCTAATTTCGGACTAGAAACAAGGTCTTATGTGAGTGATTTTGTGGAAACACGAATTACGGCAAGAAGAATCGCATTTTCTTCGGATAAAGAAAAAACCATTTTAAAAGAATGGTATGGTTGCAATAATAAGCTGAATTTTCACAAAGGCTTTACTACTTCGAAAACTACAGAGGAAACAATAATTTATAAAAATCAAAAAAGCATATCCTTTAAGATCAGCAACAAGGCTGAAAATAGGAATGGCAACTCTTTTTGGATTAAAATGGATGGTTACAAATTCAAAGTGAGTGTAATAAAAACAGATAAAAGTGAAAGCGAGTATGTAAGGTATTCCTTGGAATATAACGAGAAGTGGGGTGGAATTCCGAGTAAAGATGATCGTTATGATATTTCAACCTTCTTATCGTTTATAATTGGAACAAAACTTATAAAATTCGGCGAATCTTATTTTGATACTAATTATATAACTCAAAAAGAGTATGTATCCCCCTCGCCGATAGATATAAGTTTTTTATATCAAACAAATTTTCCGTTTTATAATAATGATTATCGTCGCAACGACACTGATAATGTAATTAAACAAATGCCCAAAATGATGCGCAAATACTTTCTTCTAAAAGATCAGTTTCGATTGGATGAGGTTTTACCAACGTTGTTTGTCCATAGCTATTTGAATTTTAACTTTATAAACTATGTTACGTATATTGAAATGTTTGCAAACATCGAGGTTGCGCAAAAACCTACTATACTTCCAAAAGCAAAGTTTAGAGAAGTACTAAAGTCTTTATATACCGTAAAGGGCGTGCCTAAGAGCATCAAGGATAAGTATCAGTCTTTAAATACAATTGGTGTAGGGAAAAAAGTACAGCGCCTTTTGGCTAAATATAAAATTGATTACAGTAGATACAGCGACGTGTTTTCTGTGCGAGGAAAGGTTGTTCACGGTGCTAATGTAGACATTCAAGAAATGTACATGGCAAGCGAAAAAGCCAAAGAACTGTTGAGCATCTTAACTTTGAAAAAGTTGAATTATGTGGGATATATAAGAAATTTCACAAATAATGACGAACTGATTTTAATTAAGGATATGTCGACTCTTAGAATATAATATTTAAAGAATCACAAAAGCAGAGGACGTTTTTATGCCACTTGAAATAGTAAGAAACGATATAACAAAAATGAAGGTAGATGCCATTGTCAATGCTGCCAACGAGTCGCTATTAGGCGGTGGAGGTGTTGACGGTGCGATTCACCGCGCCGCAGGTGCCGGGCTTCTTGCCGAGTGCAGAACGCTTGGCGGTTGCAAGACAGGTAAGGCGAAAATCACGGGCGGATATGACCTGCCTGCAAAGCATGTAATACATACCGTCGGTCCTATCTACAGCGATGGCAAGCACGGAGAAAAGGCGTTACTTGAATCCTGCTACCGAGAATCATTGGCTCTTGCGAAGGAGCATCAATGCGAAACCGTAGCATTCCCGCTTATCTCGTCGGGCGTGTACGGATACCCCAAGGATCA
>JAZURO010000216.1:0-5480 GCA_045606265.1 Eubacteriales bacterium
CAGGTTACCGTTTATAGTAATATTACCGTCAGCGGCGCGGATACCGCTATCGCCTTTTACGTCTAATTTACTTCCCGTAAAGTTGATATCTTCTTTCGCATAGATCACGAAATAGTCTTTTTCTGTATCACTGCCCTGTGCTGTAACAGCTCCGGTCATGGTAATCGTGCCTTCATGGGCTACGACAGCACATGCAGTTCCACCAATCCAGAATGTTCCGGTAAGAGAAATGTTGCCTGTAGCACTTTCGATACCATAACTTCCGGCAATGGTGGCATCATCACTGATGATTGTAACATCCTTTATAGCACCGATGCCGTGTTCCCACTTAGCATCACCGCTTTGACCGGCACACTGTACAAAGAGGTAATCACTGTCAATAGAAATGCTGCCGCCGTTAGCAATAACACCGACACCGTCATTACCGACTACGGATACACTTGTACCGTTGATGGTTACATTTCCTTCATCCGAACGAATACCGGCACTGCCATTCACATCCAACTTTATTCCGTCAAAGGAAATATCACCTGTTGTATAGATTGCAAAATAATCATCGCCACCTTTAACGGTCAGATTTACCGTACCTTGAGAAGGCTTAACGCTTTTCAATGTCTTTACGTTAATCGCACAACCGTTAGGATTGTCGATCGTCAGCGTATGCTCACCGTCGCTTTGAATTTCAAGAGCATAATCACCGCTGATTGATTTTAAGGTCAAATCGGCATTTACAAATAATGTTGTATCGCCGGTTAGTACGATCTCGTCGTTATCCACGAGATTGCTTGCATATTGCGTGTTTGATACGTTCGTTGCCGCTGATGCTGTCAAGGGCATTACGCAAACGACAGTAATCATCAATGCAAGCACGAAAACAGCCGATATCAAGCCTTTAAGCAAGCCATTTCTTTTCGCTTTCATATTCTTGTCCTCCTGTTACTACACGGATACTGCCGCCGCAGTATTTTCGGTGTTGAAATTTAGTTTGATTTTTTCAAGGATTTCCACGAATGGAAGCTTGCCGCAGACAGTCCTTCGATACACCTCATCCGAGTTTACCATAACCTGTCCGGGCAAGGTAAGTACCTCGCCATCGCTATGTGGAAAGTCGATGTTGAAGTACCACAGACCGTCCTTTCTGTCACTACCTCCCGACGGGCAGAAGAAGATAATCCTCCTGTCGGGCAGCTTTAATTCAAGCGTACTGCCTTCGCTTGATCCGTTCAACACCTTATCGCTGTAGAACGGCATTCCGCTATCGAAGTAAACCGTGTAGATCTCCTTCGGCGCGTTGATGAACAGATAATCGGTGGTTTCGTCCTTGTCGGTTATCCGCACGTGTCCTTTCGGAATCGGAACTTCAAACTCGCCAAATCTGACTCGTTTTCTCACCATTCAAATCACCTCCTGTTAGAGTTGTTTTGTATTCACGCTTTAATTATAACACTAATATTACGAAATATATATAGTTTAGAGGGGTGTTTTTAGGGTGTATTAGGGGTGTATTTAGGGTGTATTGTACCGTTTTCGGGGTGTATTGAGGCAAAATGAGCGAAAAATGGCACAAAAAAAGACGATAGCGTGTGCCATCGTCTTTTGAATGTTTTATGATTTTATAAGTGCGAAAATTTCTTCGCGGCTTGCTACCTTGAGTGCCTTAAACAGCGAGGTCGTGTGCATTTTTATCGTGTTCTCGGAGAGGTGAAGGTCGGCTGCCATTTCCTTTCGGCTCTTGCCTGCGAGGATTCCTTCAAGCACATCCGTCTGTCTTGCGGTAAGGGTTGTTCCTTCGGGTAAGCTTGCAATGATCTGTTCTACTTTTTCGGCGCGTTCTCTCGAATCCATAAAAATTACTGACACTTTTTCTTCTGCGTGTGCTGGCTTTGGAATATCATTGATATGGACGTAGTTCTGAAGCATCAGCCATACGCCGAGGAAAGAAAATGCGCTGATAAGGTACATGACGGAAAGTAATTCAAAATCCCAAGGGAGAATCTTTTGGATGCACCAGAATCCGATGTTGCCGACCACTACCGCAAGTATGATACAGGCTTGCATTTGCGATGCTACCTTTTTCTGCCATAGCGATACGCAGAATACCGTAATCATCGCTACAAAGTAGCAGATAACGTAAATAAGATTTGTCGGGTGTAATACGCCGTATTCCTTACGGAGAATGGTTGTGCCTGCCACGTTCTCTATAGTGGCATCCGTGTAATACCAATTGAGATAACCAGTTGTGCAGATGATGGCAAACATAAGCACCGCCGCACCGATAAGCGCCCATGTTACCCATTTCTTATAGGTGTATCCGCAGAGCCTTGAAACGATCATAAACATACACAGAGGTATCACTACTTGTCCGAGGTATGTAATCTTGTTTGCAAAGAGTGCAAAGTCAACCGTTTTGGAAAAAGCGGTTAAGGTATATCCGAGGTTGACTATTGCAACGCTGACAAAAAGAACGAACAGCCACAGCTCGCTTTGCTGCTTCTTTCGCATTTGGAAGAAGTACAACGGTATGAGTATAAGCGATGCCAAGAATATCGCACCGTATGTATATTGCATAGCCACACCTCCTTTGACGATAATTTCGCATCGTAAATAATAGATTGTATTATTATACCATAGATTTGTGAATTAATCAAGGCGTTTTGCCTTATTTGTGGAGAGTCGATGGAATACTGCCAAGTTTTTTTACCGTTGTTTTTATATTTTAATGTCAAAATGGCATATAGAATTAAAAATAAATATGACAAAATGGCAATAAAACGCTTGAAAATTAATTGTCAATATGCTATAATGCAATAGAGGTGGCGTATGACATTAAAAGAATTGAGAATTAAAAAAGGATTAACGCAACTTGTATGTGCGCAATTTTTAGGGGTTTCTCTACGCACGTATATTCGCTATGAATCAGATGACAATAAAGCAAATACTTTAAAATATCGGTATATGCTTAAAGAGCTAGAAACATACGGCTATATAGATGAGCAACATGGCGTATTAACGGTAGAATCTATTAAAAATATTTGTGCGGAAGTTTTTGAACGCTATGAAGTAGAATATTGCTATCTGTTTGGTTCTTATGCGAAAGGAAAGGCAACGGAAACCAGTGATGTAGACTTATTGATTGCCACGCCTTTAAACGGATTGCAATTCTTTGAATTGGTGGAAACTTTAAGAGAAAAGCTTTGCAAAAAGATAGATGCGCTTCACCAAACGCAGCTCAACAATAACTTGGAACTCACGCAAGAAATCTTAAAGGATGGGATAAAGATTTATGGATAATACGAAAAACAATCAATATTATGTTGATAAAATTCTTACTGATTTAAAGTTTGTTATTGACCATACACAGGGCAAAACGCAACAACAAATCGAAGGCGATGACTTATTGGTAGACTCCATCATGTTTCGTGTAATCCAAATTGCAGAAAATAGCATGAAGTTGGATGAAGAGTTCCAAAAGAAGAATAGCCATATTCCTTGGCGTGCAATTCGTGGTATGAGAAATATGATTGTCCACAACTATGGAGCTGTGGATTTAGCGATTGTATATGATACGGTTGCTAATAGTATTCCCGAGCTCTATCGGATGTTGAGCAGTGTAACGTTTTAATAAAATCTATTTTTCATCAAGGACATGGTATAGGGATTTTAGCAAAAAACACCTGTAAAGCGAAAGACTTTGCAGGTGTTTTTGTTTTATTGTTGATTGTAAAACTTTTGCAGTAGGCGCAGGTGGACGTCGGACTTGCGGATAATGCAATAGCCGTGATTTACAAAAAACTTGATAAGCCATTCTTTGGTGGTGAGGACTTTGGCTTGCGCCCATAGACATTGCAGTTTCTTCTTGTAAGTCCATTTTTGAACAGCGGATAAGGCGTAGCCCGTTATCACAGCGACTTCGTCTAAGCGTAGTAGATCGTTCACGGAATGCCATTCGTTTTCCAACCATTGCGCAAAATCTTCGGGCGGTGGCAAGTGAAATACAGGCTCAACGGCTTGTCGGCTTGAAAATATACCGCAGGGCAGACATAAGGTTTCTGCCGTTTCTATGTATTCAAATAAATCTTTGATGTCGATGGAATACTGCCGAGTTTTCTTCCCGTTATTTTTGCACTTGATATAGCCGTTTGCGAGTAACCAGGACGCTTTTCGTTTGCTGATATGCAAAATGCAACGGACGTTATCAAGGGTGAGCTTTTTGGGATATTGCGCTCGCAGGGCTTTCTTTTCTTGCACTGTCATTTTGATTGCCTGCCTTTCCCGATAGAGAAACGTTTGGGGCTTTCGTCGTCGCTGTGGTCGGCAAGATATTCGATAAGGTCAGCCTTGGCAATCAGGTACGAACCGCGGTAGTTAAACGCACGAAGTTCGTTTCTCTTAATGAGTTCGTAAATACCGTTTTTCCCGATGGGAGCGAAACGGCTTGCTTTTATGGGAGTTAAAATTTCGGGGCAGTTTTTGAACATGCGCTCGAGCTCTTGGATTTTTTCTTCTTTGGTCATGCTTATCTTCCTTTTCAAAAATTTGCCGATGACGATACGAAAGAATAGCTTAAATTGGTTGCACTCTATATTTTTTTGTGTTATAATATTTTAAAAATAAACCTATGTTGGTTGAGAACTTTTCTCGCATTTTTCTCGCAATTTTCTCGCAAAAATGCAAATAACGTGCAAAAAATGGCGATTTTTGGGGTAAAAATGAGTGAATTTAGGGAGTGTTAGGGACGAAACGGGAAGTTGTGTCAATTTCTTGAAAACCGTTTGGGTGAAAGCCCACGGGGGTTCGAATCCCTCCGCCTGCGCCAAAAATATGGGGGATGGCGCCCCCATCCTCCGTATTTTGTTGTATATGAAAAAAATCGCGGGGGAATTCGAGGGGGGGAGCCGTTTTGCAGGCGCAAAACGCTTTGCCTTACGGCGATTGAATTATGATAAAATTGAAGGCAAAGGACGACGTTGATAACGTCGGAGCGGGGCGCGCCGCTAAAGGCGAGAATCCCTCTCTCCGCGCCACAAATATGGGAATGACAATAGTTATTCCCATATTTTTTTTGTTTATGAGAATTGAGAGGGATTTGGGGACGAGCTTCCCGTTAAGAAAAGCATTGTGATGCTTTTCAGGGGCGAGATGAGCAAGCGAATAAGTGGGCGTTTGCGGTGACCGAGTGCAATGAAAACCACACTTTGTACGAGAAAAGCCGTTTTGCAGGAGCAAAACGCTTTACCTTACGGTGGTTGGATTGAAGTAAAATTGATGGCAAAAGCAGGCTTGGCGCACGAAAGCGATGCAAGCACGAGATGCTTATGTTGCAGGTAAATTATCCGCCGAAGAAGTAATAAAAATTATAAACAATATAGACATAAATTAAATATTGATGCACAAGAATGGAATTGCAGAAGCGGTTCTTTTTTGGTCGTTAAGTCTGTCAAACAGGTAAAGTAAAAGCGACGACACCAAAACCTAAGCGC
>JAZURO010000217.1:0-49915 GCA_045606265.1 Eubacteriales bacterium
CGAATATTCAATGCATTGTTATTTTCGTGTATAAACACGAAAAAACCTCGATTTGCTACTACCTATTGTAGCCGTGAATTTGGATTGCGTCTATTTGTTCGCACTCGCATTGTGCTATTGTTTCGTCCACCTTTTCCACTATGTTCGCACAAACATTACATCTATTAACAGAGTAGCAAATCACAGGTTTTCGAGCCGCCTGCCCAATGGCGAGAAAACCGTTATGTGTTGCAAGGCAACACGATTTGCGTAAAGTCTTGCCACGAAGTGCTATTAAAAAGCTTTTTGGTTCTTTTTCTCGAAAAAGAACAAGAAAGTTCTTCTTTGTAACTTTTTTCTCGAAAAAGAACAGAAAAAGTGTTTCTTTGTAACTTTTCTCAATAAAACACAAAAAAAGCAACCGCCCTTAGCTCAGTTGGATAGAGTAGCGGATTCCGATTCCGTTGGTCGAGGGTTCGACTCCCCCAGGGCGGGCCAAATAAGAACGCAGAATAGGATACAAGAAATTGTGCCAATTCTGCGTTTTTTATTGCTTTGTAGGGATATTTTTGCCCTTTTGAAGAATAAAACAATAGTTTGCGATAAAAAGAACCTATCTTTCCGAGGTGTTTGCGTCCCCGGTGGATAGGCTTTTTTGCTTTCGTTAAAATTATGGGTGGTATTCGTTAAAATTTTATGGGTATTCGTTAAAATTATGGGAAAAGCCCAGAACACCCTACCGAGAACACTAGATAGATTAATGAAATATATTGAACGCTTCAATTATAGTCCGCAGATATCTTTACATTTTTTAAGTGCGATAAGCAGTCGCAATTATGAACATTGTGATAATTCTATTCGTTTGTGCGAATTATTTACGCAAAAACGCTTGACAAACGGCGTTAAAACGAATAGAATAGTATATGCAATAAAAATTGAGGAGGCACTTCAATGAAAGGTTATTTGTCCGTTGAGCAGTTCGCTGAAAAATGCGATTTGTCAATACGAAGAATTCAAGTATTATGCAACGAGGGACGAATTCACGGTGCTGAAAAAATAGGCAATGTATGGTTTATTCCAGAAAATGCAACCAAACCAAACGCGAAAAAACCCGGTGTTAAGCCAAAAAAAGATTTATACGTTTTATCCCTTTTCTCTGGCTGCGGTGGAATGGATTTAGGTTTCGAGGGCGGATTTAGTGTGTTGAAAAAATCCATCAACAAAGTAATACACCCAAATTGGGCAACTAAAGCGATTTCACCGCTTTGGGCGCAATTACCCGAAACAAGATTTAGTACAGTTTTTGCTAACGATATTAGACCCGACGCAAAAACCGCATGGACAACTTACTTTGGAAAAAGAGGGATTTCTCCCACCACATATTGCTTGGATAGCATCGTTGATTTGGTAAAGCTCCATAAGGAAAACGCTATCGATATTTTCCCTCATAACGTAGATATTGTAACGGGAGGATTTCCTTGTCAAGATTTCTCAATTGCGGGAAAACGCGAAGGCTTCAACTCTACGAAGTCACATCTTGGTGGAAAAAGAGACGATGATACACCTAGTATCGAGAGCCGTGGACAATTGTATATGTGGATGCGTGAGGTTATAACTTTAGTTAAGCCAAAAATGTTTATTGCAGAAAACGTAAAGGGACTTGCTAATTTAGCGGATGTCAAGGAAGTCATCGAAAGAGACTTTGCTAACGCTTGCGACGGAGGATATCTTGTTATCCCTGCCCAAGTATTACATGCCGCAGACTATGGTGTTCCTCAAAACCGCGAAAGAATCATATTCTTTGGTTTCAAAAAGAGTGCACTAAAAGACGAGGCATTAAGAGAATTAATGCAAGATATCATTTCTGCTGAATATGACCCGTATCCTGTTCGCACGCATAAATACACCAATGCTGCAAAGGGTGACCATTTGATGCCGTTCGTAACTGTGCGTGATTGTTTGTGCGACCTTCCTGAACCTGCTAGTTCGGCAGACCCTGCACATCAAAAATATTCTTGTGCAAAGTATATGGGAAAACATTGTCAAGGACAGAGTGAAGTCGATTTGGACGGAGTAGGACCTACAATCCGTTCTGAACACCACGGAAATATAGAATATAGGCGTTTGTCTGAGGAACACGGTGGTAGATATATCGATGAGTTATCTGCAGGAATGATGGAACGACGCCTTTCCGTAAGAGAATGCGCACGTATTCAAACCTTCCCCGATGACTACGATTTCATTATTCCAACGGTGAGCGGCAACAGAGGTGTTTCTTCTAGCGATGCATATAAAATTATAGGTAATGCGGTTCCGCCTCTCTTAGCTTATAATATCGCAATGAGATTGCAGGAAAATTGGGAAAGATACTTCAAATAAAAATGAAAGAAGGCAGTTTTTACGAGCTGCCTTCTTTTTGCTTTTATTGATATTCCGCAAATATATCTTGTAACAACTGTAACGGAATAACCCCCTGCTCCAACTGACTAACTGCAACATGAGGAGCGGTGATTTGAATCCAAGCGTTGAGCTTGCTTTTTTCATCAGGCAACGACATTACGGGAACACCCCAATCAGAACACAAAGCATCGGCATCAGCGGCATTTAATGCTTTAATAAAAGCATCCTTATAATCTATCAGCCGTTGGAAAATTTGAGGTAATTTAGCATAAGATCGTCCCGCCAAAACCAAGTCTACCTGTCCTCCTGCAGAAAAGTCATCTCGCACAGATGGAGAGACTATACTCTTTTCGGTGGCCAACCAAGTCGCTAGGCGCTTATACTTATTCTTATTTCTCTCGAAAAGTTCGGGAAAATGCGCCAAGCCGTAGCCGAAACATTGCATTTGTTCAGCCTTATTAAGGTCGCTAAACAACCGAACAGCGGCAGGAGTGCTTTCACTTAACCACCACGCTTTTTGACCTTGTGATTGAAAATATCTTGTTATTAATCCTATAGGATTGTCGCTTGATGTGATTTGCTCGTACGAAATTCCTGAAACATCAAAGAATGTCTCATTTTCAGGCAAATCAAGGTCTATCAAATAACGTGGGCTATGTGTTACAACAACATTTGATATACATTCAACATATTTTCTTGCCTTAAAATCAAGATTAGTGGGGAAAGTTTTTCCGAACACGATATAGGTTTCAATTACGCTTTCATCTCTAGTAGAACCCATAACGCTATTGCCGTTGATTTTCCATCCTTTAGCTTTTGCGGCGGTGGATGATTTTACCTCTATGCCATACTTATCTCCATCACTGAATTCGACAATGATGTCGGGAAAAGCGTGGCTACCTGGCGTATGCAAGACCGACGCTGACAAACCCATAGACTCAAGAGTTCTTGTTGCCGCATCAACCACTCGTAATTCAAAATCGTCACCCGATTTGCACGATGTAATATATGTGGGGTCTTCTTTGGCAATTTTATGCAATGTAGAAACAATGTGGTCAACATACTGCTCAAACAAGTTTTTTTCCATTGTTTTTCTCCTTTATGAATTCTCTAAAAACAACTTATATGTTTCCACTTCCAGCGCATCAGCAATGCGCTGGATGTTTTCGAGAGATATACTTCTGCGATAACACTCAATTGCACTGATATATGTTCTGTGGAGACCAGCCTTTTCGGCAAATACTTCTTGTGAAATGCCTTTTGCTTGTCTATACCGCTTCACATTTGTTCCAAAAACTTTTACTATATCCATGGTTAAACACCTCCATAATACATTATACATAATAGCAGACAATAAGTCTACATACAATAAGTAACATGCGCTCCATAAACTGTAAAACGAACCCAATTATGCAAAAATGCACCCATTAGGATTTTGTACCCTTTTCGTAGTCCTTTCACAAAAAAGGTTCAGGATTGAAATCAATCCTGAACCTTTTATTAATGACCCATCAAAAGCGAGGGAACTTTTATTAATTATTCAAAGTATTCAATAATAATTGCGAAAATATACATTCCGCTGTCTGCGCTTCCGACCGAGTAGGTGCCTGCTTTTTCAATATCGATTGAAGAAACGGTTACGCTTGTTCCTGCTTCATAAGAGCCGACAGGGGAATTGCTTGCATCAACGATATTGAGAACTCTGGCTTCTGAGCCGGACGATTTAACTGCGATAGTAACAGTGCAAGGGCCTTCAACCTCAAAGGAAACGTATCTTGATACACCGAATTTAGCGGAGCCGCCAACGCTCAGACCGTACGTAGTGTTATAAGTTTCATTTGCATACGTGAACGTAACCTTAGCGCTCTTTCTGTCCATCTTTTTGTCAGTTGTTGCCACGAGAGTAAATCCGTTTTCGGTCACGGTCGAGGTGTAGCTCTCCTGCGCAAGATTGTCTGCAAGGAAAATAACCGTTTTTACGGGCTCGGGACGAAGCGCAACGATCATATCTTCAATATCCTTTTCGTACTGTTCGAGAATTGAAAGATTTGTTACAAGATCTCTGTCATCAACGTTGAGAGCATCATATTTTGCTCTTATTTCCTCACATTCAGCCAAAAGCTCAAGGTGATTTTCGGCAGTAACTCCTCCAACAGAGGAAAGATCGTCAATCATATTTACAACCTCGTTGGGATCTGCATAGGTTCTGTTCGGATTTGTAACGTTCATACTTGTGAACAATGCTTCAAGGGAAGCAACCGTTGATTTGCTCATAAGATTTGAGGGGTCGATAAATTCTCTTGGCTCATCAAGTATATGTCCCGAGAAATTGAAGTATTCGCCATTTGCTTTTTCTTCAAAACCCGCAAGTCTGATAAGCTCAGCTACCTTTGCTGCTTGAAGGAACGCACCGTATTTGTTATAGTGAGTTGCTTCAATGCCCGTGTAACCTGCGTCGGTGTTACCGTAAGCACCGTCATAGCCCGCAGGCCATACGCCCGTAAGATCGTTTGGCTTCAATGCCATAAGGTAGTTTGCGTAATCTCTTGTTGCTGTTTCAAGCATAATCTTGCTCTCAGCAAAGAGGTCGATAAGAAGGCAGTTTTCTTCTTCTGCAAGCTGTCTTACCGCCTGAACGTAAGCAAAGTTTGCGCCGTGCAGACCTGCTCCGCCGATTATCTCATCTCCGCTGAATTTAACACGAGCAACGGGAGTTACAAGAACGGGAGTTGCTCCAACGCTTCTTGCGAAGTCGATGTACTGCTTCAAATACCATTTATACGTGCCGCCGCTTGTGTATGCGTAATACTCGGAACCGTATTTTGCGATTTCAGCGAGAGCATTGGCTTCCTCTGCGTCGCTTGCAACGGAGGTGTATTCCTCGGGAAGAGTGTCGGTAGAAATCTTGGTTGCGGGAGTGGTGGGATAAATTCCGTTTTCGTCGGGCTCTCCAAGGGGAACCATTCTGTCATAAATTGTTGAATAGTTCGAGAGCTTTGATGCATCGTCGTTGTGTCCAAACTGGATAAAGAGGAAGTCGCCCTCTTTTATGCAATCCTCAATGGAATTTCCGCCGTTTTGTGAGAAACTGTATCTGAAATCGGGATCATCAATGTTATAAAGACGTCCTTCATTGATGAAGGAACGTGAGCTTCTTCCACCGTGAGCCGCATTAACAACCTTAATCTCTTCGTCAAAGAAGAGGGAAAGGTACTGTCCCCAGCCGGCTATATACTGACCGTCCTCGTAGGTCTTAACGGTCGAGTCGCCCGCAAGATAGATTGTGGGCGTTTTCATATTGTTGGGGTGAATGGGTGGCTTGGGAGTATTGCCGCCGCCCGTGTTTGACGAGGTTGTAGAGGACACCGTCGGCTGAGTTGTATTGCCTTGTGTTGATTCTTCCTGCTCGGGAGAGGGGAAAAGCGTACAAGACGTCAACAAAACGGTGACTAAAACGAAAATAGCCAAAATCCTTGTGAATTTGCTCATAAAAATGACTCCTTATGTATAATTTTTTGTGAAATATTTATATTTCCTTCTATATTATCACACAAATTCTTCCTTTTGTCAAGAAAAAAAGAAAAATTCGGGGTCTGAAATATTCGTTTGAAATCAAGATAATAAAAAATATTTTGAAAAACGCAAAAAAATGTTGGACAAAACTATTTTTTTATGGTATTATATAAGAGCGTATCACAAAAAACGACGTTTTTTGCGGCAAATTATTAAAATGAGGATATTACCGTGCTTTTTTACGATATTGAATTAACAACAATTCCGAAAATAAAACACAGCAGCATTATAATTACGCCCAACTATAACACAACGGTTGCAAAGAACAATCACCTTTTTGAGCTTTGCTATGTTGACAGGGGCGACTACGTTTGCAAAAGCCCTGAGGGCTCCCTGATTTGTGAGCAGGGACATCTCTATCCAATGGTTTTCTCGAAGAAAACAGAGATCTATACCGAGAGCGACCGACCTGTCAGAATGTACTCCATCTGCCTTGAATGTGGCTTAAAGGTCAATGTGATTGACTCTGAAAAGCTCTCTGAGGCGGATACCAGAGAGCTTATGAAAAATCTTTTGTCGGGCAGTCGTTTTCTTCTTCCCAAGGAGGGAATTTCTTCAAATCAGTTTGACTGGATTCTCCCCTATATCAAGAAGATCGTTTCCTGTAACGCGGGTGAGAGAATTGGCGAGGAAACACGTGCGCTGACTCTTATTCTCGATCTTTTGAGCAAGATCACGAAAACGAGTATGGATACGGTGGCGTTTGATGCCAAGGTTTTCCCCACAAGCGCAGTTGCTTACAGCGAGATGGTCGTGTCCTATATTATCAAGAATTATCGCAAAAAGATAAGTGTTCTTGAAATTGCCGAGGAGTTCGGTCTCACTCCCAACTATCTTCACGCAATTTTCAAGCAGGTGAAGGGAACCACGATTATCGACTATCTGACCTCTTACAGAATGAATCTTGCAAAGATATATATCGAGCGCTTCGGGCTTCACGCATACGAGGCAGCCGAAATGGTAGGAATTGACGACCCCGCATATTTCAGCCGAATTTTCAAAAAGCTCTATGGCAAAAGTGTCAGCGAGTTCAAACGTGAAGCGAATAAATAAAATACAAAAAGGCACTCAACAGAGTGCCTTTTGTTATTTCTTGATTATTTGTTTTTATCCTGTTCGATAAGGAGCTTGATTGCCTCAACTGCAACTCTGATTGCAGCTTCTGTATCAACGTTGTGCGTGTCGTCCGTGTCAAGTCCTGCATCAAATCTTTCCTGGTTCCAAACAACCGAGAAAACTGCGCCCGAGCGAACTTTAAGAAGCGAGCCGACAACAAAAAGTGTGCCTGATTCCATTTCAGATGCCTTTACGCCGAGCTTTTTCCAAGCATCCCACTGAGCAAGAAGCTGTGGAGCTGTGGGCATTTTTGCAGGTCTGTGCTGACCGTAAAAGGAGTCCTTTGCCTGAACTACACCGACGTGGCTGTCGTGTTGTTCTCCCTTTGCCGCCTCGCAGAGTGCAAAAAGAACGTCAGTTGTGGGAACTGCGGGGAAGATTGCAGGTGCGTATTCAAGGGACGTTCCGTCCTGACGAACTGCACCGTTTGCGATAACTATATCGCCTGCCTTAACGTCGAGATCGATTCCGCCGCAGGTGCCGACACGAATGAACGTTTCAACACCGACTGCCGCAAGCTCTTCAACAGCGATGGCGGTTGAGGGGCCACCGATACCTGTTGAGCAAACGCTCACCATCTCGCCGTTGAGATAGCCGTTCCAGATGCAATACTCTCTGTTTGTTGCAAGATACGTGGGGTTGTCAAAGAATTTAGCGATTTTTTCGCATCTTCCGGGGTCGCCGGGAAGAATACAGTATTTGCCCACTTCACCGGGGGCTGCGGGAATGTGATATTGTTTACCTTCTGTTTGAAGCATATTATTTACCTCTCTTTCTGGTTAAAAAGTTAAAATCGCCTTCCCCACAGGGGAGGGCTGAATATGTATTTTTATATTAAGCTATTTTGCTTTAATTGGATGCGACTTTTTCTTCTTTTTCTTGGTTGAAAAACCGAAAGTGCCTATTTTTTTGCCGAGCTGGAAATATTCTCCGTGGGCGTATGCAATAAGGTCTGCTTTGTCAAAGCGCATTTTTCCGTCCTTGTCAAAAAGATCCTCGTCAACATTTACGCAGAGGATATCTGCCATAAACATATCGTGTGAGCCGAGTGGAATAATATCGGTGACACGGCACTCGATAGATATGGGACATTCCTCGATCATAGGGCAATCGACCTCGGTGCCCTTGACCTTAGTCAGCTTGCATTTTTCAAACTTGTTGACCTTTTTGCCCGTGTAGATTCCGCAATAATCCGCCTCTTTTGCAAGGCGGGCGGGAGTGAGATTGATGATAAACTCTCCCTTTTCCTTGATTATGTTATAGGAATGTCTTGTCGGGCGTACCGAAATATATGTTTTTGGGGGTGCTGTATTAAGAATTCCCGTCCAGCCGATAGTGATGATGTTTGCGTTTTCCATATCACCGCAGGTGACCATCGTCGGAGGCAGGGGAGAGAGCAGGGCACCGCCCTTTAAGGTTTTCTTAGCCATTATTCTTTAATTTCCTCAATAGTTGTGATAACCACGTCTTTTCTTGGGCAGTTTTCGTAGTACCACATTCTTGTTGTTGTGGGAACGTTTGCGATTTTGTCAACCACGTCAAGTCCCTCATAAACCTTGCCGAACGCAGCGTACTGACCGTCAAGAGAGGGGTAGTCTGCGTGCATAATGAAGAATTGGCTTGATGCGGAGTTTGGCATATTCGTTCTCGCCATAGAAAGAACGCCGCGCACGTGCTTCAAGTCGTTTTTAACTCCGTTTGAACGAAATTCGCCCTTTATGGATTTTGCTTTCTTCTGCTCAAAGCCCGTGTCAAATCCGCCGCCCTGTATCATAAATCTTGGAATAACACGGTGGAAGATGAGTCCGTCAAAGAAATTGTCCTTCACAAGATTCATAAAATTTTCAACCGTGATAGGTGCGATTTCGGGATAAAGCTCGGCACAAATATCGCCAAAGCCCTCAACTTTAATTCTGATTTTTGGATTGCTCATAACGTTTCTCCTTATACTTCTATTGCGTTGATTTTTTCTTCGTAAGCGATGGCGAAAAGCTCGTTGATTCTATCTTTTCTGCCTTTCAGATAGAGATAGCCGAAAAGCGCCTCCATGCCCGTTGCCATTCGGTATTGACCAACGGTTGCGCTTTTGGGTGTGTTGGTGTGACCAATGTTTCTGCCCCTGCGATATGCGGCATTTTCTTCTTCCGTAAGAAGGGGCAATACCGTTTTAATAGCATCTGCCTGCGCCTCCGCCTTAACGAAAAGAAGCGCTGTCGAATTTAGATTTTTTGCAGAGGATACTCCTTTTTGAACAAGCATCTCACGCACGCAAAGCTCAATTATGCTGTCACCGAGATATGCAAGCGCCGCCGTGCTTATCTCTTCGATAGGTTTTGCCATTGTGTCACCTCTCTTAAATAAACATTTATCTATTATAATGATAACATAATGAGTTGCAATTGTCAACATTTTGTTGTAGCGTTCTTTTTCGAGAAAAGTTACAAAGATAGGGATTTGCCACTTTTTGAGAAAGTTACAAAGAAGAACTTTCTTGTTCTTTTTCGAGAAAAAGAACCAAAAAGCTTTTAATAGCACTTCGTAGCAAGATTTTGCGCAAATCGTGTCAACAAGTTGACACAAAACAATTTTGAGGGCATTTTAACAGGCGCCCTCAAAATTGAGGATTTGCTGCTCTGTTAATAGACGTAATGTTTGTGCGAAAGATGTTGTTTGCAAAAAGTTACAGAGATTGAGATTTGCCACTTTTTGAAAAAAGTGGCGCAAAAACTTTTTAATGGAACTTCGTGGCAAAATCTTGCGCAAATCGTGTCAACGAGTTGACACATAATGGTTTTCTCCTCCCCTCGAAAACCTGTGATTTGCTGCTCTGTTAATAGACATAATATTTGTGCGAAAGGTGTTGTTTTGCTCAATTTATACGGCTTCGCACTGCACATATTGTAGGGGCGCACCTCGTGCGTCTGTTACAAAAGCAAGGCAATTTTTGACAGCAAGATTTGTTAGCCGCTTTTCTTTGACGGTATAAGCGCAAAGAAAAGCTAACAAAAGAAACGCTGAATACAGGGCTGCTCGCCCCGTACCCTCGCCCGCTTTTGAAAAAGCGGGGTAAAACTTTTTTATAGATTGGGTTAGTGCGAACATAGTGGAAAAGGTGGACGAAACAATAGCACAATGCGAGTGCGAACATATCGTTAACCCAATAGTTCACGTCTATGCAAAGCAGTAGCAAATCGAGGTTTTTTCGTGTTCATACACGAAAATAACAATGCATTGAATATTCGCAGAATTTCAATGCTCGATTTGCGCAAAATCAAGTCGAGTCAGCACAAGCTTTACGGCGACACAATAAAAATCTATTAAAGTTTTTCGGGGGCGTGGGGACAGTTTTTCAAAAATGTCCCCACATTCTTATTTTGTAACTTTCCAAAAAAGCCCCCACGTTTTCAGTCGGAAACTTCCAAAAAAACGGCAGGTCGATTTGACCTGCCGTTAATTATATTAATCTTTGATTTCTTCCATAATGAATGCTTCAAGAATATCGCCAAGCTTGATATCGTTAAACTTTTCAAGTCCGATACCACATTCATAGCCACTTGCAACTTCTTTTGCATCATCCTTAAATCTTTTAAGTGAGCTGATCTTATCCTCGAAGATAACAATACCGTCACGAACCACACGGATTTCACTTGCTCTTGTAACCTTACCGTCAGTAATATACGAGCCCGCGATTGTACCGACATTGGGAACGCGAATTGTCTGACGAACCTCTGCGTGACCGAGAACAACCTCCTTGAACTTGGGAGCAAGCATACCCTTCATAGCCGCAGTAATTTCTTCAATGCATTCGTAAATTACACGGTAGGTTCTGATCTCAACGTTCTGTCTGTCGGCTGAATCCATCGCGCCCTTGTCAGGACGCACGTTAAATCCAACGATAATCGCATTTGAAGCTGCCGCAAGCATTACGTCACCCTCTGTAATTCCACCAACTGCACTGTGAATAACTCTGACCTTAACTTCCTCATTGGAGAGTTTCTGCAAGGATGCACGAACTGCCTCGGCTGAACCGTCAACGTCTGCCTTAACGATAACGTTAAGATCCTTAATACCCTCGGAAATCTGATTGAAGAGATCGTTAAGATTTGCTCTTGCATTCGCCTTGAAGAGCTCTTCCTTTGCCTGTGCTTTTCTCTGCTCGGCAAGTTCACGAGCCATCTTTTCGTCGGCAACTGCGTTAAATTCGTCACCAGCCACGGGAACGTCAGCAAGACCGATAATCTCAACGGGTACGGAAGGTCCTGCTTCCTTAACCGTTCTTCTGTTGTGGTCCGTCATAGCTCTTACACGTCCAACAGCAGTACCTGCGATAACAATATCACCGTTATGAAGCGTACCGTTCTGAACGAGAACCGTTGCAACGGGACCTCTGCCCTTATCAAGCTTAGCTTCGATTACGATACCCTTTGCGTGTCTGTTGGGATTAGCTTTAAGCTCCTTAACCTCGGCAACGAGGAGAACTGATTCAAGAAGATCCTCAATACCCTTATGAGTTTTAGCTGAAACGGGAACGCAAATAACGTCGCCGCCCCATTCCTCGGGAACAAGATCATAACGTGTAAGCTCCTGCTTAACCGTGTCGGGATCCGCAGTGGGCTTATCCATTTTATTAATTGCTACTACAATATCAATACCCGCTGCTTTTGCGTGGTTGATAGCTTCTACGGTCTGGGGCATTATACCGTCGTCTGCGGCAACTACCAGAACTGCTATATCCGTAAGGTTTGCACCTCTTGCACGCATGGAGGTAAACGCTTCGTGACCGGGAGTATCAAGGAAGGTAATGGGCTTATCGTTTATCTTAACGCTGTAAGCACCGATATGCTGTGTGATACCGCCTGCTTCACCAGTTGTAACGCTTGTATTTCTGATTGCGTCAAGAAGAGAGGTCTTACCGTGGTCAACGTGTCCCATTACACAAATAACGGGGGCACGTTCTTTAAGAGTTTCTTCCGTGTCAACCGTATCGTCGAACAATTTTTCTTCGATAGTAACTACAACTTCCTTGGTAACAACAGCGCCAAGCTCGTCGGCAATAAGATATGCTGTATCAAAATCAATAACCTGGTTAACGGTAACCATCATTCCCATCATCATAAGGCGTTTAACGACCTCACCCGCAGTAACTTTAAGACGGGATGCAAGCTCGCCAACCGAGATTTCATCGGGAACGGTAATGTTAACAGGCTGCTTTTTAACAACAACGGGCGCCTGCTGCTTCTTGTTCTTATCAAATTTATTATTCTGCTGCTGACCTTTTTTACTGAATTTCTGGTTGCCGCCACGAATGTCCTTTACGTGATCCGGTACATAGTTATCAAGCTTTTCGTCGTATTTGGACGCATCATAGCTTGAACCTCTCATATCAACAACACGGGTTGTGGTGCTTCTTACACCCTTTTCACCCTTTGCAGTCTGCTCACGCACGATAGCAGTGGGCTTGAAATGTTCCTTTGGAGCATTCTGGTTGCCCTCGTCCTTATCTCTTCCAAAGCCACCGTTATTGCTTTGTGACTTCTTATTCTGCTGATTAAAGGGCTTTTGCTGATAAGAGCCGCCCTTATCTCCGCCTTTATTGAATCCACCCTGCTCTCTTGCGGGTTTTTGACCCTGAGCGTTTCTGTCAAATGAGGGCTTAGCAAATCTATCACCCTGGGGCTTTTGTCCCTGAACATTTCTGTCGTTCTGGGGCTTTTGCGTCTGTGACTTTTCCTGATTTCTTGCAGGATTATTCTGTGAACGGTTATCAGATCTTGCCTGCTGATTAGTCTTGTTTTCGGTTTTTGGTTGGTTTTTGGATTTTTCAACTCTTGCTGCTTCCTGGCGCTTGTATTCCTCGGCCTTTGCCTTCATTTCGGCTTCTGCCTTCGCATTTGCGGCTGCTTCTGCTTTTGCCTTTGCCTCAGCTTCTTTCTTAGCCTTTGCTTCTGCATCGGCCTTCGCCTTAGCTTCAGCTTCTGCTTTAGCCTTTGCCTCCGCCTCTGCCTTTTGAGCCGCCTTCTTTTCTGCCTCTTCGGCTTCCTTTGCAGCCTGAATCTTTGAGGGAATATAAGTATCGCCAAAGATATAAGAATCAATATCCTTTATCTGATTCTCCTTTGTGAGAGTTTCCATAAGAATATCGAATTCTCTGCCCTCCAAGGACGCCTGCGTTTTTACAGTAATACCCTTTTGTGCAAGAGCATCAACGATCTCCTTACTTTTAATTCCCAAATCCTTTGCTAATTGATTTACCTTAAATTGTGGATTTGCTGCCATAGTACCTCCAAATTCCGTTTTTTGAATAAAACCGTTCAATAAATTTAATCAAAATATTTTTTAATCATCTTGTAAAAGCTCTCGTCCGTTATGGCTATTGCCGCCAAGGATGAGCTTTTTCCGACCGCTTCGGCAATTTGTATGCCGTCAAAGTCAAGTCTTATTTTTTCAACACCGTAAAATGAGCATTTATCGGTAATTTTTTTATGTGTATTATCCGACGTATCCCCTGCTTCAAGCACAAGATAAGTCTTTTTTCCCTTTTGCATCGCTTCGATTATCATTGGAACGCCGAAAATCAGCTTTCCTGCCTTAGAACAAAGGCCAAGCGAGCTTAAAATTCTTTTATCCATCATTCGCCCCGTGCTATTTCCGCTTCAAGCGCCTCAAAGACTTCTGCGGGAATTTCCGTTTCAAGATGGGTGGAAATACGGCCACTCTTTCTTGCCTTGTTAAAGCACTTTGTGTTGGGACAAAGATAAACGCCCCTGCCGTTTTTTCTTCCCGTTTTGTCAAGAACTATTTCCCCCTCAGGAGTTCTGACCACTCTCAAAAGCTCGCCCTTGGGCTTTCTTTCAGAGCATCCCACGCACTGACGAAGAGGTATCTTCTTTTTTTGTTCCATAAGTAATTATTCTGACTTGATATCTATTTTAAGACCTGTGAGCTTTGCAGCAAGACGAACGTTCTGTCCCTCTTTGCCGATGGCAAGTGAGAGATATTCGGGCTTAACCACAACTCTGCAGCTGTTGTCACTCAACATTTCAGCAAAAACTACGGGTGCGGGTGCAAGTGCTTCCTTAACGTACTCGATGGGATCCTCACTGTACTTGATAATATCAATCTTTTCGCCCGCAAGCTCCTTAACGATGGAGTTGATTCTCATACCGTGATTACCGATACAAGCGCCGACAGCATCTACGTCAGGATCTCTTGAAAGAACTGCAATTTTTGAACGTGATCCAGCTTCACGAGCAACGCTCTTCACTACAACAACACCGTCTGTAACCTCAGGAATTTCAAGCTCGAACAATCTTTTAAGAAGTCCTGAGTGTGTACGGGTGAGTGTAACGATAGGTCCCTTGCCCTCTTTGTTAACGTGAAGAATATACACCATAATTTTGTCACCGATGGTAAGAATCTCACCGGGAATCTGCTCGCCTCTTAAAAGAGTTGCAAAACCGTTGGACGTTTCAACAAGAACAGAGCCGGTTTCGGGATTTATCTTACTTACAGTAGCAGTGATGATTTCTTCTTTTTGATTTTCGTAAGCATCCTGAATTGCCTTTCTTTCGCCTTCACGGATACCCTGAATGATAACCGATTTAGCAGCTCCCGCAGAAAGACGTCTGAAATTCTTGGGCTTAACCTCTTTTTCAACAAAAGAGCCAAGTGTATATTTCTTAGCAATCTTCTTAGCTTCTTCAAGAGAGATCTGCGTTTCGGGATTTTCAACCACTTCAACAACCTCTTTTTGATAATATACCTTTATGTCCTCTTTCTTTTCGTCAATCAAAACGCGAACGTTGGCATTTGTGCCGTATTCCTTTTTGAATGCGGAAACGAGGGCCGCTTCTATTTTTTCAAACATATAGGTTTTGGAAATGCCCTTTTCCTTTTCAAGCATATCAAGGGCAGCGAATAATTCCTTGTTCATTGTAACAAATCTCCTTAATTAAAAATCAAAAACTGTGTGTATTTTTGCAACTTCATTTTTTTCAAATTCCAAGCTCTCGCCGTTTATATCAACAACAATTTTTCCCTCATCAGAAAGACCTTTGAGAATTCCCACAAAGCTCTTTGAATTGTTTCTTGGAGCATAGAGCTTAAGCTCAACCTTTTCGCCGCAGCACATTTCAATATGTGCGTCGGTTTTGATCTCCCTTTCAAGACCGGGTGAGGTACATTCAAGGTAATACGCCTCGTCGATGGGATCTGCCTCGTCAAGCATTGGATCGATCGTTCTGTGAAACTTCTCACAGGTATTGATGTCAATTCCCTCGTCAGAGTCAATGGTTATTCTGAGAATTTTCTTTGAACCCTCTTTAACGAACTCAACGTCCCAAAGAATAATGTTCATTTCCTGTGCCACGGGAGCAACAATATCACGCACCGTGCCTGCAATATTTTTCTTAATCATATCTGCAAATCTGCCTTTTCAAGAATTAAGAGTGGGTCGTTTTGGGACCCACTCTCAGCTTAGTATGCCCTATTATAACACATCTTTTTTTCTTTTGCAATAGTTTTTTGCACTTTTCTTGAATTTTTTTGCTTTTTCTAATATTTATATATAAATATTCAAAAATTATGTTTACAAAAAGACTTTTTCGTGCTATAATTATAGGAAGATTATTAGAATGCCAAATTATGCCTTCAAAATAATCATTTAATTACGATCAAAGGAGATTAATCCAATGAGTAGAAACAAAGATAAACGTGTTTTCACAGAATCAAACGTGCTTTTATGGATGTGTCTGCTTAGCAGCACCATCTTTATGGGCCTTTATGCAATGATAAATATTTTTGTGGAGGATTACCCCGATTGGCTCGGCGCCCTGATCTTCGGCATCAACCTTATATTCATTTCAATCGTTTTGATTTTCTATAAGAGAAGAAGAGAGCTTGAAAAGAGCTTTAACGAAAAAACGCTTCAGATGGAAAAGGCGATGACGGGTATGATGAAGGATGTTGACCTTCCCTGCGTGCTTACACTTCCAAGCGGAATTATTGCCTGGTGCTCAAAGGGCGCTCACGATATATTCAATATCCCCACAAGTCTTTTGCAAAAGAATTTTAATGACATTTGCGAAGTCGGTATCGAAGACCTTATAGCAACTCTTCCCAAGGGCGCCCTCAGTACAAATAACGACCAGGGCTCTATGGACGTAGTTATCAACGAAAGAAACTATATTGCAAAGATCTACCGCCACACTCTCGGCAAAAATCAGTATTATCTCATCACCTTCACAGACTATACCGAGTATGCTCATCTCCTTGCAAAAACCGAGGCAGAGGCACCCGTTGTAGCTCATATCGTGCTTGATAACCTCACCGAAATTGCCGAATACGTTCGTGTAAATTACCGTTCCGCCGCAAACGAGATAGAAGAAATTCTTAAAAAGTTTGCAAATGAAATGGACGGCTTTATCAGAGAATACAACCGCGACAAATACATAATGGTATTTGCAAAGGAAAAATACAAGGAATGTGCAGAGAACAAATTTGACATTCTTGAAACGATAAGAAACGTGCGCCTTGGCGACAGCTCCGTACCCGTAACAATCTCAATGGGTATCTCCCTTGTGGGAGATACGTTTGAAGAAAAGGAAAAGAACGCATTTTCGGCGCTTGAATTTGCTCTTCAAAGAGGCGGTGACCAGGTAGCAGTTAAAACAGAAGAGGACGTTATCTTCTTCGGCGGTAAAACAAAGGGTGTTCAGAAGAAATCCGGTTCGTTTGCAAGAGTGTTTGCAACTCAGCTCACGTCATATATTGCAAACGCAGGCAACGTTCTTATTATGGGACACGCAAATCCCGACTTTGACGCCATCGGTGCGTGCGTCGGTATTGCACGACTTTGTATGTTCTGCGGACTCAGTCCCAGAATCATTATGAATACTAAAAACAAGAATTTCAAAGCGTGTACGGAAAAGCTCCTTATGATTGAGGAATACAAAAACGTATTCATCTCTCCCGAAGCGGGACTTGATATGATAAAATCGGACACTCTCCTTATCATAGTTGACGCAAACAATTTCAATATTCTTGAATCTCCCGACGTGGCAAACAATGTATCTAATTTTATCGTTATCGACCACCACAGAAAGGTTGCGGAATTTGAAATCGAGCCCCTCTTGGCTCTTATCGACCCATCTGCTTCCTCAGCTTCAGAAATGATAACCGGAATTCTTGAACAGTGCCTGCCCACTGATGCAATCTACAAGGAAGAGGCAAATCTTCTTCTTGCGGGCATTATGGTTGACACAAAGAATTTCGTTAAAACAACGGGTACAAAGACCTTCTCGGCTGCTATGTACCTTCGTGGCGTGGGTGCTAACTCCGAAATTGCCGAAAGCTATTTCCACGAAGAATTTGATGACTTTATGAGCGAGGCGAAATTCAATTCCAATATCACCATGTACCTTGACAGAATCGCCATCACCGAAAGTGACGGAAGCGATCCCGACTTTGACAGAGTTGCTGCGGCAAAGGCGGCTGACAAGCTCCTTACTGTTCGAGGAGTTGACGCTTCCTTCGCACTCGTTACAATAAATGACAAAATTCACATCTCTGCCCGTTCCAACGGCAAGATAAACGTTCAACTCATTCTTGAAAAGATGGGCGGCGGCGGTCATTTCGACTCTGCTGCGGCAGCAATTCTCGGAACAAATATGAAGAGCGTTCTTTATCGTTTGAAGGATGCTATTGATGAATATTTTGCCGAAGAATAACATTTTTTAGAATTTTTTAAGGTTCAGATTATATAATTTTACAGATTAGGAGTTAATATCACAATGAAAGTAATGTTGACACAGGACGTTAAGGGCCAAGGCAAAAAGGACCAGATCATTGAGGTTTCTGACGGATATGCAAGAAACTTTCTTCTTCCCAAGAAGCTCGCAATAATCGCCGATGCAAAGGCAGTTAACGAAGCAAAGAATAAAGAGGCGGCAAACCTCCATAAAATCGAAGTGGCAAAGGCGCAGGCAAATGAAATCGCCGACAAGCTCAGCAAAACCACCGTTGTTATTGCGGCAGGCGGCGGAACCGAACGTCTTTACGGTACGATAACAAGCAAGGATATTGCCGAGGCACTTGCAAAAGACCACGGAATCAATATCGACAAAAAGAAAATAGTAATGAATGAAAGCATCAAAACCTTTGGTACGTATAAGGTAGAGGTCAAACTCTATGGTGCTGAGATCGTAGGCACAATTACAGTACAGGTTTCACCTAAATAAAAGAGGTTATTATGAACGAAGAACTTAACAAAAAGCTCCCGTTTTCTCTCTTGGCTGAGCAATCGCTCCTCGGCTCGATCCTTATCGATCCCGAGTCCATTAACGAGGTTGCGGATCTTATTAAAGCGGACGATTTTTATATCACCGAGCATAAACAAATATATCTTGCGGCTACCGAGCTTTTTATGACCAACCGTGAAATCGACGTAGTCACTCTTATCGACACGCTCGTTCACAAGGGCATATACGACAAAAGCGGCGGCGAGGACTACATAAAGACCATTGTTGACGTAGCCCCCACTTCCCTTAACGTTAAGGACTATGCAAAGATCGTAAAGGAAAAAAGCGCACTCCGTCAGCTTATCGAGGTTTGCGGAGAAATAAATGAAAGCGCATATTCCGAGCAGGAATCCGCCTCCGGCATAATTGAGCTTGCAGAAAGTAAGATTTTTGCAATAGCACAAGGAAGGGATACAAAAAATTTCAGACATATCCGTGACGTTTTGGGCTCCGTGTATAACAATTTGCACGAGCTTTCGGTAAATCCCGACGCAGCGCACGGAACTCCCACCGGTTTTTCAGGTCTTGACAGAGTTCTTGTGGGTATGGGTAATTCCGATCTCATTCTCGTCGGCGCACGTCCCGGTATGGGTAAAACCTCATTCGCACTTAATATCGCAACCAACGTTGCGCAAAGTATGAGAAAAAAGGTTTGTGTGTTCTCTCTTGAAATGAGCGCAGAGCAGCTTGTTTCACGTATTCTTTCAAGCGAGGCGCTTGTTGACAGCCACGAGCTTCGCTCGGGCAAGCTTTCAAGCGACTCCTGGGAGAAAATTGCAGACGCAAGCTCACGTCTTGCGGGCTGTGATATTCTTATCGACGACACATCGGGACTTACCGTTACCGAAATGAAGGCAAAGCTGCGCAGAGTTGACAGCCTCGGTCTTGTTATCGTGGACTATCTCCAGCTTATGCAGAGTGACAGAAGAATTGACAACCGTGTTCAAGAGGTTGCAGAGATTTCACGTTCACTTAAAATTATGGCAAAGGAGCTTTCGGTTCCCATTATCTGCTGTGCTCAGCTTTCCCGTGGACCCGAATCGAGAACGGACAAAAAGCCGATGCTCTCCGACCTTCGTGACTCGGGTGCGATCGAGCAGGATGCCGACGTTGTAATGTTCCTTTACAGAAACGAATACTATAAGACCGACGCAACACCGGGCGAGAACGATTCCGCCAATATTGCCGAGGTTATTATTGCAAAGAACCGTCACGGCTCAACGGGTACTGTAAAAATGGGCTGGATAGGTCAGTACACTAAATTCCGTACTATTGCCGACAATATTCAGGAATAAATCTATGCAAAAGGGGGAGAAAAATGAAAAAGCAACACAAAATGTCCTTTACCTCCCCCCATATACTTGCTTCCCTTTCTGAAAACGCTCCCGTGCTTGTCGCTTTTTCGGGCGGTGCTGATTCAAGCGCACTTTTGCATATATTGAAGGAAGATTCAAAAAATCTCGGTTATTCACTTCACGCAGCGCATTTCAATCACAGAATACGAGGTGATGAGGCAGAGCGTGATGCTGAGTTTTGCGAGAATATCTGCAAAAGTCTTGACGTTCCCTTCCACCTCGGCTCAGCAGATATTCCCTTGCTTTCAAAAGAAAGCGGAAACAGTATTGAAGCAGAAGCGAGAGAGCGAAGATATGAGTTTTTGGAAAAGGTAATGCGTGAAAATCAAATTCCCATTCTTGTAACAGCGCATCACAGCGAGGATCAGATCGAAAGCATTATGCTTCACGTTCTGAGAGGCAGCTCTATCTCGGGGCTCTGCGGAATCAAAGAGTGCAGGAACTTTTCAGACGGACTGTTTTTGGTACGACCGATCTTACACGCGCAAAAAGAGGAGATTCTCTCATACTGCAAGGAAAATAATATCAAATTTGTAAATGACAGCACAAATACCGACACAGAATACGCAAGAAATTTTATTCGTACTTTTATCACCCCCAAAATGCGTGAGATTCAACCAAATCTTGAAAATGTTTTCAGCAGACTTTCTAAAAGTGCTGCAGATGCCGACGATTTGATTGAAAGCTTGGCTCAGGATTTTCTGAAAAACGAGTGCAAACCGAATATTCCCCTATCAAAATTCAACGATTTGCACACAGCAATCAAAGCACGTGTTTTACTACTTGCATTTTCAAAGTGTTCGAATGGAATCTCTCTTGAAAGCACGCATATAAACGACGTTGTGGAGCTTTGCAATAAGGGACGTGCGCATTCCTCGGTTTCTCTGCCTAAAAATATTGCCGCAAAAATTGAGAATGCTGCTCTTGTTTTTGCAAATGATAAAGAATATATTAATGACGAGTCCTTTTGTGTTCCTTTCGCGGAAGGTCAACTCAAGCTGCCTAACGGCATAATTATTGACATTGAAAAAAATCCCGAACAAAGCACGGCAAGATCCGACGTTTTTTTGGATGTAAAATGTGATATTATTGAAAATGACGCATTTTTCCGTTCCAAAAACGAAGGTGATCTGATTTTTTCGGGAAAAATGAACAAAAAAGTTAAAAAAATTATCAGCGAGAAAAAGATCCCGCTGAATATGCGAAGAAAACTGCCACTGCTTGTTGTCAATGATGAGATTTTATGGATTCCCACCGTCACCGTGTGCGACCGTATAAAAAGGGGAAAAATCAAGAACGGTGACAGCTTTTATCGTATCTCGATTAATTTTGAAAACTAATTTCTAACATATATTCGGAGGTTATTAATGAAGAAGAAAAGTAATTTGAAGGTCATTATTTTCTATATCGCTTTAATTGCGATCATCTTTGTTGCTGTGTTTGCTATGCTCGGATCACCAAGCAGCAGTGACGATATTAAGTTCAGCGATATAGTACATTATTTTGAAGAAAACAGAGTTCAGCAGTTTGATATTTCAAACGAAAACGTTATTACTCTTACAATATATAACACATCAAAGCCGGGTGTTCTTACGCAAGAGGACGTGATCGGAGTTCAGACCGAAAAGATCAGCTATAAGCTCAGTGATCTTGACACCTTTAACGAGGTGTTCTTTGAAAGGTATGCCGATAACTCCAATCTTCTCACCTTTGACTATGAGCCCCTTGACGAATACCCTTGGTGGCTCTCACTTCTCCCCAATCTTCTCTCGATCATCGTTATGATATTCCTCTTTGTGTACATCACAAAGCAGATGAGCAAGAATGCGGGCGGCGGTATGATGGGCTTTGGCAAGGCAAAAGCGCATATGCCCACCAACGATAAGAATAAAGTAACCTTCTCTGACGTTGCAGGTGCTGAGGAAGAAAAGGAAGAGCTTGTTGAAATTGTTGAGTTCCTTAAAGATCCCGAAAAATTTGCAAGACTCGGCGCAAAAATTCCCCACGGCGTATTGCTTGTGGGCCCTCCAGGAACAGGTAAAACCCTTCTCGCAAAGGCAGTTGCGGGCGAAGCGGGTGTTCCCTTCTTCTCAATGTCCGGCTCCGATTTCGTTGAAATGTACGTTGGCGTTGGCGCAAGCCGTGTAAGAGATCTTTTTGAAACCGCAAGAAAAGCTCCCGCTGCAATCATCTTTATTGACGAGATAGACGCAGTTGGACGTCACCGTGGCGCAGGCCTTGGCGGCGGACACGATGAAAGAGAGCAAACCCTTAACCAATTGCTTGTTGAAATGGACGGCTTTGGCTCACACGAGGGTATAATCATTATCGCAGCAACTAACCGTGCCGATATTCTTGACCCCGCACTTCTCCGTCCCGGACGCTTTGACCGTCAGGTTAAGGTCGGCTATCCCGACATAAAGGGACGTGAAGCAATCCTCTTGGTTCACGCAAGAAAGAAACCTATGGAAAGCTCAGTTGACTTCCACAAGATCGCTCAAAGTACAATCGGATTTACGGGCGCTGACCTTGCTAACCTTCTTAACGAGGCGGCTCTCCACGCAGCTAAGCACAATAAATCCCTTATCGGTATGGACGATATTGAAAAATCGTATATGAAGATTCTCCTGGGCCCCCAGAAAAAGACCAGAGTCAGAACCGCTGCCGACAATAAGCTCACAGCTTATCACGAAGCAGGACACGCAGTTGCTTCATACTACTGCAAGCATACAAATCCCGTTAAATTCATCTCCACAGTTCCCTCGGGTAATGCAGGCGGTGTAACGGTTAATATTCCTGAGCAGGATACCTTCACGATGACCAAAAAGCAAATGCTTGATGAAATCATTCTTGCGCTTGGCGGAAGAGTTGCTGAGGAGCTTGTTCTTGACGATATTTCAACGGGTGCGTCTGCCGATATCCAGCAGGCAACCAAGATTGCACGCAATATGGTAACAAGATACGGTATGAGCGATAAGCTCGGAACCGTGCTTTACGGCTCGGGACACTCCGACACCGAGGTATTCCTTGGCAGAGATTTTAATAATAACAAGAACTACTCCGAAAAGATCGCTGCTGAGATTGATGACGAGATCCGTTCAATTATTGAAAATGCGCACGAGGAGTGCAAAAAGATTCTCAGCGAGCATATTGATAAGCTCCACCTTATCGCAGGTTACCTGTTAAGAAGCGAGTTTATGGACGGAGATATGTTCAAAGCAGCTATGGAAAATGACCTCACCTATGAGGAAATAGACGAGATTCTTAAAGAAAAAGAGCGCAGAAGCAAAGAAGAAAACGAAGCTAAACGCAGAGCTGAGGAAGAAGAACACCGCAAGGTTGAAGAAGAGCTCCGCCGTGAAAAAGAAGAGCGTGAAAGAATGATGAATGCTCCAAGAGGCACGACATATGACGATGCTCCCATCGATAACTCAGAATCAATAGATAAAGAATAAACGCAAAGGGCGGTTTGATTTTTCAAACCGCCCTATTTACTTTTTTGAGATTTTGTGGTATAATTCATTTAATCAATTAGATTTTAGTGACCATTATAAGAAGCAACAAAGAATATAACTGCTTTTTTGTCAGCTTCAAATTTTGATTTATCAGGAAGTTACAAAAAAGAGGTTTTGCCGCTTTTTGAAAAAAAGTTACAGAAAAAAGGGTTTCTGTTCTTTTTCGAGAAAAAGAACCAAAAAGCTTTTTAATAGAACTTCGTGGCAAGATTATGCGCAAATCGTGTCAACGAGTTGACACAAAACAATTTTGAGGGCATTTTAACAGGCGCCCTCAAAATTGTAGATTTGCTACTATACAAACAGACACATTATTTGCACAAAAGATATTATTTTGCACAAATTATAAGTTTAGTTTACAACTTATGGCTTCGTACAAAGTAAGTAAATTTTAGAAAATCACTCCGTTAGGAGGGGTTTTCGTAGTACGGATAAAGAAATGACCGTCGAAAATTTATTTTCGTAAGGGCATTTGTTTGTTCGTACCGATAATTCGCCCGTGAATTATCGAAAATTTACGCAAAATCAGCACAAACCAATCCATCAAAGTTTTTCGGGGGCGTGGGGGCGGTTTTGTAAAAAAGCCCCCGCATCTTTACTCTGTAACTTTCAAAAAGCCCTATTTTATTGAACCAAGTATAATTTGTGCCTTTAATAACATACTATATTATGGAAAAAACAATAAGGAGGAAAATATGAATCCATTTAATGAAAAAGGAATAAATCCCGAGCGAGCTCTGTTAAATTGGAGCGAAATGTATCCACTTTCCTATGATAAAAGAAACGTAAATCCCTACACCAAAACCAGAATAATTTTGATGAACGGAACTGAATTTGAGGCGAATTGGTTTTCGCATCAATTTGCCCGTCACTGTGGTGACAACGATCTGAGAAGAGAGCTTGCTCTGACACGTGAAATTGAGAAGCAACAGCAACTCAAGGTTTCGCTTTTGAAACCTGCGAACGAGACAATCCTTGAACACACGATCGGATATGAACAGTTAGCCGTTGATCTTACTGCCGAGTTAGCAAAAAGGGAGAAGGATTGCAACGTAAAAAAGGCGCTTGACTTTGCGCTTTTAGAGGATTTTGATCATCTGTACCGCTATTCAAATCTTTTGGATATGACTGAAGGGTCGGATCCTGCTCATCTTGTCGGCAAATATACGGAAATAATGCCCGGGCGACCTACTATTTCCCACCACAGATATCCCAAGGATAACGTAAGAAAAAGCATAAATTCAAAGCTTGCGGACGTGCAAACGGTACTTGATACAATGATAATCACGGCAGCCGAGCAACAGACGATGAACTACTATATGAACGTGACGAATTTTGCCACAAACGATATGGCAAGAAAGCTATATCAGGAGATCGCTATGGTGGAAGAGGAGCACGTGACACATTACGAGTCACTAATGGATCCGAATGCCACCTGGCTTGAAATGCTTTTGTGGCACGAATATTGCGAGTGCTATCTCTATTGGTCCTGCTTGATGACCGAAACCGATCCATACGTAAAATGTCTTTGGGAATACAATCTTTGCACGGAAATCGGGCATCTTCACAGAGCGAGGGAGCTGCTTGAAAAATACGAGGGCAAACAGTGGCAGCAGGTCATCCCCTGCGGAGAATTTCCTGCACCGATTTCGCTTCACGAAAACATTGAATACGTCAGAAAAATTCTTGCAGATACTGTTCAATATACAAGCGGCAGGGATAACACTTATGAGAAAGTGGAGTGCCTTCCCACAGATGCTGACTTTTTCAATTTTCAAAAGACATCGAACCCTACCGTTCAGATGGTTCCTTCCCACAACGTTATTGAGAATTATCTTCGCCGTCACAGACAGGATTACCGTTTTGAAGTGGCTGAAAATCCGATACCCGAGCTTCGCAACAGAAGAGAAGACAATACTGACGTAGGGCGAGTTCCCCACGCTGCAAATTCAACCGATTTCACATGTAACTAACATTTATACGAAAACTGAAAAAATGCTCCCTTTTTTCTCAAAAAAAGAGAAAAGGGAGCTGTTTTTATCCCAAAATCAAAAATTAATGAAAAATACATTATTTGTTAACAAAAAATTAATAAATTTTCTTGACTTTTTTTGCAAAAAGACTTGCATTTTTTATTTGTTTTTAGTATAATAGTGATGCGTCGTGGTGAAAAAACCCACGAAAGTGACTAAAAGTGGTGAATTTCAGGATTTCACCCATCTCAATGAAAGGAGTTAAAGGGTATGTTATCAAACAATTTCAAGCATAACGTTGACGCAAAAAACCGTCTTTTCGTGCCTGCTAAATACCGTGAAGAACTTGGCGAAACATTCGTTGTTTCTCAAAGCATCCGTGGTAATTATCTCAAAATCTATTCCCACAGCGAATGGGAAAAATACATAGCTCCCATCAAGCTCCTTCCTCGTAAGACCAGTGAAGAAGCACTCCGTTTCTTGATTGGTAATTCAATCGAGGTTTCTCCCGACGGTCAGGGAAGAATAATTCTTCCTCCCTCAATGCTCCAATTCGCTTCAATTACGAAGGGAACTGTGATTATCGGTTGCGGGGATTACGCTGAGATCTGGGCAGAAGAAACTTATGAAAACAATCAGGTAGAGCAGGATATGGAAGCACTCCGTTCAGCTCTTGAAGATTGCGGACTTTAATTATGAATGAATTTTCACATTTTTCGGTGCTCTTGAATGAGTGCATTGAAAATCTGAATATAAAACCCAACGGAATATACGTTGACGGTACTGCGGGCGGTGCAGGGCATTCTTCGAAAATAGCCGAAAAGCTTGAAGGTGGATTGCTCATACCGATCGACCAGGATGAAGATGCGATCAAAGTGGTAAGCGAAAGACTTGCGCCCTTTGGCAAAAGAGTTTCGGTTGTAAGAGATAATTTTTCCAACATCCGGAGTGTGCTTGAAAATCTCGGCATTGAAAAAATAGACGGTCTTCTTTTGGATCTTGGAGTGTCGTCATATCAGCTTGATACGGCTGAGAGAGGATTCTCATATATGGCAGATGCGCCTCTTGATATGAGGATGGATAACAGGGCAGCAAGAAGCGCTTATAACGTTATCAATGAATATTCCGCTGATGAGCTTAAAAGAATCATTTACGAATACAGCGAGGAACGATTCGCACCCAAGATCGTTTCGGGTATTGTCAAAGCAAGAGAGACAGCACCCATTGAAACAACGGGTGAGCTTGTTGAGATAATAAAAAAATCACTTCCTTCTTTTGCAAGAAAGGAAGAGTGGAACTCGGTGAAACGAGTATTCCAGGCAGTAAGAATTGAGGTTAATAAAGAGCTTGATGTAATTGCTCCCACAATTGAGGCGGCGGTCAATATGATGAATAAGTGCGGACGCATTGTGATTATCACGTTCCATTCGCTTGAAGACAGAATCGTTAAACAGACCTTTAATTCACTTGCAGCGGGTTGCACCTGTCCAAAGGATTTTCCCGTATGCGTTTGCGGAAACAAACCCAAAATTAAGATTATAACAAAAAAACCTATACTTCCGAGCGAGGATGAGCTTGCTGTTAACAGTCGTTCAAAGAGCGCAAAGCTCAGAGTAGCAGAGAAAATATAATGAAAGGAAGCTCCACGATGAAAAAGGTTCAAAACGCCGACAATCACGAAAAAGCGCTTGACGAACTTTTTAAGAGATATGACAGACGTGGCGCTACCTATGATAAAAGTCCGGAATTTATCGAGCAGAAATCACGTGAGATAGAAATGCGAACCAATGCCAGAAGGGCAAATAAAGCATCCCGTGAATATCTGCACGATACGAATGTCGAGCTTGATACAAACGTTGTTCTTCAAGAAATCGATCAGGCGAGATACGGAAAAAAAGGCAATATGAAAAAAGCTAATACACAAAATGATATTAAAGCTAAGCTTAAAGCTGAGGCGGACAGAACGAATCCCAAAACCTCAAACGAAAATGAGGGAAGAGCAAAGAAAAGTTCAAAGCCGAAAAAAGCAAGCTCAGCAAGAATAAAAGAGGTTGCAAGGGAAGCGGCAAAGACCTGGATACCTCTTGAAGAAAGAAAAACTGAAAATATCAAAGAGGGTGGAAAAACAAAATTCCCCACCACATTGATACTTGCAATAATAGTTATTACGATATCGCTTTTGATGATAGTCGGCTCAGCGGTGCTTTTGGGCTCCGCAAAGAACGAGCAAAACGATCTTGAAGACAAGATTGCGCTGCTTGACAGCGAAATTGCGGAGCTTCGCACTGATCTTGATAAGAAAAATGCCGAAGCATATATTGAAGAATACGCAAAAGAAGAGCTTGGAATGATAAGTCAAGAGCACGTGAACTTGGAATATATAAATAGTAATAAAACCGATGAGCTTGAAAAAGAGGTGACCGAAAAGGTTTCACTTCGCTCATTGATAGATTGGATTTTTCATCAATTTGAATGAAAAATCATAAACAACGCCTTCTTGGAATAATATAAAGAAGGCAGATTTCTTTCCATTTGCCACACTTGAAAAACGGTGAAGAGCAAGCCAAGTGCCTTTCGTGGAGGTTAGGCACAAGGTACGGAGCAAAAGCAACGGCCCATTTGCTTGAATCCGGCTCTCACCGTTTATTTTCATTATATGGAACAAGGCGAGTTGGAAAAAGGAGCGTGATGATATGAATAATCAATCCATAAGTCACGAAAGATTAAAAAGAGCTACCATAGTTCTTGTGGGAATATTGCTTGTGTTCGCAATACTCCTTGGAAGAATATTTTGGATACAAACGGTTGACTTCGATAAATATCTTTCGAACGTCATAGATCAGATAACGACTCAGACCTCGGTGGCAGCCGAGAGGGGAACTATCTATGATAAAAACGGCAATATTCTTGCCACCAATATAACTACTTACAGAATTTTCATTTCCCCCTCATCAATACTAAGCAATCAGCAAAAGGCAGACAGGGACGGAAAGAACGTCAACTACGCAGAGGATATTTCAAGGGGATTATCCGAAATTCTGGGTGTTGATTATGAAACTGTTTACAAGCATACCGAATATACTAAATACCACGATAGAACGATAGCCAAGAACGTTGTTGATGAAAAAACCGACGAGGTAAGAAAGTTCATTGAGGATAATGATTATGGAAATATGATTCATATCCAGGCAATGAGCACAAGATACTATCCCAATTATGAGCTTGGTTCCTCTGTTATCGGCTTTACAAGTGCCGACGGTGACGGAATTTACGGGCTTGAATCACAGTATGATTCAATTCTTGCGGGAACTGACGGATACTACGTGACGGCACGGGATTCCTACGGAAATGAGATGCCCTATGAATATGAAAGCTATATTCCTGCTCAAAACGGCGGTAACCTTACTACAACGTTAGATGCATATATTCAACAATGTCTTGAAGAACAGCTTCTTGCAACTGTTGCAGAGTGCGGAGCGCAAAACAGAGCCTGCGGAATAGTGGTGAACGTAAAAACGGGAGCTATTCTTGCAATGGCAACGGTTCCGGGATTCGATCTTAACGATCCCTGGACGCTGAACGAATACTATTCAAACTTTCTTATAGAAGACGGTCTTGTTGAGGGAACTGATGAATATGACCAGACAAGACAAAAATATCTTATGGATATGTGGAGAAACAAAGCTGTTTCGGATTCATATATCCCGGGTTCAACCTTTAAGGTTGTTTCTTCATCAATGGCACTTACAGAAAACAAGGTGCAGCTTGATGATTACGTATTTTGCGGTGGCTACCGCCATTTGTTCGGACACACAATTCACTGTCACGTTACGGACGGACACGGGGATCTGACATTCCCGCAGGGACTTGTTCAATCGTGCAACGTGTGGTTTATGGAGATTGGTGAGCGCCTTGGCAAAAAAGCATTCTACGATTATTTCAGATCCTTCGGTTATCTCGAAAAAACGGGAATTGACCTTCCCGGCGAAGGAAACAGTGTAATAAAGACACAAAACGATATGACGGATCTTGACCTTGCGATTTACGCATTTGGTCAGAACTTCAATATCACACCCATTCAGCACGTTATGGCAATAGCTGCCGTGGCTAACGGCGGATATCTCATTGAGCCCTACCTTGTTGAACAGATTACGGATACGGAAGGAAACGTAACGTATCAGCACGAAACCGAAATCAAACGTCAGGTCATCAGTAAGGATGTTTGTGATCAGCTTGGAATCATTCTTGAAGAGGGTGTTTCGGGGGACGGCGGTGCGAAGAACGTTTATGTGGCGGGATATAAAATCGCAGCCAAAACGGGAACGAGTGAGAAAAAGGGAACTGAGATTCGTGTTGATAACGTTGAGCCCTACATTTGCTCCTGCGTTGCATTTGCTCCTGCTGACGACCCCGAGATTGCAATTCTTATTATGGTTGATGAGCCCAGCCAAGGTGTGCTTTACGGAAGCGTAATTGCTGCTCCGTATATGGGCGCACTTATGGAGGATATACTCCCGTATATCGGTGTTGAAAAGGACGTTTCAACCGACAACAGCGTTAAAGTTCCTTACCTTATGGGTATGACTCTTGAAGAAGCAATTCTTCAAGCTGAGGATTACGAATACGAAATTATTGTCAAGGGTGACGGAGATTACGTTACGAACCAAGTGCCGAAGGGCAGTACGGTTATTGACAGAACGAATAAAATAATAACTCTGTACACGGGTGATGCAGTTCCCGAGGATACGGTGATCGTTCCAGACCTTGTCGGCAAGGGTGCTTTTGCGGCAAATCAGATGCTGATGAACGCAAAGCTGAATATATGTATAGAGGGTACGGATAACTATTTAAGCGGCGCAGGCGCAATAGTAATTGAACAGTCAATTCCTGCGGGAACGAAGGTTTCGCCCGGAACGGTGGTAACGATAACGTTCAGATACTTAGACCCGGACGAATAACAGGAAGTTAAAAAAGTTTCTCATTTAGGAGGGCTTTATGAAGCTTCTTGATATTTGCAACAGATCAGACATAATTTGTCCCGATCATCTAAAAAATACAGAAATATCGGGAATAACCTCAAATTCCAAAAAGGTAAAGGAAGGATATATCTTTGTTTGCCTTGAAGGAACAAAGCAGGACGGTCACAGATACATTGACGATGCATTGCTTAACGGTGCTTGTGCCGTCGTTATTGAAAAAGAAAATTTTTCGTGTCATTCTTCAATTTTAGTGAGTGACACAAGGGCAACACTTGCAAAAATGATGAACGTTTTTTGCGGTGAGCCAACAAAAGAATTAAAGTTTATCGCAGTAACCGGAACAAACGGAAAAACGAGTGTATCGGTTATGATAAAGCATATTTTTGAAAATGCAAATATCCCCTGTGAAGTTATTGGGACTCTAAACCATTCGTCCTTTCTTGTAAAGTCCCAAGACTTCACGGCAAATTTCACAACGCCCGATCCTGAGGAGCTTTATCCAACGCTTCGCAGGATCTCGGACGCTGGAAAGCAAGTTGTAATAATGGAAGCGAGCTCGCACGCGTTAAAGTTGAAAAAGCTTGAACCCATTGAGTTTGAAATAGCAATTTTTACAAATTTAACCGAAGATCATCTCGATTTTCATTTGACGATGGAAGATTATTTCAAGGCGAAACTTACCTTATTCGATAAGTGCAAGCGTGGAATAATAAATGTTGATGATGAATACGGAAAATTGATTTTGAAAGCTTCTTCCTCTGCAAAAACGACCTGTTCACTGAACAGCTGCTCTGATTGGCGAGCAGATGATATTCAGTATTTGGGCGAGCGAGGAGTTAAATATAAATTAAACAATCAAGAAAAAGAAATTGACGTTTATTGCAAGGTTCCCGGTGAAATCTCAGTTTTGAATTCAATGCAAGCACTCTTATGTGCCTTTGAATTTGGAATAGATGAAAATATCGCAGTGAACGCCTTCAAAAGCTTCGATTGCGTCAAAGGACGACTTGAAAAAATCGGGCTGTTTGAGGGTTGGGGCTTTGCGGCCTTTATAGATTACGCTCACACACCTGATGCACTCTGTAAGCTGTTGAGGATAGCAAACGGCTTCAAAAAAGCGGATCAAAGAGTTGTTTTGCTCTTCGGATGCGGCGGCGATCGGGAAAAGCAAAAAAGAAAAATAATGGGTGAGATTGCTGCAAGAGATGCAGATTTTGTGATAGTCACAAGTGACAATCCACGCAGCGAGAAACCCTTTTCAATAATAAAAGAAATTCTTGAAGGAATGAACGGTTATGATAATTTCGTTGTGATTCCCGACAGAAAAAAAGCTATTGAATATGCAATAGCAACTGCAAAGAAAGGAGATATAATTCTCCTTGCAGGAAAAGGACACGAGAATTACGAAATAAATGCGCAGGGAAGAGTTCCCTTTGATGAGCGCAAGATTTTACTTGAACTGTATAAACAATACTACGAAAGGAAGTGTATGAACAATGAAGATTAAGCTTGGACTTGGCCGTCTTACTGCGGATAAGGTTGCTGAAATTTGTAATGGAACTTTATATAACGTGGGATGTGAGCACAAGGTGCTTTTTGAAACTGTTTGTACCGACTCACGAGAGGCGGACGACACATCAATGTTCGTTGCAATCCGTGGCGAGCGAGTTGACGGACATTCATATATTTCTAACGTAGTTAAAGCGGGATGCCATTGTGTTATTGCTGAAAGAGTACCCCTTGACGTTAAAGGCGTAGCAGTTATTATCGTTCAGGACTCAATCCGTGCAATCCGTGATATTGCCGAGTATGTAAAATCACAGGTTGACGTAAAGACGGTGGCTGTAACGGGCTCCGTTGGAAAAACAACAACCAAAGAATTTATCTCATCAGTTCTTGACAGAAAATTCAATCTCTATAAAACAGAGGGCAACTTCAACTCTACAATAGGTATGCCTATGAGTATGCTTGAACTCAGCCAGCATAATGATGCCGCTGTGTTCGAGATGGGTATGAGTGGTCTTGGTGAAATCGAATATATGAGTGAAGCCGCAAAGCCCGACGTTGCAGTTATAACAAATATCGGCTCTTCACATCTTGAAGCACTTGGTTCAAGAGAGAATATCCGCAGAGCGAAAATGGAAATCACCGCAGGTCTTAAAGACGGAGGCACGCTTTTCCTCAACGGTGACGAGCCCTTGCTTCAAGGACACGAGAGTGAAAGATATATCGTTCGCTATTTCGGAATGAAAAATGAAGAATGCGATTATTTTGCAAGCAATATAAGAAACACCGAGAGTGGACTTATCTTCGATATTAGAACACCCGCCGGTGAATATAAAGACGTTGAAATCAGCATTGCGGGTTCACATAACGTTTATAATGCTATGGCAGCATTTTCTATCGGTCTTAAAATGAATATGTCAGAAGCCGACATTCGTGAGGGACTTCTTTCCTACCGTGCTGCAAAGATGCGTCAGAACATCTATACGTTTGGCGGAATTACCGTTATTGAGGATTGCTATAATGCAAGCCCCGAATCTATGAACGCAGCAATTAACGTGCTTGACGACACAGCAAAGGTAAAGGGCGGCAGAAAGATAGCTCTTCTTGGCGATATGAGAGAGCTTGGAACAACAACTGCCACACTTCACGCAGGAGTTGGATCATATCTTGCCGAAAAGAAAGCAGATTATCTTTTCACTTACGGTGAGCTTTCTTCTGAAAATCTTGCTGACGGTGCAGTTAAGAACGGTATGAGCGAAAAGCAGATATTCAGAAATCCCATAACTGATGCAGAGGCAGTGGCAAAGAAGCTCCTTGGCATTTTGAAAGAGGGAGACGTGCTTCTTGTGAAAGCAAGCCGCGGTCTTGCTGCCGAGAACGTTTTGAATTACGTAAAAGCTCAGCTTGCATAATTAAATAAGAGGTTAAATAAAATGATTATTGAGTTTACATTGGTCGCTCTTGCGATATTTATTTTGACAGTTATACTTGAAAAGCTCATAATCCCGATACTTCAAAGCCACAAGGTCGGACAAAGAATTCTTGAAATCGGACCCCGTTGGCATAAGAATAAAGCAGGTACTCCCACAATGGGCGGCATCTGCTTTATTATGGCAATATTGGCGGTTATGGCAGTTGTTTCCGTGATTTTTGCAGTTAACGGTGCGGCTAAGGAGCTTATTCCTTTGGCACTTGCGCTGGGACTTGCAACCCTTAACGGTATGATAGGATTTTTTGACGACTATACAAAGCTCGTGAAAAAGCAAAACGAAGGATTTACGGCAAAGCAGAAGATAGTTCTTCAATCGCTTGTAGCCATTATCTATCTTGCCGCAATGGGATTTACGGGCAATATAAATACTGCGCTCCATATTCCGTTCACAAGTATATTCCTTGAACTTGGAGCATTCTATTACGTATTTGCGTTCGTTCTTATTATCGGCTTTGTAAACAGTGTAAATCTCACCGACGGCATCGACGGACTTGCAAGCTCCGTTACCTTGGTTGTAGGTATATTCTTTGCAGTTGTTGGATTTACAAGCAATATGAAAATCCTTGCCCTTATCGGTGCTGCTCTCATCGGTGCCACAGCAGGATTTTTGATTTACAATTTCTATCCTGCAAGAGTGTTTATGGGTGACACCGGATCACTCTTTTTGGGCGGACTTGTTGTGGGTGCAACATTTGTGCTTGATGAACCTATGATTATTTTTCTTATTGGTATAATTTATCTTATCGAGGCGGCATCCGACATTATTCAGGTTGGAGTTTTCAAGCTTTCCGGAAGAAAGATAAGAGTTTTCAAGATGGCACCCATCCATCATCATTTTGAACAGTGCGGTTGGAGTGAGATCAAGATAGTATGTATCTTTTCACTTGTAACGCTTGTATTTTGTACTTTGGCATTTTTTGCACTATAATTTATTTGGAGGTATGGGTATGAAAAAAGAGAAAAATGCTAACACCCCTATGACTTCCAATAAAAACAGCATAAAAAAAAGAATAGAGGAATATTTGGAGAAAAGGCGTGAGAAGAATTATGCCAATGACGAGGCATTTCACAAAGCTATCACGCCCGACCATAATCCTTCAGATGAAGGAGAAAACGAAAGGGTTATATATAGAAACGGTGTGGACACACGCTTTCTTGTGTATGTAATCCTTTTGCTTTGTTTTGGGGCAGTAATGTCATACAGTGCAACATACGTTTATGCTGAGCAAAGATTTGGAGACAGCACCTACTTTATAGTTCGATATTTGATTTTTGCTCTTGCGGCGGCAGCAGTTACAATTCCTTTTGTAATAAATGCACGTCCTTGGTTCTGGAAATGCTTTGGAACTGTAACTTATGTTGTATCAGCTTTTCTTCTTTTGCTTGTTTTACTTCCTTTACCCGGTATCAGCGCTGAATTCAACGGTGCTCAAAGATGGATAAACCTCGGTTTTATAACCATTCAGCCATCAGAAATAGCAAAAACGGGTGTTGTAATGATGCTTGCGTTCTATATGTCCAAATATGAAAAGAAGTTGATCAATGACAAAAATCTGAAAAGTGAACTGAAATACGGTGTTTTTTATCCTGCATTTATTTTCGGATTTATTTGTCTTCTCGTTATGCTGGAAAAGCATATTTCGGGCGTAATGATTATCGGTATGATAGGTATTGCGGTTATGTATATGGGCGGAACACGAACAAGATGGATTTTCCTCATAATCGGTGCTGTTGCCGTAGCGGGATGCTTGTTAATACTCGTGTCCGACTATGCGCAGGAGAGAGTTAATACCTGGATAAATATTGATGAGGTCGATCCCCTCGGTTCAGCTTGGCAGACTCTTCAAGGATTGTATGCTATCGGTTCGGGAGGACTTTTCGGAACGGGACTTGGAAACAGCCGTCAGAAGTACGGATACATATCGGAGCCGCAAAACGACTTTATTTTTACAATTATATGCGAGGAGCTTGGTTTCTTCGGTGCAGTATTCCTTATCGGATTGTTTGCTCTTGTCATTATTCGCGGATTTAAGATTGCGGCAAGAGCGCCGGATAGATATTCATCACTGCTTGTGTTTGGTCTCACCTTCAAATTGGCATTACAGGTGGCGCTGAATATAGCGGTTGTAACAAATTCAATGCCAAATACTGGTATATCGCTTCCGTTTTTCAGTTCGGGCGGTACATCATTGGCACTACAAATATTTGAGATGGGAATAATCCTTTCCGTTTCAAAATTCAGCACAGTCAAGAAAAAATAAGAAGGAAAAATATATGAGAGTATTAATGACGGGCGGCGGCACGGCAGGTCACATCAATCCTGCACTTGCCATAGCAAATACAATAAAAATGAATATTCCCGATGCGGAGATTGAATTTGTCGGAACGGAAAGAGGACTTGAAAATACGCTCGTTACGAAAGAGGGCTATAAGCTTCATCACGTAAATATTATGGGTATCAGCCGTTCTCTATCTCCCAAGAATATAAAAGCAGTTTTGCTTACTGTTACTTCTCAGTTTGAGGCGAAGAAGATAATAAAAGAATTCAAACCCGATATTGTTATCGGTACGGGTGGATACGTATGCTGGCCCGCACTTAAAATGGCTGCAAAAATGGGTATTCCAACTATGGCACACGAATCCAATGCCCGCCCGGGACTTGCAATAAAGCAGCTTCAAGGCAATCTGGACAGAATTCTTGTAAACTTCAAGGATACGGAGAATTATATCAAAAATAAAGAGAAGGTTATGCACGTAGGCAACCCCATCCGTGGTGGATTTGGCGGGCTTGACTATAACGAAGCAAGAAAAACACTTGGCATCAAGGACGACGAAACTTACGTTTTAGCTTTTGGCGGAAGTCTTGGCGCACAAAGAATGAATGAAATAGTTTTTGATTATATGAAAAATCACGGCAAGGACGAGAAAAAGGTGATTTGCCATCTTGCAACGGGAAGAATGTACTATAAAGAGTTTTCTCAGATGTACAAAGAAGCCGGTCTTGAAGAATGCGAAAATCTTTCAATGATGGAATATATACACGATATGCACGTCAGAATGAGCGCTGCGGATGTTATTATTTGTAGAGCAGGAGCTATGACTATATCAGAGCTTGCTATGATGAAAAAAGCATCTCTTATTATTCCTTCACCAAACGTTGTTGATAATCATCAGTATAAAAATGCTAAGGTTCTTGCAGATGCAGGTGCTACCGTGCTTATCGAAGAAAAGGATCTTGACGGTAAGGTTTTTGCAGATGCGGTAAACGAACTTGTAAAGGACAAAGGTAAGAGAGAAGGGCTCAGCCGCAGTATTGCCCAATTTGCCAATACTGATGCAAATAAGCTGATTTTTGATGAGATAATTAAGCTCACAAACAAATGATATGGAAGAAAAAATAAATCAAAGCAAGGAAAAAAACACAAAGCATAAAAAGGCAAGTAAGGTCATTCTCGTTTTGGCGATACTTCTTGTGGTCGCTCTTGCTCTTGCGCTTGTAACCTCAATTATTCTGCTGTTTTTCTCAGTGAGTGAGATAGAGGTTGCAGGGGACAGCAGATATACCTATGCCGAGATAATCGAGGCATCGGGAATTGAAAAGGGAGCAAGACTGTATTATCTTAACGAAGAAAAGGCAGAAAATGCTATTTTATCTGCTTTTCCGTATTTGAAAAGTGTTAAGGTATATTCATATTTTCCCAACAGAGTAAAAATAGAAATTGAGGAGTTTGAAAGTATATATCTTGTATCACATGCGGACGGCTTTTGCTATGTAAATGATAATTTTGAAATTCTTGAAATTATATCACAAGCGCCCGACTATGATAGGTTTACGGGTATTTTCATCAAGCTGGAAGAAGCTCTTGAAGGCGAAATAGGTACGGTTTGTGAAAGAGAAGATATAAACAGAGCGAGTGAATTGATAGAGATCATCAGGGAATACGGATTTTATCAGGATCTTAATATCGTTGACGTTGACGATAAATATAACAACTCGTTTGTAGTCGGTAAGAAGTATAAATTTATAGTCGGTGCTATGTCCGACGTTGAAGAAAAACTGGACGTGGCATTTAAGGTTTGTCTTAGTGATAGTTTTATAAGAGAGAATAACGCAATTATTGATGCAACAGACAAGAAGAAAGCTGTTTTGCGTTACGTCAGTGATGAAAATATCCGTCAGGAATTTGATTTTTGTGAAAAATAACAAAAAAAATAAAATTTTTTAATAAAAAAACAAAAAAACTCTTGCAAATATTACGAAAATATATTATTATATATATTAAGGACGAACTTCTATATATTTTTGTGAAATTTGGAGGATATTAATTATGATTTTTGAACATGACGATAGCATGAACAGTGGCGTTAATATTAAAGTTATTGGTGTCGGCGGCGGCGGTAACAATGCTGTTAACCGTATGATCAATACAAATATTAAGGGCGTTGAATTCGTTGCTATAAATACTGATAGACAGGCACTTAAAAGAAGCGATGCTTCCGTTCAGCTTGTAATCGGTGAAAAGGTAACAAAAGGATTTGGCGCAGGCGCAAATCCCGTTATCGGTACTCGCTCTGCTGAGGAATCAGTTGAAGAAATCAAAGCAATTCTTACAGGTGCAGATATGTGCTTTGTAACTGCCGGAATGGGCGGCGGTACAGGAACAGGCGCAGCTCCCGTTGTTGCCCGCATCGCAAAAGAGCTTGATATTCTTACAGTAGGTATCGTTACAAAGCCCTTCGCTTTTGAAGGTACAAAGAGAATGCACCAGGCAGAAGACGGAATTGCAGCTCTTTCTTCATACGTTGATGCTCTCGTTGTTATTCCCAACGAAAGACTTAAACAGGTTTCTGATACAAGAATTACACTTGCAAATGCATTTGAAGCAGCTGACGTCGTTCTTCGTCGCGGTGTTCAGAGCATTTCAGAGCTTATTTCAGTTCCTGCATTTATCAACCTTGACTTTGCTGACGTAACTGCTATTATGAAAAATGCAGGATATGCTCATATGGGTGTTGGCTCAGCAACAGGTAAGGATAAGGCAGAGCTTGCTGCAAAGGCAGCCATTTCCAGTCCTCTTCTTGAAACAACAATCAAGGGTGCTATGGGTGTTATTATCAGCATCACAGCTTCTCCCGACGTTGGACTTCAGGATGTTGACGTTGCATCTGCAATGATCTCAGCTGAGGCAGATCCCGATGCAAACGTTATCTGGGGTGTTGCATTTGATCCCGAGCTTGAGGATGAAATGAGAATTACAATCGTTGCTACGGGCTTTGAAAAGAAGTTTGACGAGCAGGCTGCTCCCAAGAAGGCAGAAGCTGTTAAAGAAGTAAAGGCTGCTCCCAAGGCACAGGCTCCCGCTGAACAGGACGACAACGATCTCGATTTTGACGACCTTTTCTCAGTATTCAGAAAATAATATATTACATAAAAAATCGCTCACTTTTGTGGGCGATTTTTTTATTGCTTCATATAATGTAAATAGCAAGTAATAAAGGAGATAAATAATGGATAATCATCATATTAATAATCATATATGTAATAATCATCAAAGAGCCGAAAGAAATTTTTGCACTCGCTTAGAAAAAGAATTATCATATTGTGATATGTGTGACAACAAATGCATAAATGAGCACGGTGGAGATGTGTACGTTGCAAATATAGAAAAGGTCGCATATAATAACAGGAATTACAGAGAGAGTGTATGGACGGGAAAATATCTTCAAATGACGCTTATGTCAATACCTCGTTCGCAAAGCATTGGCATTGAAATGCACGACGATACCGATCAATTCATAAGAGTAGAACACGGCACGGCGCTTTTGGTAATAGGAAATGGTTCAACCTGTCTTAGTGATAAGAAAAAACTGTACAAGGGAGATGCTGTGCTTGTTCCTGCGGGAGTTTGGCACGACATAATGAATATAGGGAAATGCCCATTAAAGCTTTCATCAACCTATGCGCCTCCACACCATCCCAAATGTACCGTTGAAAAGAATAAAAGATAAGAAAACGGCGTTCCGATCGGAACGCCGTCATTTATTAGAATATAGGAAGAATATCAATCAATAAGCCCGAAATAACGGAAATGATAAACAGCAGAACAACTATGAGCAAATTGTCCTTTCTTGGTCTATTAGTTCTGAAAAGAACCGCAAGAGCTATGCCTGAGTTTGCAAGAAGTCCTGTCAGCATTGTTCCCGCAGAAAGTATTCCGTCAACGTAAAGCTCACTGATTATTACACTTGAAGCGCAGTTGGGAACAAGTCCCACCAGGGCAGAAAGCACGTTTGCAAGAAATGGCTTGTCGAGAATCAGAATTTTGATGTTTTCTTCTCCGACAGCATAGATAAGAGCATTGAGAACAAGTGTAAATACAAAGATGAATGCTCCGATTTTAAGGGTATGTATAAGCGCGGGCTTAACAATTCCGTGGTGACAGTGGCAATCCTCTCGTTCACAAAACTCTTCAATTTTGCTTTCACGCTTAATGGCTCTTTTTTTATATACGGTATTGATAATAAGGTCAATAATAATACCTGCCAAAAGAGCAATTACGAATTTAACTGCTAATGTTTTTATAAGAACGGTGATATTTATATGATGAGATAAAAAAATCGGTATCATCTCATCACTTGTTGACAAAAAGACCGCAATCAACGTGCCAAGAGAGATAACTCTTGCACTGTAAAGACTCGCCGCAGCGGATGAAAAGCCGCATTGAGGCAACAGACCGAGTGAGCTACCTATAAGTGAGCCAAATTGTCCTGAGCGCTTTAAGACTCTCTCTGCAATATCGCCTGAACGGTGTTCGAGATATTCCATTAATAAATAAGTTAAAAACAAAAAGGGAATCAGCTTAATAGAATCTAAAAAGCTGTGTTCCAATATATGAATAAAACCGTGCATCTATTTTCTCCAAATTTTTATTGACGAATTATTTTAACATAAAGCAAGATATTTGTCAACAATTAAATAATAAAATCTTATTTATTGACATTTTGAAAAAAATGGTTTATAATAGGTTGAAATTTATAAAAGCTTGGAGAAAAAATGTTTTATTACGAATTACACTCACACACTAATGCGGGCAGTCTTTGCTCAATAGTTGAACCGGAGAAATACATACAGTTCTATATTGATAAAGGATATTCGGGAATGGTTGTTACCGATCATTTTTATCACGGAAACACGTCTGTTAACAGAAGACTTCCTTGGGATATGTTTATAGATGAATTTTGCGAAGGATATAACAGAGCGAAAAGAGAGGGCGATAAATTCGGTTTTACCGTTCTTTTCGGCTTTGAGCAGAAGTTTTGCGACGGAAATGACGAATACCTTGTGCTTGGTATATCTCCTGAGTGGTTAAAGAGCCACCCCGAGATCAGAGATATGCAAAGAATTCCGTTTTTTGAAACCATCAGAAAAGCAGGCGGATTTGTTATTCAGGCGCATCCGTTCCGTGAGCGTTACTATATTTCTCAGATCTACCTTTCGCTCAATTACGTTGACGCAGTTGAGGTGTTTAATCTCGGTGACCCTGACGAGCATTCACGCAGATCTTACGAATATGCTAAGAACCTTGGCTTACCGATGACTGCGGGAACCGACGTTCATTCCATTAAAAACAGGGATGAGGTTGGTGGAGTCGCCCTTGATAAAAAGATTGACACGGTTGAAGAGCTTATTGAAGAAATAAGATCCGGACGTGCTAAGCTTGCACCAATTGACAGATTTGAAAGAATAAAGCAGCTTCCTTTGAACAGGGAGGTTGGACTTGAAGTTTACTCCCTTAGTGAAAATGGAATGTTCACAACCGACAATTATTTTGCAGAATAGCTACAAACCACCCATTTGTGGGTGGTTTGTTGTTATTTTTGCCAAAATTTAAATATTGAAACTGACAAATCTTACAAAATGTGGTGATTTGCGTAAAATACTATTGCTATTTTTTTGAAGATATTATATAATAAAACGGGTATGTTCATAAAAAACACAGAGAGAAATCTCAAGAAAGGAACCAATATGAAAAAGATACTTTTACTCGTTCTTGTGTTGATGTTGACACTCGGATCCTTGGCGGCTTGTTTTAAGGATTCAAACGATACAACAACCACCACAAGTGCAACCAAGCCCACAACTTCAACAACGGGACAGGATGATCCTGTACCCCCGACCTGCAACGTACACGTTGATGAAGATACCGACTACGTTTGCGACAACTGCGGAACTGCTCTTGAGAGACCCTCCAATCCTCCCGTGACTCCCGATTGCACAGAGCATAAGGATGAGGACGGAAATAATCTTTGTGATAACTGCGGAGCGCAGATAAATCAGGGAACCAATCCTCCCGTGACTCCCGATTGTACAGAGCATAAGGACGAGGATACAAACTATATTTGCGATAACTGCGGAGCTAAGCTTGAAAAGCCCAATGTTCCTGTTGAGGGAAGCATTGACGTAACAGTTACGGGCTTTGGATTCGAAACAGTTTTCTGCGAGTGGAAACCCCTTGCAGGTGCTGATAGCTACAACGTTTACTGCAACAACCAAAAGGTTGATACCGAGCTTATAAGAAATTACGGTTCATATTACAGATGTGACGTTCTCGGTATTAAAGCAGGTGAATATACAATCGATATTTACGCAGTAGATAACGGTGAAGAAATTGCTTCGAGCAAGACGTCCTTCAAGCAGACCGCTATCGCTCATTTAAGAGACGGCTTTGGATTTGTTGGCGGCTCAGCAAGTGGTGCCTATAATGATGACGGTACTCTTAAAAGCAATGCTCAGGTTATTTATGTAACTGCAACAAATGCAGACACAGTAAAGGCGACCGTTAACGGTACGGTTCAGACGGGACTTCAAACCATTCTTGATGCAAAGCAAAAAGCCAATACGTCAAACGACGTGCTTTGTATCCGTATTATCGGTATGATTTCAGCAACCGATATGGACCATCTTTCAAGCTCATCAGAAGGACTTCAAATCAAGGGTAGATCTGCATACACTGATATGAATATTACCTTTGAAGGCGTTGGCAACGACGCAACGATCAACGGATTCGGTTTCTTGCTCAGAAACTGCAAAAACGTTGAAATCCGTAATATCGCAATTATGAACTTTATGGATGACGGTATTTCTATTGATACAGACAACCGCAATTTGTGGCTCCATAACATAGATTTCTTCTACGGTAATCCCGGTAGCGATGCTGACCAGAATAAGGGCGACGGCTCACTTGATATTAAAAAATCACAGTACATTACCGTTTCATACAATCATTTCTGGGAATCAGGCAAGTCGTGCCTGCTTGATGCTTCAGCAGGAGCCAATGCAGACTATATCTCATATCACCACAACTGGTTTGACCACTCCGACTCACGTCATCCCCGTGTAAGAAACGCTAACGTTCACGTATATAATAACTACTACGACGGTGTTGCTAAATACGGTATAGGCGCAGCGGGTGGCGGAAGCTCAGTATTCTCTGAGGCAAACTATTTTGAAAACACAAAATACCCAATGCTTACTTCAATGCAGGGTAGCGATATATCAGGTGACGGAGAAGGTACGTTCTCAGGCGAAGACGGCGGCGTTATCAAGAGCTTTGGTGACATTATCGTTGGCGGAACTTTCGTTCCTTACAGCTCAACAAACAATGTTGAATATGACGCTTACGTAGCAACAAGTAAAAATGAGGTTATTCCTTCATCCATAGCTTCCAAGAAGGGTGGACACACATACAGCAACTTTGATACAAGCTCAAGTATGTATGAGTATTTTGTTCACAGTGCAGAAGAAGCAAAGGTTAACGTAATGGAATTTGCAGGACGTGTTCAGGGCGGTGACTTGAAGTGGACGTTCACTGATGCAGATGATTCATCTTACGACATCAATTCAGGACTTAAATCAGCAGTTACTTCATACAAATCCAAGCTCGTTTCCACAAATGTTGGCAGCGAATCAACAGGCGGAAGCAACGGTGGAGATAACGGCGGAGACAACGGTGGAGACAACGACGGTACAGAAACTCCTCCCTCAGTAACTCCCACTCCCGACGGTAGAATCGTTCATAACTTTACCGAAAGCGGAAAAGAGTCGAGCTTCTTCACCATCATAGGCAATACATCAACCTCCAAAGGAACTGTAAGCTATGATGGACTTACATTGACAAAATGCTTGAAGATAGAAAGCTCTACAAGTATTACCTTTACAATTACAGAAGCTAAAACTCTGACACTTGTATTCTTTGATGAAACAACGAATATAAAGATTGACGGTGAAAAGATTACAAGTGATACTAATATCATTACAGTTGAGCTTGAAGCAGGATCACATACAATCTCAAAGGCAGATTCAAAGTTTTTGTTCTATATCGTGCTTGAATAAGCAAATTAAATAAAATCGGGCAGTTCAGACGAACTGCCCGTTATTTTTATTTGTGTTTTTTGAATAAGTTTGCCTCGTTTTCAAAATCCCTTAGCGAGTTTACATATTTTTCTGGATTTTGGGGATATGCCAATCCGTGTCCTGCGCCCTCAATGGTAACCATTTTCTTTGGGGAATTACACGCTTCAAAGCACTTGACACTCATTGAGTGTGGAACAAAATCGTCATTGTCGCCGTGAATGAAAACAATGGGTGCTTTTGATTTTGATACTGCCTCGACGGGAGACGTTTCTTCAAGATCAAATCCGCCGCATATTTTTGCGCCCAATTTAATAAATGGATACAGGAGCTTTGGAGGAAGATGCATTTCCTTAATGACCTTGCAAATGATTTCTTTTGCCGAAGAATATCCACAGTCAGCCATAACGCAAACAACGTTTTCGGGCAGGTTTTCGCCCGCGGCCATCATTACGGTAGCGGCGCCCATTGATACACCTCCGATAATTATAGGACGCTCTTTTCCGAATTTTTCGGTGGCGAACTCTATCCAGGATATGCAGTCCCTGCGCTCGTTAATGCCGAAAGTGGAGGTGTTGCCTTCACTCATACCTGCACCTCGTTGATCAATCAGAATAACGCTTCTTTGAAGTGCAAAGCAACGTTCGACTCCTGCGGAAAGGTCACGTTCTGCATTTCCTCCGTAGCCGTGGAAAATAAGCTCAAGCGGGGAATCGGGGGAGTATTCATAGTAGTAGCCCCGAAGAGTAAGACCGTCAAAGGATCTTATCTCCACAAGCTCTCGGTCCATTTCACGGATACTGTCTATCCAGGCACGGATTTTAGAATGAAAGGGTTCATAGATTTCACCGGGTGGAAGATCGTATTCACCTTTTCCAAGAACCTTTCTTTTTTTAGTTCTGAACACTTTAAGAAAACAAATGTAGGACGCTAAAACTACTATCAGGGAAACAATACACAAGAATAGCACTACGGTAAAGAATAAAATAAAGCCAGTCATAAGATTTCTCCATAACAATTATTTTCAATAAAGCTATTTTATCATAAAAACAGCTTAATAACAAGTGAAAATTTGCCCTTTTTATCAATATTTGTTGACAATTATCGGAGTATATTTGAACAAATGATTAATTTTTGATTTTTTGTGCTCTTTTTTGATTTTTTTCTTGCATAATAAAATGATTTGTGATATAATGAAACTTAGATTTTTTTGACAAAGGAGGGAATGCCATGGTATTTGGAAAGTACGTTAATAAGTACTATAAAAAGCACTTTTTTGCCTTGCTTTTGGGTGTGCTTGCGCTTGTTTCGGTTGACTATTTTCAGCTCAAAATACCTGAATTTTACAATTATATTGTAACAGGTCTTTCAGAGGGTGTTATAAACATTGACGGACAGGAGCTTGCATTTGATCTTGACTTTTTGCTTGACAAAATATGTGCGCCGATGATTGTTACAATACTCGTGATGGCATTGGGTAGATTTTTGTGGAGAATTTGTATGTTCGGAACTGCGATCAAGGTTGAAACCGACCTTCGTGAGAGAATGTTCGATCATTGCAAGGATCTTTCACAGCAGTATTATCAAGTAAATAAGGTTGGTAATATGATGTCGCTATTTACTAACGATCTCAGCACTATAAACGAGTGCTTCGGCGACGGAACGCTTATGCTGATTGATGCATTGGCACTTACGGGAATGGCGATATTCAAAATGTCAACACTTGATCCAATTCTTACCTTGCTTGCGTTCATACCTATGCTTTTGCTTTTTGCAGTGGGAGCATTTGTTGGTAAGTATATGACAAAAAAATGGGAGCAAAGACAGGAAAAATTCTCAGAGCTTTCTGATTTTGCGCAGGAAAACTTTTCCGGAATTGCGGTTATTAAAGCATTTGTAAAAGAGTTCAAGGAGCTTTGGGCATTCAAAAAGCTCAACAAGGAAAATGAGGACGTAAATATTGAATTTACGCAAATTTCAACACTCCTTCACATTTCCGTAACGTTCTTTGTTAACTCCGTAATTTGTATTATTCTTGGCTACGGCGGATACCTCGTGTATAAGGGTGACTTCCAGGTGGGACAGCTTATTGAGTTTTACGGTTATTTCACATCAATAGTATGGCCCGTTATGGCGCTTTCAATGCTTATTGATATGACAAGCCGAGGAAAAGCATCTCTTAAAAGAATTTCAGAGCTTCTTGATGCAAAGCCCGACGTAATTGATGATGAAAGTATTCAAAACGTTGAACATATTAAGGGCGATATTGAATTCAAGAATCTCAGCTTTGCATATCCTGACGGAGATTATAACGTTCTTGAAAACATCAGCTTTAAGATCAATGCAGGTGAAAACGTTGGTATTATCGGTAAAACGGGATCGGGTAAAACGACGATAGTTGACCTCATTTTAAGAGTGTATAATGTTCCGAATAACAGCTTGTTTATCGATGGAATCGACGTTAATGATATTCCAATCAAAACACTTCGTGATTTTTGTGCATATGTTCCGCAGGACAACTTCCTGTTCAGCGATACGATAGAGAACAATATTGCATTCTCACGTGATGCTTCAAGCTCTGATGAAGTTGTAAGAGCAGCAAAGCTCTCAGACGTTCACGAGAATATCGTTGAATTTCCCGCACAGTATGCCACAATCCTCGGTGAGCGCGGTGTTACCGTTTCGGGTGGACAAAAGCAAAGAATTTCTATTGCACGTGCTTTGATGAAGGAGGCATCAATACTTATTCTTGATGACTCTGTAAGTGCGGTTGATACAAAGACTGAAAAAGTTATTATAGATAACCTTCGTGAAAACAGACGCGGAAGGACAACTATCCTTATTGCGCACCGTATTTCAACGGTTGAAAAAATGGACAAGATAATCTTCGTTGATGAAGGTAAGATCGTTGCTGTCGGAACACACAATGCTTTGATTGAAAGCTGTCCCGATTATAAGCTTATGGTTGAGCTTCAAAAGCTTGAAGAAGAAAAGGGGGAATAATGATATGAATGAATACTTTCCTCTTTTATTCGTAGGCGGTGTTGTCGGATTGTTCACAGTAGTGTTCACAATCGCCTATATGACCATTAAAAACAAAAAAGAAGAGATCGGCTTTGACAGAAATATGAAGGATATGGAAATAATGAAGCGATTGCTTCGTTACGCTAAGCCCCATACCAAAGACTTTATCAAGGTCGGACTTCTTATGGTCTTTTCAATAGCATACAGCGTAGTTTCTCCTCGCCTTATGGGATTTATTATCGACTTCCTTGGTGAGAAATTCGATATGAATCAGCTTATTTGCTATATAGCAGTATATGCCCAGATTCTTATCACGTCGCTTGTCTTCCAGTATATTCAAGCGATTCTTTTGCAGAAAATAGGTCAAAAGATTCTTTCTGCTCTCCGTGAGGACGTTTTCACACATATTGAAAGTCTTTCTCACGCACAGCTTAATCATATGCCCGTCGGTAAGCTCGTAACACGTGTTACAAACGATACCAACGCGATCTCAATGATGTTCACTCAGATTTTAACGAATCTTATTAAGAACATTTTCCTTGTTATTGCAATTATCGTGGCTATGTTTATGCTTCACTATGCATTGACACTTATGGTGCTTTGCTTTGTGCCTTTCATATTCTTCTTCACGCTTATTTTCCGTAAGTTTTCAAGAAGGGCGTTCAGAAGAGTTAAGGACGGAACAACTGATATTAATACCTTCCTTTCAGAAAATCTTTCGGGTATCAAGATTATTCAGATATTCAACCAGGAAGACAGAAAGAAAAAAGAATTTATAGCTAAAAACAACAAGCTCGGCAAGGCGATGAGGGATCAGATTTTCGTGTTCAGCGTATTCCGTCCCATCATCTATATGCTGTATATTTCAAGCGTGCTTTGTCTTTTCTACTTCTCGGCGAAGGGATATATCCAAGGAGTTACATTCCTTGGCAGCACTATCGGAGTTGAAATCCTTGTTGCATTTTATATGTATATAAATACCTTCTTCGATCCCATTCAGAACTTAGCGGATCAGTTCAACAGACTTCAATCTGCGTTTGCGTCGGCTGAAAAGATATTCACGATTATGGATATGACTCCCGACGTAGTTGATAAAGAGGGAGCTATTGAGCTTGAACACGTTGAGGGTAATATTGAATTTAAGAACGTATGGTTCGCTTATGAGGGCGAGGAATGGGTTCTTAAAGACGTATCGTTTAAGATTAAGGCAAAAGAAACAGTTGCATTTGTCGGCTCAACGGGATCCGGAAAAACAACTATTCTTTCACTTATTTGCCGTAACTACGATATTCAGAAGGGACAAATCCTTATTGACGGAATTGATATAAGAGATATCAAGATTTCCTCTTTGCGCCGTCATTTCGGTCAAATGCTTCAAGACGTATTTCTTTTCTCGGGAACAATTCGATCAAATATCGTTCTTCGTGAGGACAGCTTCACGGATGAGGAGATTATGGCGGCTTGTAAGTACGTAAATGCCGATCACTTCATTGATAAATTGAAGGACGGACTTGATGAAGAGGTTAGAGAAAGAGGAAACAACTTCTCGGCAGGTCAGCGTCAGCTTCTTTCATTTGCAAGAACCATTATTCATAAGCCAAGCGTTATGATTCTTGACGAGGCAACTGCAAATATTGACACCGAAACAGAGCTTCTTATTCAGGATTCTCTTGAAAAAATGATGAATATCGGTACAATGCTTATCGTTGCACACCGTTTGTCAACTATTCAGCATGCCGATAATATCATCGTTCTTGCACACGGTGAGATCATAGAGCAGGGCGACCATTTTGAGCTTCTTGCTAAGCGAGGAAGATATTATGACCTCTATATGCTTCAATATCAGAAAGAGCAATTAACAAAACAATAAAACAGAAGGCGATAATCTTTTTGGATTATCGCCTTTTTTCGCTTGACTTTATCTGAAAATGAGGGTATAATGTATATATAAATACTCTTGGAGGTAATTATGAGCTATAAGATTTTTGAATACGACCCAGCATTAAAGCCCTTCGAATCAGACATTAATCTGAGAATGAATAATTATTACAACAAGAAAAAAGAGCTTGTTGGCGAAACGGGTAAGCTTATCGATTTTGCTAACGGTCATCATTATTTCGGTTTTCATAAGACAGAGGACGGTTGGATCTACCGTGAGTGGGCACCCGCCGCGCATGAGATGTATCTTATGGGCGATTTCAACGGTTGGAACAGATGGTCGCACAAATTGAATAATATTGGAAACGGTATTTTTGAAATCTTTATTCACGGTAGAGAAACTCTTTGGGATGATTGCAGAGTCAAGGTTATCGTTAAGCATTGGGATAATTATCTTGAAAGAATTCCCTCATATTGCAAGAGAGTGCTTCAGGACCCATATAATTATACTTGGTCGGGTGCTGTTGTGGACGAGCCCGAGTACATTTGGAAAAAGAATAGTTTCAAGCCACAAAAAAAGCTCTTTATATATGAAACTCACATTGGTATGGCTCAGGAGAGCGAAGGCGTCGGCACGTACAACGAGTTTACCGATCACATCTTGCCCCGTGTTAAGGCAGCAGGATACAATACCATTCAGATAATGGCGATAATGGAGCATCCGTATTACGGATCTTTCGGATATCAGGTTTCAAATTTCTTTGCTGCATCCTCAAAATTCGGAAAGTGCAACGATTTGAAGAGACTTATCGACACGGCGCATCAAATGGGAATAGCAGTTCTTCTTGACGTAGTTCATTCGCACGCAGTAAGCAATACCGCAGAGGGAATTGCAGAGTTTGACGGAACCGTTACACAGTATTTCCACGCAGGTGACAGAGGAAATCATCCTGCTTGGGGAACAAAGCTCTTTAATTACGACAAGCCCGAGGTAATACATTTCCTTCTTTCAAATCTTAAATTCTGGATGGAAGAATACCACTTTGACGGTTTCCGTTTTGACGGTGTCACCTCAATGATTTATCACGACCACGGACTTGGAACTGCATTTACCGATTACAGTAAGTATTTTTCTCTCAATACGGATACCGAGGCAATAACCTATCTCCAACTTGCAACGGAGCTTATTTATGAGGTTAACCCCAACGCAATTACTATTGCGGAGGATATGTCAGCAATGAAGTCGGATCGTAGCCATGTCGTTCTGTGAGCCAAGGAGTTGGCACAATAATTTGTCTTCCTAAGACCGCTTGGCCTCCGACTTACCGAGGCAATAACCTATCTCCAACTTGCAACGGAGCTTATTTATGAGGTTAACCCCAACGCAATTACTATTGCGGAGGATATGTCAGCAATG
>JAZURO010000218.1:0-5239 GCA_045606265.1 Eubacteriales bacterium
GCTTTAACGCTTTGTATAACCGCTTGTAGCGGTAGCTCCGAACCCGTAGACAAGGACAGCCCTGCGCCCAACAGCTCTGAAGCGGTAAGCGAAGCTCTCTCTGAAGCATCAACGGAAGACAGCTCCGAAGCGGAAAGCTCCGAGGAAGCGAGCGAAGAAACAAGCGAAGCTGTCAGCGAAGAAGAGAGAGAGGAAGTAACATACGTCCGTGACGATGCTAACCTTTCCGTTTATAGATCAGGCGAAATATATGCATACAAGGGCGAGGTGGAAAATCTCTATATACCAAGCACGGTCAACGGGATAAAGATAGAGGAAATTTCAAAAAAAGCCTTTATCGGAAATATGAAGCTGAAGAACGTTTACATCGAGGACGGCGTTAAGAATATTAGAGACGAAGCTTTTAAAAACTGTATCAAGCTTGAGAGCATACGTTTACCGGGAACCCTTGAAACTCTTTGGAGCGGCGCCCTTGCAGGAACAGCGCTGACAGACATTGAGCTTCCCGAAGGGCTTTGGTACATAGTATTCGATGCGTTTGCGAAAACACAAATAAAAGAGCTTGTAATCCCTGAAAGCGCAGGTATAGCAGGGGTCTTCTATGATATGCAATACCTTGAAACCGTGCATTTCAAGGGTGGCGACACGATTTATTCACACACATTCAACGGTTGCAGCAGTATCAGAGAGATACATTTGCCTCAAACCCTATCAGACATTGACGATAAAGCTTTTGAAGACTTGGATTGTCTACAGAGAATCTACGTTTACAAGGATTCCTTCGCCGAGTATTACATCTTGAAGTATTACCCCGATTTCAAACTGAAGCTTAGATACGAGGAGGAATAGAGATGACAGCGATAGACAGATACAACGAGTTAGAGGAGCGCAGAAATGTACTCTCGTCTCAGATAAGAGAGCTTGAACAGCAGATAACGAAGCTCAAGCTTCAAGCCACAAAGAGAAAAGAAAGGAAGCAGTTGGAAGAAATGGAAGCTACATATCAATCCTTGTTACTATCCCTAAAAGACACCCTTGAGGAACTGCCGAGCGCCAAGCACGCTGCCGATGCAGAGTTTAGGAGAAACAAGCTCCTCGAAATCAAGGACGTGGCATTACAGCCATACAACGAAGTCATAGCTAAGTATGACGGCTTTGTGCTTGTGGAAAGGGACGACGGCGAGCTGTTTTACGCCGAGGGCTTAGAAGAATACGTTGACATCGGCGACACGGTTTTAGCCGAGGAGCTGAAGCCACTTTCCAAGCTTCCTAAGCAGAAGCAACGACCCTTGAAGTAAGGAGGAGCTTGCTGTGAACATTAACGAAAAGATTACTGTACTCGTTGTAGAGCCGGGTAAAAAGCCTTACGCAAAAGAAATCTCGTCCGAGCTATCCTCTTTGCAGCACGAGGTAGGCGGCTATATTCAAGCCGTTTATCCATACGAGGACCCCGTGGCTATCATCTGCAACGAAGAGGGAAAACTGATAGGGCTCCCTCTCAACAGAGCGCTACGTGGGGAGGACGGACAAATCTACGATGTTATTGCCGGTACGTTTTTAATTGTTGGATTGGGCGAGGAAGATTTTACCTCACTCACCCCCCAATACATGAAGCAGTTCAAGGAAAAGTTCGATACTCCCGAAACGTTCGTGCGATCTAATGGCAAGTTGGTTGTTCTTCCTAAGCAGCCACTCTCCGAAAGCGAAGTAAAGAGACAAGCGCTCTTAAACAGCGTAAAGGAGTTAGGCGAGAAGTGGGAACGTTCCCCGGAAGACATGGCGGAATACCTTGCCTTCTCCTCACGCTTCTACAAATACAGCCCTCGGAACTTACAACTAATCTATTGTCAAAACCCAAACGCTTCCTTTGTCGCTTCAATGTCCGAATGGAACAAAGGCTTGCCTGACAAGGACGGCAATCCTTTGAGCGAGGAAAAGATATACATAAAAAAGGGCGAAAAAGCCCTTAACATCTTAGCTCCGACGGAACGAGAGTATTACCGTGCAAAGGGAAGAGGCGAATGGAAAATGTTTAGCGGACTCAGCGTGGAAGAAAAACGTTCCTTGAAGTCCGAGCCCGAAAGATGGGAAAAGCAATCAAGAATTGGATTTATCTTCGTTCCCGTGTTTGACATCGGGCAGGTCAACTGTCCCAAGGAGCTGTTACCCAAGGTTATCGGCATTGGAGCTTCCGACCTTAACGCAAGACAGCTTTTCGATGCGGTTAAGTACTACGCCGAGTCAGAGCTTAAAGCTACCGTTGTTGTCGAAGATCTGAACTCCATAGCGCTTCGAGGCACCTATAACAGAGAAACCAACGTCATTAAGGTCAATGATGTGCTTGAAGATACTCAGAGACTGTCAACGCTGATACACGAGGTTGGGCACGCCGAAATACACCGTGTCGCAGGCGACAAATCAACACCGCAGAAAGAGCTTGAAGCTGATATGTACGCACTTATGGTTGAGAGCCTATGCGGTATTGAGAGCACAGACGCAAGGAAGGCGCATTTGGCAGACCACTACAAGGGATTTGTTTCAGAACAAGCGAAGCTTCCGGCAGAAAGCCGAGTAACCGTTGATAATGTGTTTGACACGGTATTTGCACGTTATCAATCTTCCAAGCCTCAGCTTGAGGCGGCTATCTCAAAGGTCAGAGAAGCGCCAAAGCAGACAGCGCAGGTGGAGCTGAAGGGCTTGGAGAAAAAGGAAACCTTTAAAATATCAAAAATTTAATCGGAGAACGAAAAAAACCGCCTGACAAGCGGTTTTTTCTGTTGACGCAAGGGAGTCTCGGCCAAGAAATTTGGCAAGGCTCCCTTTTCTTATTTGGGGGAGAACAAAGTGAAACTGACAGAGTATTTGAGCTGCTTTACTCCGGGCGTTTACACCCTTTGCAAGAAAGATGCAGCAAAATGTTTTTCTCAGCGCCACATCTACGTTGGAAACACCGCAGACGTGACGGCTCACCAAGGGGAGCGTGACGTGTACGTTTCTATGAACCCGTTTGTAAACAACGGCGGACGTTTCCGCTGCGCCGAGAATGTGGCTTTGCTCAACATGGTCTACGTTGACATAGACGTGGCCCACGGCAAAGCTCTGTCCTCAGCTGAAACGGCAAGGCTCAAGGATTCTGTCATATTCATTTTGGAAAAGGAGTATTTCGGGAAACGTTTCCCGACGCCGAGCTTTATTATCGACAGCGGCAGAGGCTTATACCTTCAATGGTTGCTTGCCGGCGAGAGCACGGATTCTTTAGCTTTGTGGAAATCGGTTACTGCAAGGCTTGTAGAACTTCTTAAAAATTTCGGCGCAGACGGTGCGTGCAAGGACACAGCAAGAGTTATGCGCCTTCCGGGCACGGTGAACAGCAACAGCAACACCGTTGTTAAGATCGTGGGCGGTAACGGAGACCCCGTCAAGCTCAGCGATTTTGACGAACAGTATTATTTTTTCTCTGAGCCGACTCCAAGCAAGCCAAAAAGAAAAAAGGCAACACGAGGCGTTTTTAAGGCTGAAAACGCACCCGTGGTTGCCGATGGAATAACCTTAGCCGATACAAACCTCAAGGTAAAGAACGTGAGACGTTCTGAGAGGCGGTTTTTAAACGAACAGCGTATTCTTGACCTTTACCGCATTGCGGATTATCAGAAGTGGGACGCTGACGGTGGGTGCAAGAAGGAGGTCCTTCTTTTCTTGCTGAGATACTTTGCCCTCTCTGCCGGCTACTCGCCCTCTGACGCCTTGAGTCTCACCTTGCGCTTTAACGAACGCTTTAAGAAACCGCACACAGAGCGTTACGTTGAGACACACACGGCATCGGCGCAGAAGGCGTGGGAGAGCGACGGTAAGGTAATGTATAACTACACCAACGAGAGCCTTATAGAGCTCTTGGACCTTAAAGCTGTTGAGGCTGAGCTTTGTCTTAAAACCATCATGTCAGCCGCCGAAGCAAAACGTCGTCGCAGCGAGCAAAACCGCAGGGCATACGCTGTCAGACGTAACGGCGTATCGAAGGCTGAATCCGTGCGTCGCAGACGCTTAAATTTAGCGTCTATGCTCCTAAAAGGTAAGAGTCTGGCAAGTGCTTGCCGAAGTTTAAAAATCTCACGCTCAACGTTTTTTGAGGACAAAAAAGCAACGCAAAAATTGGTCGAAGCGGTCCTGAAAAAACGCTCTGAAAAAGCGAGTCCGAAAAATTCAGCGCCTATATTATTATATAATTTATTCCTTTCTGAGAGCTACGGTTCCGCTTTGTCTTTCCCCTTGGAACCCTGCGACGGTTCGCTTCTCTCACCAAGGGAGCAGTCTGTCCTCTTGGGAACGTCTGCCTCTGTGCCGGACGTTTACCACTTGCTCCTTGAGGACCTCGACCTATCCCTCAGATTCTCACAGCTTGCGTGATTTTGCATAAGGGTCTTGCTCGGTGTTTGGCGGTTAAGCGACGCCTGGCGGGGCTACTTCAATTTCTTTTTCTCTTGGAAAGCGCAGATGGATTTTTTGCCGACATTCGCTCGGCGAAAAAAACCTTAAAATTTTGGATTGCGAGGTTCGCAAGTGGATATCCACTTGACCTCGTTGAGGGTGCACGGCACCCCCAATCCCCCGTAAAGGAAGGTAGGTATTTGTATGAATGAAGAAGAAAAAAGAGAACGTAACGTTCAGCGTCTGCTCCGCTTCACCGACGCCGAAGCGGCACACTTCGAGGAGGCATATCTGAGGAGCGGAGCGAGTAGCAAAGGGCAGTTTGTCCTTCAGCTTTTAGAGGGCAGACCCATAATAGATTTCACAGAGCTGATACCTCTGCGCCGTGAGCTTGCACGCCAAGGCACAAACTTAAACCAACTCGCACGTGTCGCCAACGAGATGGGCTACCTCGGCGACGAGCTGAGAGACGCTATAAGAAAAAACAATCAGCTCAAGTCTGAAATTGACAAAATAATGAAGGAGATAAAAAGATGCCGGTACTCAAGCAAAGTTCGAGCAAAGCAGAACCCGACAAAGCAATAGACTACATCTTAAACCCGAAGAAGGCGGCGCTCGTTGACGTGCTTAATCTTGATAACATTCCGGGGACATTCGCCGACCAAATGAGAAGCACAGCCGAGTTTTGGGGAAAAGACCGCAGCTACGACAGCAGGAAGTATTATCACTTCAAGTTTTCGCCCGACCCGAAGGATCACGTCTCAGCCGAAGCTTGCCACGCCGCCGCCTTAGAGTTCGCAAGAACCGTCTTGAA
>JAZURO010000219.1:0-14427 GCA_045606265.1 Eubacteriales bacterium
GCGCTTTCGTTTGCCTTTTTGACAAATGCCGTATAGCCAACGACTGCCACGGTTGCGAGAATAGCAATAATTGCTATTACAACAAGTAATTCAACAAGGGTAAAACCCTTCTTTGTGCTTTTCATGTTGCTTTCTCCTTATGTATATTTATATAATAAAACTAAATGTGTTAATCACATCTATGCACATTTTACCATACAAATTATATTATGTCAACAATCTTTTGTATATTATTAACAAAAACAAATAAAAACAAAAAAATAACGCCGAGCTTTTTGCCCGGCGTTATTCTATTACTGTGCGTCTTCTGCCTTAACGTCAACGCTGCGAATTGCCGCTTTAAGAATACGGATTTTTGTTCCGTCTCTGCTTGTTTCGATAACGCAGGTTTCTTCTTTAATGCTAACGATTCTGCCGATGATGCCACCGATAGTGGTAATTTCATCACCAACTTCAAGACTGTTTCTCATGTCATTTGCTTCCTTTTCAGCCTTTTTCTGAGGTCTGATTGTGAGGAAATACATTGCAACAAGCATTGCAACGAGCATGAGAATTGGAAAGAGTGATCCCATATAAATACCTCCATTAATAATTTTCAACTTAATTATTATACATTATTTTTTGCTATTTTGCAATACTTTTTCCGCATTTTTGGAAAATTAATAGAAAAATTGAAATTATTTACTTAAAAAAGATAAAAAAATTCCGTTTTTCTTGCAATAAGTAACAAAATGTGATATACTAATCTAAATAAGTATGCAAATTTTTAGTTTTTTTATTGAAAAGGATAATAAATAATGGCAAAATCACAGTTTCTTGAATGTGGAAAAATAATAAATACGCACGGTGTACGCGGCGGAATTAAGCTTGAATCCTGGTGTGACACCCCCGCAGATCTTGCTTCTTTGAAAAAAGTTTATCTCAAAGAGGGAAGTGAATATGTATGCCATAAGGTGAAAAAGGCATCAGTTTTTAAGCAGTTCGTTCTGTTTGAGCTTGAAGGCATCAACAATATAGACGTAGCCGAGAAACTGAAAAACAGAGTGATATTTGCTGACCGTGACGATATTTCAATAGATGATGACGCCTTCTTCCTGGCGGATATAATAGGATTGCCCGTTTTCGATATTTTAAGCGGAGAGAAGATAGGAACGCTCTCTGACGTGATGAATCTCGGGGCAAGCGACCTTTATGAGATAAAAACAGAGAATGGCAAAAAGCTGATCCCCGCCGTTGACGAGTTTATCAAAGAGGTCGATCTTGAAAAAGGAATTTTCGTATCACTTATCGAAGGAATGTTGGACTGAGTTATGAGATTTGACGTAATGACGCTTTTTCCCGAGCTTGTGTCATCAGTTTTGGGAGAAAGTATAATAGGAAGAGCGCAAAAGGCGGGACTTATTTCCGTTTATGCGCACAATATAAGGGATTTTGCGAATAATAAGCACAGAAAGGTTGACGATACCCCATACGGCGGCGGTTTCGGTATGCTTATGATGGCGCCCCCGGTTTACGATTGCTATGAATTTGTAAAAAAGCAGGTCGAAGCCGATTTGGGCGAGAATGTGAAATCGAGAGTGATATATATGAGCCCGCAGGGTAAGATTCTTACGCAGGAAAAGGCGCAAGAGCTTGCGGAGTATGATAATCTCATTATACTTTGCGGTCACTATGAGGGAATCGACTCCCGAGTGCTTGAAGAAATAGTTGACGAGGAGATTTCAATCGGTGACTACGTTCTTACCGGGGGTGAGATGCCCGCTTGTGTGCTGATTGACTGCGTGTCGCGTCTTAAAGACGGTGTGCTCGCCGACAAAAAATGTTATGAGGATGAAAGCATCTCCTGCGGACGTCTTGAATATCCTCAATACACACGCCCGTACGAATTTCACGGCAAAAAAGTGCCCGACGTTCTTATTTCGGGAAATCACGCTGAGATTGACAAATGGCGCACTCAGCAATCACTTGAAATTACCAAGAAAAAAAGACCGGATCTTTTAGACTGATATAGCTCCGTAACGATGGGAGGTAACGTTTTGAAAAACAAAAGACTGAAAAATAAAAAGCCGATTAAGAAAAAAACGGCAAAAAAGACAAGAGGTATTGGTGCATTCTTCGGTGGACTTACAGATGGCTTTGTAAGAGCGATCAAAAGAGGACTTTTTGGCTTTGTGTTTGCCGATCTTTACACAAAATGTAATGAAAAGTGGAAAAAAGGATTTATATACAATCTTTTCAGAAAGAGAAAACAAAAAATCAGAGAACGTGCAACACTCGCTCATATCTATGAGGAGAGCTTGCTGAATAAAAAGCTGCTTGAATTTTTTGACGGTATTGTACACTCACATATGAGATATTGGGGTGTATTGCTCCTGTTCTTCGGACTTGCTGTCAGCGGTACGGCAATCGTTAAGAACTATTATTTCGGTATTAATACACTCACAGATATTATTACCGGTGCGGTAGTAGTGATTCTCTCACTGCCCTTTGTAATTTCGAGAAGGGAATTCGGCGAGGCACTTCTTAACAGACGGTTTACCCGCTTTTTGATTACCAACGTGTTGAATCTCAACCCCACAAGATTTGAAAGTGAGGGCGCACCGTTTGAGGGAAGCTATTTTGCAGCAATTTTGCTTTCAGTGGGACTTGGCGTGTCAACCTACTTTATTTCACCGTTGCTGATTGTAAGCTTGGTAATACTTTTACTTTTGTTCATTCTGACAATGTCTTTCCCCGAATTCGGACTCATTTTATTGATGATAATGCTTCCGTTTGCTAATGCTTTTCCAAATCCCACTGTTGCAATCCTTATATTGCTCGGATTTGCAAGTTGCGGATTCATTTCAAAGCTCATCAGAGGGAAAAGAGTTATCAGATTTGAGCTGATAGACGTTATGGTGGCAGCATTCAGTGCGCTTCTACTCTTCGGCGGCATTTTTACCTGCGGAGGTGTAAGCTCGCTCCATTCTGCTGAGGTTTATTTTGCTTTCCTTTTCGTATATTTCCTTATCGTTAATATGTACATTGGAAAGTCCTCGATATACAGGGCATTCAAGGTTCTTGTCGCTACTGCTTCCATTGTTTCACTTGTTGGCATAGTTAAGGGCGGTGTAATAGATCCCGCTTGGGTTGATCTTTCAATGTTCAATGATTTGCCCGGACGTGTAAACGTATTTCTCGGTAATCCGAATATGCTTGGGGTGTATCTTGTTATTGCGTTTCCGCTTACGCTTGCTCAGATGAAGGTAAGCCAAAAGAAAATGAGCAAATTCCTTTATTTCATTTGCGCAGCTTTGATATTTGCTTGTACTGTTATGACGGGCTCAAGGGGCGCTTGGCTCGGGCTTCTCGTTTCTGCTGTACTGTATTTGGTTATTTACAATTTCAAAAATATATGGATCGTTATTGTCGGTGGTGTAGCCGTACCCCTGTTGCAGTTCGTTGTTCCACAGTACATTGTTAACCGTTTTGTCAGCATATTCACTATGGCGGACTCATCAATTCAGATGCGACTCGACATTTGGAGAGGCGCTTGGAATATGGCGAAGGATAATATTTTCACAGGTATCGGTGTTGGAGATTATGCATACAAAATCGTATATGACGGATATGCAATTCCGGGCGCTGACAGTGCCGTTCACGCACACAGTCTGCCCTTGCAGATCCTTATCGACGTAGGAATTGTCGGACTTGTAGTGTTTGGTATTATTATGTTTATGTATTTGCAGTCTTGCAGTGTTGAAATTAAGCACGGTGCAATGAAAAGCAAGTCAAGAACAATGATAATTGCAGGACTTTCATCGATTCTTGGCGCATTGACAATGGGCTTTGCAGATAATATCTGGTACAATTACCGAGTATTCATTATGTTCTGGATCGTTGTTGCTCTTACGGTTGCCCTTACCAAGACCAATGTAAGAGAAAGGGAATCAACAAGAATAATTGCCAATATGACGAGTGCAGATCTTGAAATTAACCGTTGATGAAATTTGGAGGAGTTTATGGTAAACAGAATGACAAATCAAACTACACCAAAAAAACACAGATTCAATATCATTGACAAAATCGTCCTCGTGCTGATTGTTGCGATTGCAGTTTCGACCTTTCTTCTGATTGATCCTTTTAAGTGGTTTTATGAAGAGAAAATCATTGAAGATCGAACTGTTCTATATACGGTAGAGATTAGAGGTGTTACAAAAAAAGACAGCGGAAGTCTTAGTGAGGGTGACGAGGCAATTCTCATTACCAAAGGCGCTGACGTGGGAAAAATCGTCAAGCTGACAAGATTACAGTCCTCACTCTGGCAAGTCAATCAGAATGCCGATCAGATGATTATGATGAGAAATCCCGAAAAGGACACTGTATATATCACAATTGAGATTGCGTGTACCTATCAGGAAGGTGTAGGATACTTTATTAACGACAGGCAGCTGTTTGTCGGAGAAAATATGAAGCTGAAATTCACTATGTTTGATGCAACAGGCGAATGTGTCAGCATTATGGAAAAAGAGTAAGGAGGGAGCAAAATGCGTAAGGAAAACGTAAAAAAACCAAAGATTAACCTTATGGATATTGTTGTCATTTTGCTCATCCTTGTGTGTATAGGAAGCATCGTTTTAAGAGCTGTAGCGACCGAGGAGAAGTACTCGCAAAGGGAATATCGACTGCATTTTCAGATAGATGAGATAAAAAGCTCTTCTTTTGAGTATTTTGACGGTCATTCGGGTGAAATTGTTAAAATAAAAGAAAATGGAAGAGTAATTGGTGTTCTTGGCGATGAATTTTCACGCGGAGTAGCTATTCACACATATACTGAGGATATGGAGGACGGAACAAAGGTTGAGCATAAGGTTCCTTATCCTGCTCCGAAAGGAGAAAACGGTTATTCTGAGGAAATGTGTTCGATAAGCGGCTATATTCTCGTTTTAGGAAATAAATCCAATGGTGGAATCTTTCTTGACGGAACGCTCTATCTTGAACCCGATCAAACGCTTGAAATCGTAACTGAGCATATTACAGCTACGATCAGAATAACGGGTGTTTCTGAAAAATAAGACGAAAAAGCCGTGATTTTGTGCAAAAATGTGCAATATTATTAAAAAAACAATAATTTTCGCCAAAAGTTTATGCAATCATACAAATACTTTTTCTTGATTTTGTCTGCTTATTTTGATATACTATACTTATAAAGCTATGCAAACTAAAAATTGATTTATTTTGAGTAGAGGGAAATTAGGAGCGTTATTATGATTACTAAAGAGGTAAAAATTTCAAATGCAATAGGACTTCACGCAAGACCTGCGACTTTCTTTATTCAGAAGGCAAACACTTATCACAGCTCTATCTGGGTGGAGAAGGATGACCGCAAGGTGAATGCAAAGAGCCTCTTGGGCGTTCTTTCTTTGGGAATTGCTAAGGGAATGACTATCGTTCTTTCAGCTGACGGTCAGGATGAAGAACTTGCTATCGAGGGTCTTACAGATCTTATTAATACGGGATTTGAAGAATAAGTCCGTCTAATTGCTTAAAATCAAAATTTTGGCGAGGGGTTTTTCTCCTCGCCCTTTTGCTGTAAAACAGTTGGATCTGTATAAAAGATATTTTGAAAGGAGCGTGATTTTGTGTCAACCAAGTCTGAATTGCTGGCAAAGGCAAACGGGCTGCCGCTGTGTCCCGGTGTGTATATAATGCGTGACCGTTCCGATAAGGTTATTTACGTTGGCAAAAGCGCAAAGCTGAAAAACCGTGTTTCTCAGTACTTTCAAAACAGCGAAAAGGATATAAAAACCACAAAAATGGTTGCGTCGGTGTATGAATTTGACTATATTCTTTGCGACACGGAGATTGAAGCTCTTTCGCTTGAAAATTCTCTTATCAAGCAGTATAATCCAAGATATAATATCCGACTTAAAGATTCAAAGTCATATCCTTATATAAAAATAACAAACGAAGAGTATCCAAGAATACTTTTCACACGAACTCGCCTAGCCGATAAAGCAAGGTATTTCGGCCCATATACGGGGGCGTCGGTTGTGTTTGGAATAATGTCACTGCTTAATAAAACTTTGGGTATTCCAAACTGCAAGCTGCACTTTCCGAAGGATATTGGCAAGGGTAGGGAGTGTCTTTATTATCAGATGAAGCAGTGCTGCGGAGTTTGTACGGGACACGTTACCAAGGAAGAATATAACGAGCTTATTAAATGTGCTATTGATATTTTGAAGGGCAATACAAGGGAGGCGATCGCTTCTCTTGAAGAGCAAATGTATGCATATTCCGAAGCCGAGCAATACGAGGCGGCAATTAAGTGCCGTGACACCATTCGTGCGCTTCAGAAGATTCGTGAGAGACAGAAGGTCGTTGATTCACCCGATGCAGAGTATGACGTTATTGCGCTTTATTCCGACGAGCTTTGCTCATCTCTTGCGATATATTCCGTTCGTGAGGGCGTACTGAACGGAAAGAACGAATATATTTTTGGCGCGGATAAAATTCTTGATGAGGCATCATTAACTGCGTTTTTGGTGGACTATTATTCACATTCCGATTCGATCCCGAAAAAAATAGTGCTTGATAAATCCATTAAGCTTGAAGAGGAGCTTCTTTCGTCATTTCTCAGTGAAAAATGCGGCAGGAAGGTTACGCTGTGGACTCCCCAGCGTACCGAGATGAAAAAGCTGTGTGAAATGGTGTATAACAATGCCCGTGAAAAGGCGCAGGCATACGTCAAGGAATACGAAAAGGACAATTCAATTCTTTTCCGTCTTGCCGAGCTACTTGAACTCGAAAGTGTGCCCGAAAGAATCGAGGCATACGACATTTCCAATATCGGAGCCGAGCACAAAACGGGCGGAATGGTTGTGTATATTGACGGAAAACCGAAAAAGAGCGACTACCGTTCGTTCAATATAAAGGACGTTGAGGGAACTGACGATTATGCTTGTATGCGTGAAACTCTGCGACGCAGACTTTCACATCTTAGTGATATTCAGGGCTCAATGGGAGAGTATCCCGACCTCATTTTGCTTGACGGTGGTAAAACCCACGTCGGCGCTGTCAGAGAGATTATGGATGAAATGGGAATTGATATTCCTCTTTTCGGAATGGTCAAGGATGATTTCCATAAAACACGTGCGCTTTGTACTGAGAGCGAGGAGATCAGCATTGCACGTGAGCAAGCTGTGTACGGCTTGATATTCCGAATTCAGGAGGAAGTTCACAGATATACCGTGTCCAAGATGAGTAATGCCAAGACCAAGACTATGAAGAAGTCAACTCTTGAAAAAATCAAGGGAATTGGCGCATCCAAGGCGAAGGCGCTTTTATCGCATTTCGGAAGTATCGGTGCTATCAGGAGCGCATCCTTTGACGAGCTTTGCTCGGTTAAAGGAATCACAAAGGGAGATGCTCAAAGCATTATAGATTATTATAATAACGGAGTTTAATAGTATGAGAATCATAACGGGAAAGGCAAGGGGAACAAAGCTCTTTACCCTTGACGGACTTGACACTCGCCCGACGAGTGAGAGGTCAAAGGAAGCAATATTTTCTATGCTCCAATTTGAAATAGAAGGCAGGGTAGTGCTTGATCTTTTTGCGGGCTCGGGACAAATGGGACTTGAAGCTTTAAGCAGGGGAGCTATGCGTGCTTACCTTGTTGACAGGGGCAGGGGTGCCTATGAAACAATAAAAAAGAATATCGAAAAGAGCCATCTTGCAGAAAACTGTATCGCTCTTTGTGAGGATTCTTTTTCATTTTTGAAAAAGCAGAATGGCTCTGAAAAATTTGATATTGTTTTTCTTGACCCACCCTATGCGACGGCGCTGATAGACGAAGCGCTTGACTTGCTTTTTGAAAAGGATCTGATCAAAGGAACATCGTATATCGTTTGCGAAAGTGACAGATTCGATATACTTGGTCAGAAGAATTCTGAAAGATTTGAAATTATAAAAACAATGAAGCACGGAATTGCGCATATTTCAGTGCTTAAAATGAGGAAATAGTATGAGAATTGCAGTTATACCGGGCAGCTTTGATCCAATGACTACGGGGCATATTAATATTATTGAACGTGCGGCAAAGCTTTTTGACAAGGTTTTTGTTGCGGTAATGATAAACGATACCAAAAAATATATGTTCACACGTGAGCAAAGAACTGAGATAGCAAGATTATCCTTGGCTCATCTCGATAACGTCGAGGTTATCTTTGACGACGGAATGCTTTGGGAGCTTGCTTTGCGCCTTGATGCGTGTGCGATAGTAAAGGGAATTCGAGATTATAAGGACTATCAGTACGAATTCGAAATGGCACAGTACAATTATAAGAAGAATCCAAAAACGCAAACGGTATTTTTGCCCTGTGATGAGGGAGCAAGAGAAATCAGCTCAACTGCAGTTCGCAACCGTCTTGCTAACGGAAAGGATATTTCGGATATTGTGTCTGAAAGCGTTATTGATTACATATACGGTTTGGATTGATGCTTTGCTCACCCGAAAAACTCGGGTGAGCTTTCTTTTTATAAAATATGTTGAAAAAATAAGAAAAATTTGCTATTTTTTTGCAAAAACATCTTGACAAATTCAATAAAAAGGTATATAATACACCACAGTTAGCATATGCTAACTCAAACCGTATTTATGAAAGGAGCATCAGGATTATGACTCTTAAACACGCCGATGAAGGCAGAGAATACAAAATTAAATGCATAACTACTTACGATGACGAGCTTGATGCTTTTTTGTTCTCGCTCGGATGTTACAGCGGAGAGAACATTACCGTTGTTTCCCATCGCAGGGGCGGTTGCGTTGTATCCATTAAGGATGCAAGATACAATATCGATTATCAGCTTGCTGATGCCATCGAGATTGAAGAATAAAAGGTAATCCTTTTATTTTTTTGAGTAGCAGTTAGCCACTGCTAACTTGGTTTTTCGGTTGATTATTTATTTTATATAAAGGAGTAAAAAACTATGAGAATTGCTTTGACGGGTAATCCTAACTCGGGTAAGACGACAATGTACAATGCTCTTACGGGCAGAAGTGAAAAGGTCGGTAACTGGGCGGGTGTTACCGTTGACAAAAAAGAGCATCCTATCAAAAGTGTTTATACCGAAGGAAAAGAGCTTATTGCCGTTGACCTTCCCGGCGCATATTCAATGTCACCGTTTACAAGTGAAGAGAGTGTTACAAGCACTTACGTTAAAAATGAGAATCCTGACGTAATCATCAATATCGTTGATGCATCAAATCTTTCAAGAAGTCTTTTCTTTACAACACAGCTTCTTGAACTTGGAATTCCCGTTGTGGTTGCCCTCAATAAGAGCGACGTAAATCAGAAAAAAGAGACAAAGATTGATGTCGATCTTCTTTCAAACAAGCTGATGTGTCCCGTTGTAAATACAGTTTCAACGAGTGGTGACGGTCTTAAACAGCTTATTTCCGTTGCGGTTGACAGCATTGGCAAAAAGCAGAAGGCACCCTATAATCAGGGTAACGTTGATCTTTCAAGCAAGAAAGCAGTTGTTGAAGCGGACAAAAAGAGATTTGAATTCGTTAACAAGATAGTTAAGTCGGTTGAAAGCCGTAAGGTGTTGACAAAAGACGTTAGTCTTTCAGATAAGATCGACGATATTTTGACTAATAAATGGCTCGGTATTCCGATTTTTGCAGTCGTTATGTTCCTTGTGTTTCAGATCTCTCAGGTTTGGGTGGGAACTCCCATTGCAGATCTTTTAGTTGGTTGGCTTGAAGCATTCCAGGGCTGGATAGGTGAGCTTTTGGCAGATGCCAACCCGTTGCTTTCAGCAATTTTGGTTGACGGTGTTATCGGCGGTGTTGCAGCCGTTGTCGGATTTTTACCACTCGTTATGGTAATGTATTTTCTTATCGCACTTCTTGAAGACTGTGGATATATGAGCCGTGTTGCAGTAGTGCTTGATCCCATTTTCAAGAGAGTTGGACTTTCCGGAAAGAGTGTTATTCCTTTCGTTATCACGATTGGTTGCGCAGTTCCCGGTATTATGGCTTCCCGTACTATAAGAAATGAGCGTGAGCGCAGAGCAACCGCTATGCTTGCTCCGTTTATGCCCTGCGGTGCAAAAATTCCTGTTATTGCTCTTTTTGCAGGTGCATTCTTTGATGATGCAGGTTGGGTAAGCACCTTGATGTACCTCTCAGGTATAGTTCTTATCTTCCTTGGCGCACTTCTTATCAACAGAATCACGGGACACAAGGTAAGAAAATCCTTCTTTATTATTGAGCTTCCCGAATACAAAGCTCCGTCCTTTCTTGGCGCATTCAAATCAATGTGCGCACGCGGTTGGTCATATATAGTTAAGGCAGCTACAATCATTTTGCTTTGCAATATGGCAGTTCAGATTATGCAGACGTTCACTTGGAGTTTTACGGTTGCCGAGAGTGCTGATCAGTCAATTCTTGCATCAATTGCAGGCCCGTTTGCGTATATTCTTGTACCCATTGTTGGCGTACTTTCCTGGCAGCTTGCAGCAGCAGCTGTTACCGGCTTTATCGCAAAGGAAAACGTTGTTGGAACACTTGCGGTCTGCTTTGTTGGACTTGAAAACCTCATTGATACAGAAGAACTTGCTATGATGGAAGGTGCAAGTGGCGAGGTTGCAGGAATAATGGCGATCACAAAGATAGCTGCTCTTGCATATCTTATGTTCAACCTTTACACACCGCCTTGCTTTGCGGCAATAGGTGCTATGAACGCTGAGATGAAGAGCGCAAAATGGCTTTGGGGCGGAATTGGACTTCAGCTTGGTGTTGGATATACTGTGGCATACCTTGTATATACCGTGGGTACACTTGTTGTATCTCCCGAATTACTTAACGTTGGCGCAGCGCTTATCGGACTTTCAGTGGTTCTTGTATTTGCAACCGTTGTTGGTATTTTAATAGCAAACACAGACAAAAAGCTCAAAGAGGAATATGCTCTTAAATCCTCAAAAGCATAATCATAGAATATATTAATATGGGATTTGAAGATATTATCATTATAATTGTTTTGGCACTTGTTGTAACGGGAGTTTGCCTGTATATCCGAAGGGAAAAAAAGAAGGGAAGCAAATGTATCGGCTGTCCCTATGGCAAACAATGCTCGGGCAAATGCGATTCGCAAAACAAATAAACAAAAAAGACCACGGTTCCTCGTGGTCTTTTCGTTTTTTGGGATAAAAATATTAAAATATTAAAAAAATAATAAAAAATGATAAAAAAACGAAAAAAATTTCAAAAAAATAAAGTATTTTTGAATTTTTTTGCGTATATTAATAAATGTGATAAAAATAAGCCGAAAGAAAGGAGGGCGCATTTTGTTAATTCCAAGAGAAATAATTGAAGAAATAATTGCAAGAACTGACATTAATGACGTGATTGGATCTTACGTGACGTTGAAGCGTGCGGGATCCAATATGAGTGGACTTTGTCCTTTTCACAGCGAGCGCACTCCGTCTTTTACGGTGTTTTCAAGAACCAACAGCTTTCATTGCTTCGGTTGCGGAGTCGGCGGTGACGTGATAACGTTCATTATGAGGGCTGAAAATCTTGACTATCCTTCGGCAGTTGAATTTTTGGCTGCCCGTGCGGGAGTAACAATTCCGCAGGATAAAAATGATATGTCACGAATGGGAATGAGCCGCAAGAGGGTGTATGAGATGAATCTTGAAGCGGCAAAATTCTTCCGAGAAAATCTTTTTGACAAGAATATCGGTTATGAAGCAATGAATTATCTTGCGGGGCAAAGAAAATTGAGTCCTGTGATAATTAAAAGGTTTGGGCTCGGCTTTGCTCCAAATGATTTCTTTGCTTTGACCAATCATATGAAAAAGCTTGGCTTTTCAGAGCAGGAGTTGATTGAAGGATTCCTTTGCGGAAAGAGTCAAAAGGGAAATCTTTACGATTATTTCAGAAATAGAGTAATCTTTCCCATTATTGACGTTACGGGCAACGTAATTGCTTTTGGCGGACGTGTTATGGACGATTCAAAGCCGAAATATCTTAACTCGTCGGATACACCGGGATTTAAGAAGAGCAAGAATTTATTTGCCTTGAATTATGCCAAAAGCCATTGTGCTGAGCAGATAATTCTTTGCGAAGGATATATGGACGTAATAGCACTCCACTCTGCGGGGGTTGAAAATGCAGTTGCAACACTCGGTACAGCGCTCACCTCAGAGCAGGCGAGAATGTTGACAAAATATACCAAAAAGGTTATTTTGCTTTACGACTCGGATGAAGCAGGGCAAAGGGCGACCGACAGAGCGATACAAATTCTTAATGAGGTTGGGCTTGAGGTTCGCATTCTGAAATTGACAAATGCAAAAGACCCCGACGAATACATAAGAAAATTTGGCGCCGAACGGTTCAGGGCGCTTCTTGGAGAGAGCCGCACGGGCTTTGATTTCAAGGTTTCACGTGCAATTGCAGGACTTGATTTGCAGCTTCCCGAGGATAAGATCAAGGCATCTAAGGCAATATGTGATATAATAGCCGATTCACAGTCGGGTGTTGAGAGAGAGGTCTTTCTTGCAAAGGCGAGTGAGCTCTTAAAGCTTCCTGTTGATGTACTTAAAAATAACGTTGAGCTTACTATCAAAAAGAGGGTAAGGGAATTTAAGCAAAACGAAAGCAAGCAGGCACAAATGTCAATAAAGCATATTGGTGACAGGGTGAATCCCGATGCAATAAAAAATATTCAGGCAAATGCGCTTGAAGAAACAATCCTCGGCTTGCTTCTTATATATGATGAATACAGACAGAGCATAATAAACGGCAAAATTGAGCTTAGCGAGGATGATTTTGTGACCGTGTTCGGTAAGAAAGCATTTTCAGCTATAATTGAGGTAGCCAAAGCAAACGGTGAATTTCTGTATGCTATGCTTGGTCAGTATTTTACGGCGGACGAGATGGGACGGCTTGAAAAAATGAGACAAAACCGTCTTATTCTCACCGAGAACGGATATGACGTGCTTGACGTCTCCATAGCCGCACTTAAAGACGAGAGGGAGAAAAAATCTCTTGCGGACAGCGGTGATAAATTTGCTTCATTAAGAGCAAAGCAGGAAAAATTGAAAAATCAAAGAAAGTAAAAATAGAAGGTAAAAAAATGAAGGCACAAAAAGAAACAAACAAAAAACTTGATATTGATGAGCTTGTTGAAAAGAGCAAAAAGGACGGTATTTCGTCCATAGATTTCGACGAAGCTCTTGAAGAGATGGACTTTGATCTTGATTCACTTGACAAGCTCTATGATACACTTGAAGATAGTGAAATTCCGATTGGTGAAATTTCAAGCGCTGAGATTTCAGAAATCGAATCGGAGGTAAAAAAGCTCTCCACAAGTGACAGTATGGAAAAGCTCCTTGAACAAGGTGGTGTTCAGATCGACGACCCTGTTCGTATGTACCTCAAAGAGATCGGTAGAGTTCCGCTTCTTTCTTCCGACGAGGAAAGAGATCTTGCAAAAAGAATGTCCGAGGGTGACGAGGATGCTAAGAACAGACTTATTGAAGCAAATCTCCGTTTGGTTGTAAGTATCGCAAAGAGATACGTGGGCAAGGGTATGTTCTTCCTTGACCTTATCCAAGAGGGTAATATCGGTCTTATGAAGGCAGTTGATAAGTACGACTATGAAAAGGGCTTTAAGTTTTCCACCTATGCTACCTGGTGGATTCGTCAGGCAATTACAAGAGCTATTGCCGACCAGGCGAGAACTATCAGAATTCCCGTTCATATGGTTGAAACTATTCACAGAGTAACAAAATACAGCCGTCAGATGCTCCAAGAGCTTGGAAGAGAAGCTACTGCTGATGAGATCGGTGAAAAGATGGGCATTTCTGCTGAAAAGGTAAGAGAAATAATGAAGATAGCTCAGGATCCCGTTTCTCTTGTAACACCCATCGGTGAAGAAGAGGATTGCCACCTTGGTGACTTTATTCCCGATGATGATGCACCTCAGCCCGCAGAAATTGCGTCTGCTACAATTTTGCGTGAGGTTATTGAACGTGAGCTTCACACACTCACTCCCCGTGAAGAGCACGTAATTAAGCTCCGTTTCGGTCTTTATGACGGAAGAAGCCGTACACTTGAAGAGGTTGGTAAGGAATTTGACATTACCCGTGAACGTATTCGTCAGATTGAGGCAAAGGCACTCAGAAAGCTCCGTCACCCCAGCCGTGCAAGACATTTGAAGGGATTTCTTGACTAATTGAAATACATAAAAAACACGAGCGAAATGCTCGTGTTTTTTATTGCAAACAATAAAAAAGGTACGCACAATGTATTAAAGTGCGTACCTTCTATTTAAGATTATATACCCATAAAGCAAATTTGTCAACTAAAAAATGAATTTTTAGGCAAAATCAACATAAAAAAGTTGCTTTTTTCTCCTTATAAAACAATTTTTT
>JAZURO010000220.1:0-2883 GCA_045606265.1 Eubacteriales bacterium
TCGTCTGTGTGTTCCGTGGCGGCTCTTTGGAGCATATGAACGCCCTTGCGCCCCTGTGCGCCCAGTTCAACTAAACGAACGGAGCATACGAAACATTAGTCCCGATGTAAGCGGCTTCTTCGTCTGCGGTGTGAGAAATGGAGTTTCTCAATCTGCCGGTATCAACGGGAGTTATCTTTTTTGCGTGACCCTCTGCAACCAATCCGATTGTTTCAAGTCCCCGTTTTTTTGCTTTTTCAAGCGCAGACAAAACCTCATCGGTATTATCTTTCATAGTCCAGTTCATTTAGATCACCCCCTTTACAGAATGTCATTAAACAGACGCTCAATGCTTTCAAAACCATTTCTTCCGTATCTTGCAAGCGTTCTCTTTGGGTCTACTTGAAAAATCTCGCACCACTCTGTAATAGTTTTCGTTACATTTCCGATTCTAATTTTTACATTCGTTGTTCTATTATTTGCCTGTTCCTTCATTGTCGACCATCTGCAATTAGATGGTTCATAATTTCCGTTTACATCAATTCGGTCGATGGTCAATTTTTCATCATAACCATTAGAAATTGCCCAATCATAAAACGCCTTGAAATCGTTTTTCCATTCTTCACACACTAAAATGCCTCTGCCACCATATCTGTCATAACTGGTACTCATACAGTTATAACATCTATTTTTCATGTCAACCCAAATCCAATAAATTCTGGTTCCACTCATTTTGTGGCTATGGTTTGCGGTAAGATTTACCCTGTCCTGTTCCTTTTTCTTGCAACCACAAGAAACGGTGCAACCACCGACCAAAGCATCAGCACGAATAACCTTTACATTTCCGCAATCGCATTGGCAAGCATAGTATGTCTTTCTTTTGCCGTTGTCCTCTACACCAATAACGGTCAATCTGCCAAATCTTTTGCCCGTCAAATCGTTTGCAAGTTTACGCATAATATAAAACCTCCGTATATTTTGGATGTCTATATTATACCACATTCTACATAAAAATGCAACACTTGTACCAAATTAGCGGACTTTTATTTTTTTAAATCCCATAACTTTTGCACGCATAGAACATCTGCAACGCCAAGTGTTTGATGGATGTGCGTGCGGGTCACCTGGGTACATAATTTCGCCCATTTCATTGACAAAAGGATCATCAATATCGACAATCAGCGATTCAAAAGCACCCGGCAAATGCCAGTCTCTCGTTCTGCCCGGTTGGTCGGATGAAAGCCATTCTTTCTGCAAAACAATTCCGTCCGCTTCTGCCCGTTTATATGAATCTTGCCGTCCTTTATTCTCTGCCCCAGTAACAATAGTGCGTGCGGATGCAATAGCTTGATTCTTGTTCATCTCTTGAACATCCATAATCCGCTTTGCAATCTTATCCATACTTTCGCCTTGTAAAATACCTTGCAAGGTTTCAGCATTGATTTTCTTCATATTCCACGGAATATCCTTTTTGGGGTCAATCTCTTTGTAGGGCAGTAGGCTCGTGTCTGTGACCGCCAAATTTCGGACAGTATCAGCATCCACCAAAGCGAAAGAATAGCCACCAACGCCGTCCACAGAGCCTGCAAGGGCGTTGTAGTTAATAGCATACACTTCGGGCAATTCACCGTTGACATAGGCAAGGGCTGTTTGGTTCACATTCAACAGTTGCTTGGCGCATTGTTCTTTCATTTCGGTGAACCGCTTGCCGTACATCATTTTGCCCTTGCGCCACTTCTTGTATTCGTCCTCTGTGATTTTGCTTTGCTCCAAAAGTTTCCGCTTGGCTTCGTCCTGCTTGGCAAATTTGGAAAAGTATTCGTCAGCCGTCTTTTGGATTTCCTTTTCCGCTCTGGAATAAATGGCAGACAGCCGCTTTTCCATTTCTTCCAGTTTTTCGTCTGTTAAACGGTGCGCTTTGTCTGCCATTATCTATCATTCCTCCACGGGGTTTTCTTCGGGCGGTTCACTGTTCTGCTGTTTTCGTAATTCTTCCAGTTCCGCTTCCTGCTGTTTGTATCGGTCGGCGGCCTCTGCATCCTTGCGCTTTAGCACCTCGCTAACCTTGTCGCTGTCACCGAGGAGCGTGAGAATTTTGGTCGTGACATATTCATCGTCCAAATACTCTGCGCATTGCAGAACCATCTCCAGAAGCTCGGACTGATTGCTCATCTGCGAGCGGGTATAGGTCGGCTCGTCCTCAATGCCAGCCAGTTCCAAAATTCCGTTGATGAACTCCGTCACGCAATACTCAAGCTGGTCTGTTTTCTGATTTATAGGCTCGTAAGCCGCTGCAATCTCCGTAGCGGTCTTATTTCCTGCGGAAAGGTCTTGTACCTTTAGTGCCATAAAATCGGCGTACAACTGCTCTGTGAGCCTGTCAAGTGCCTCTGCGGTTGCTTCAAACTCAACGGAAACATTGTGAGCCTCAACAGATGCGCCGTCATCACCGTCAGCGTGTGCGGTGTGGGTCAGTTTCAACTGCTCGATGAATTTTGCATCGTCCAGTTCGCTCATGCCACCGCAATTCTTCAAAATCCAGTAGATAAATTCACCGTCAGAAACATTGTTAATCAAGCCGGAAACCATCAAGTCATAGGCATCAATAGTGCCTTGATTGCCTACAAGGTCGCTCTGCCTGTTGACATTCCACAGTGGCACAATCGGGAAGCCGGGATAATTCTCACCGTCAAGGATTGTTTCGCCATCAACCTCAGACTTGCGGATAATCTGCTTGTATGCCCTCTTTTCGTGGAGGACTTGCACATCTTCATCCTTGTGCTTGATGTAGTCCGTGTAGCCGTCCAATTCGTACAGAGTGGCACGGAGCGGCTTCTGATCGTCAATCTGCCAGAAGCGAATACCAGCTTTCAACCCTCCGTCATCTTCGTCATACAGAGGCAC
>JAZURO010000221.1:0-16487 GCA_045606265.1 Eubacteriales bacterium
TAATTCACTCGTGAATTATCGAAAATTTACGTAAAATCAGCTCAAACCAAATCTATCGTTTTGCCCCGCTTTTTCAAAAGCGGGCGCCCAAGCGGCGTGAGCGATTTTTACTAAACTAAGTTTCCAACAAACATAAATCAATGTATAAAATTATAATTAACAAGGAAACAAAAAATGGCAGACATTTTTGAATTATTTAAGAAAATTTCAAGTGAAAATACCGCATCCCGTGAGCCGATCTCACATATCATTGTGGGACTTGGCAATCCGGGTGCGCAGTATCTTCACACAAGACATAATGCGGGCTTTCTTGCAATAGACTATATTTGCAATAAGTATAATGCCCGTGTAAACAAGAGTGCGCATAAGGGACTTGTTGGCGAGGCAACAATCGCCGGTAAACGAGTTTTGCTTGTAAAACCGCAAACCTTTATGAATCTGTCGGGTGAGTGCGTTCGCGCAGTTCTTGACTTTTACAAGATAAGTCCCGATAATCTTATAATCATCTACGATGATATATCTCTCGACGTCGGTCGCCTTCGTGTTCGCCGTGACGGAAGCGCAGGCGGTCACAACGGAATAAAGAGTATTTTGGAGCATCTTGGCACAAAGACCTTCCCAAGAATAAAAATAGGTGTAGGGCAAAAGCCACATCCTGACTATGATCTCGCATCTTGGGTGCTTTCCGAATTTAAGGACGACGAATTAAAGGCGCTTGAAGGTACTTTGCCAACCGTTTGTGAGGGGCTTGAAAAGATACTTTCAGCATCAATTGACGATGCTATGCAGATTTGCAATAAAAAACAGTAAAACGGAGTAAAAGATGAGTTTTATTACCGAAGCTATAAGACTTGACAGTGAGTACAAACAGCTCCTTGATACGATTGACAAGGAGTTTCGCTCACACAAGCCATATCCAATGGCAATAAGCGGTCTTTCTGACGGAGCAAATGATGCCGCCCTTGTATCTCTTATTAAAGATACGGGCAGAATAAGGAGCAAAATGCCTGTCGTTATCATTTGTCCTGAGGAAAAGGAATGCCTGCGCCTTCAAAAAATGCTGACTCAGTTTGGGCTGCGTGCAGGATTCTATCTTAACCGTGACTTGAATTTTTATAATATTACCGCCTCCCATGAGTACGAGCATGAGAGGCTTAAAGTCTTGTTTGCAATACTGAATTCAGAGCTTGATGCGGTAATCAGTACGCCCGATGCGGCACTTTCATATACGATTCCGCCGCAGGAATTAAAGAAAAGGATAATTCGACTTGACACCAAGACGATAACTACACCTCGTGAGCTTTGCAGGTTTTTGACACTTTGCGGTTACACTTGCGTAGATATGATCGACGGTGCCGGACAGTTTGCTCACCGTGGAGGCATAGTTGACATTTACGCTCCCGGTGGATTCTATGTAAACGAAGAGGGCGAGCGTGCGCGTGCAGATTTGCCCGTCAGAATTGAATTTTTCGGTGACGAGATCGACAGAATGGGGCTGTTTTCAATAGAAACTCAGCGAATGATTGAAAGTGTTGAATGTATTGAGTTTTCGCCTGCACGTGAGATCCTTGCCACAGCAGATAAAATTGCTAAGCTGAGAGATGCAATTTCAGAGCAATTCAAGACATCAAAGGATGCAGATGCGATTTTAGAGCTTACAGGTGAGCTGAATGCGATTGATGCTCTGAACGGAGAGGGCGGCTCCCTTAAATTTATTGATAAATACATCACGCTCGTTTATCCCGAAAGATGCTCTCTTTTTGATTACATCACCGAGAGAACCTGCGTGATAGTTAAGGGGACAAACGCAATTGCCGAGCGAATAAGAGGTGCCGAGTGGCATAACAATCAAGTTATTGAAGAGCTGCTTGAAGGCGGCACTATTTCGCCAAAATATACTGATTATTCTAAGCCAAGCGCACAGTATGAGCTGTTCTGCGACAGAAATGTGACCTTGCATACCGATTCCATAACACAGGGACTTTCAGGTAAGAATACAAGCGGTATTTTCTATTTCAGAAGCAAGCAGACCGTTTCTTATGACGAGCGTACCGATTTGTTGTTCGAGGACATTGAACAGTATCTCAGGGGTAAATTTGCAGTGTGCGTGCTTTGTGAAAACGAAGTTTTTGCTAAAAACATCTGCGGTTCTTTAACGGAAAAAGGAATTATTTCTGCCATTGAGCCCGAGAACGTATCTTACGGAGAGGTCGGTATTTATTACAAAAATCAATTTTTGGGTTATGAGATGCCCGGTTCAAGGATTGCAATTCTTTCAACGAGCAAAGAGGGAAGAAACGGAGGCATAAATTCCGTTTCACGATCAATGAGAAGAAGAAAGAAAAAGAGCAATACGCAGGAAATTTTCTCGTATAACGATCTTGAAGTGGGTGATTACGTTGTTCACGAGGCATACGGTATAGGTCGGTATGCCGGTATTGAAAATCTTGTTCAGGACGGCATTGGACACGATTATATCACTATTCAGTATGCGGGAAGCGATAAGCTGTTTTTACCCGTTGAAAAGCTGGATAGAGTGTCAAAATATATCGGTGCGCACTCTGATGACGGTCTTATCAAGCTCTCACGCTTTGGCGGAGCCGAATGGGGAAAGACCAAAGCAAAGGCAAAGGCGGCAGTCAAAGAGATGGCTAAGGAGCTTATTGAGCTTTACGCACGCAGAATGAGAACAAGTGGATTCGCTTTTCCAAGAGATGACGATTTTCAAAGGGATTTTGAAGCGGCGTTTGAATATGACGAAACCGACGCCCAGATTGAAGCAATTAACGATATAAAAGATGATATGATGCAATCAATGCCGATGGACAGACTTCTTTGCGGAGACGTTGGATTTGGTAAGACGGAGGTTGCATTCCGTGCGGCATACAAGGCAGTGCTTGGCGGCAAGCAGGTTGCAATTTTAGTTCCTACAACAATTTTAGCGCTTCAACACTATCAGACAGCGCTCTCACGCTTCCGTGCATTCGGGGTGAACGTGGATATGATATCCCGCTTCAAAACCGCAAAGCAGCAGGGAGTTACAAAGAGGAAATTAAAGCGTGGCGAAATTGATATTTTGATAGGTACGCATCGCATAATTTCAAACGATATTGAATTTAACAATCTTGGGCTTCTTATCGTTGACGAGGAGCAACGATTCGGTGTTGCTCAAAAAGAGAAGCTGAAAAAAATATCAGGTAATATTGACGTGCTGTCCCTTTCAGCCACGCCCATTCCAAGAACGCTTAATATGGCGATGGGTGGACTTCGTGATATTTCGGTGCTTGATGAAGCTCCGATAGACAGAATTCCTATTCAGACCTACGTTCTTGAACAGGACGATTTAATAATAAATGAAGCGATAAGACGTGAATTGCGCCGTGGAGGGCAGGTATTCTATATGCACAATTTTGTTGAGAGCATATATGCGGTTGCAGCCCGACTTAGCAGAGCGTTCCCCGATGCCAGAATTACTGTTGCACACGGAAAAATGGATAAAGAAGAGCTTGAAGAAATCTGGGGAGAAATGCTCAAAGGAGAAATTGATATTCTCGTCAGTACGACCATTATAGAAACGGGAATAGATATTCCAAACGCAAATACGCTTATCGTAGATAACGCACACAGACTCGGACTTTCGCAGCTGCATCAGATAAGAGGACGAGTTGGACGTTCAAGCAGGCGAGCTTACGCATATTTTACGTATCCGAAGGATATGGCGCTCACTGAGATTGCGCAAAAGCGACTTGAAGCAATAAGGGAATATGCAGAGTTTGGAGCAGGGTTTAAGATTGCAATGCGTGACCTTGAACTAAGGGGTGCGGGCAATATGCTTGGGGCTGAGCAACACGGACATCTTGATGCAGTCGGTTATGACTTATATATCAAGCTGCTAAACGAAGCGGTTCTTGAAGAGAAAGGAGAAAAGCCCGAAGAAAAGCCGGAGTGTACAGTTACCCTCAATTACAATGCGTTCATTCCCGAAAAATACGTTTCGTTCTCATCTCAGAGAATGGGACTTTATAAGAGAATTGCGTTGATTGAGAATGAATATGACCGACTTGATATTCTTGACGAAATGATTGACCGTTACGGTGATATTCCCAAGCCGGCAGAGAACTTGCTGATGATTGCGCTTATTCGTGCAAATGCATTGAAGTGTAAGATAAATTCCATAACGCAAGAAGGCAGCGAGTTCAGAATATATCCTGCTCATATCGATATAGATATTTGGAGCGACATTGAAGAAAACTTTGACGGAAAGCTGAAAATCGTTCTTTCATCAAAGGCATATATCAGTATGCGACCGAACAAGAGCGCTGATGCACTCAAAACTCTTAACCGTGCGCTTGAAAAGCACGTTGAATTGGAAGTAAAGAATAAAAGTTAAAGGAGAATAATTATGAATTGTTTGTTTTGTAAAATTGTTAACGGAGAAATTCCCTCAAAAAAGGCATTTGAAAATGAGAATATTTATGCCTTTTACGATATTGCACCCCAAGCTCCTGTGCATATTTTGGTGATTCCAAAAAAGCATATTGCAAGTGTTGATGAAATCAATGCAGAGAACAGCACGATCGTTGCAGAAATTTTTGAAAACATACCAAGAATCGCTAAGGAAGCGGGAATTACCAACGGATACCGTGTAATATCAAACTGCGGTGATGACGCCTGCCAAAGCGTTCATCATTTACATTTCCATATCGTTGGAGGCACACAGCTTTCCGATAAAATGGCATAATTCATATCAAAAAGAACCCACCACGGTGGGTTCTTTATATTTTATACAATATTTTTTCAAAATCGTATTGAAATAATTATTTTTATATGCTACAATATTATTATCAAACTAAGAAAGGAAAAAATTATGAGAAAACTTTTATCACTTTTACTTGTGGCAGTAATGCTGCTTTCAACACTTATGCTTTCTTCCTGTGATTTTATTGATACGGTAGGTGGCTTTTTCGGTGGCTTGTTCGGTGGAGATGAAACCGTGGAAGATAACATAAGAAGAACAATTACAGAAATGGAATGGCGCAAGGTATATTCTGCTAAAAACTTTACTATGTTTGGAGAGATAGACGGCGAGAGGCTCAACCTTACTCTTGCAGAAGGCGCAATGGCTATTAATTATCACGGTATTGACGCATTGATAGATCTCAATACAGGTGCTATTATTGGCAAGAACGGTAATGGCTACGTTGGAATCGATATGGGAGTCAATATGGGAATTGCCTCCGGCTTTATAGGTACGGAAAATCCCACACTCGGACAGTTGGAAATGCTGCCTGAATTTGAATACAGCGAGCTTGTTTACAATGAAGAGAGTAAGTCATACAGCGCAAAAGATGAGGGAACACTGTGTGAATTCCACTTTGAAGAAGGCAATCTTGTATATGCTTTGATGGTTCCTACCGACGCAAATGAGGAAGGAAAGATTGAAATCAGAAACGTTGGAACTACAATTCTTGAAATTCCCGAATACAGCAATATTACCGACGGAATAATCGAACCCAGTAAGGCGGGCAAGGACGTTGTAACAACGGTAACGGACGAGCAGATTCTGGCTCATCTTGATATGCCTAATCTTACTGTAAGTGCCAGTTTGATTCTCGCCAATATAGTTCTCAAGGGAACCGAAACTGCTACGGAAGTGAAGGTAACAAGCTTTGGAGAAATTTCCCAGCATGCGTATATAACACTTATTGACGGTAAAATATATAATATCGAACGTGAAATTAACGGCGATTACGTTGCGTATAATATGGGAGAGCAAATAAGTTCAATGGAAGAAGCTCTTGAAGAAATCAAGCCCTATTTATCAACAGAGTACCTTGTTTATAATGAAGAGGGAAGATATTATGAACTCGAAGTTGAGGGTACGAACATTTACTTCTATTTTGAAAACGGTCAGCTCGTTCAAATCGTTGTGATGACAAGTAATGCTCCGGTGGATGGTGTAAATATAGAGATAATATTCACGATTTCGGATGTTGGAACAACAACAATCGAGCTTCCTGAATACACAATAGGGAATTAATCGACTGCAATACTGAATTTTTAATAGTAAAGCTCCTGCTGATTTTTGCAGGAGCTTTGTTATTAATTGCATAAATTTGACAATTCCCCTTGTAATAATTAAAAATATGTGCTACAATGATGTTATCAAAATAAAGAAAGGGAAGATATTATGAAAAAAATATTATCACTTACACTCGTGGCAGTAATGCTGCTATCCACACTTGTTCTTACTTCTTGTGACTTTATGGATACCGTTGAGGGCTTTATCAACGATATTTTGGGAAAAGAAGAAGAAATAAGATACACCATTACCGAAGAGGAATGGAATGAAATGCTCAAAATAAGCAACTATACCTTTAAGGCAGAAACACAAGGTATCTCAATAGTAATTGCATCTGACGGTTCTTTGCTCAGATATGAGATGGATTATCCGGAAATTCCCGAATACAGTCAAGCCATAGCTGTCGATTTTGCAAACAAGGTATTGATTACCAGATATCCTGATGGAACTTGGACAGGACAGAATTTTGACGATTCATTAACAGAAATAACAGAGGTTACTTTGGATACAATCGGATATTTTGAAGACGTAGTGTATGCTGACCTTGTTTACGAAGAGGCAACTAAATCCTATACGTATAAGGACGATACTACAATTTACAGCTTCAAGTTTGAAAACGGTGTTCTTGTTTTGGGAGAAATGCTCCCTGTTGACACAACGATTGATGCACAAATGACTATTTCTGACATTGGAACAACAAAAGTTGAAATTCCCGAATATCAGTTAGTTCAATAAAAGATCAGTACATAGTTTAGAAAATAATAAAGCTCCCGCGGAAAGCCCGCGGGAGCTGTTTTTTATTTTGTTAATCTCTTAAAATAATGAATTCAAGCACAACCAAAAGTGCAAGACAGGAAACTCCGGCAAGAAGGGAAATGGTTCCAAATTCAATTCCGCCGATAATACCGAGAAGACCAATAAGAGCGATAAAGCCGAACACTGCTTTTGCCGCCACTATAACACGTGCAGAGCAAAGGAATTCAATAATCATATCAATGAAAGAAAGGAATTTTTCCGCAAAATCAACATATGCGGGGCGCTTGCGAACAAATGGACGGCAAGTTCCTTTTTTGGAAGTGTTATTTGCAAAATCTATATTATTTCTACCTGTTTTATACTGATAAGCTGTATTCATATTTGTTCTCCTTTTTCTTGTTTTGGAACTACTGTGACATTATATTACCACATTTGACACCGTTTGTCAATAGGTTTTTTCCAAAAATAGAAAAATATTTCAAAATTTTTCAAAAAACACTTTACAAACGGAAAAATGTGTGATATAATAATTCCACAAAAGGAATTTTGTCGAATGTGAAAGGAGTTCACTATGGATTATATTGATAGAATAAAGCTGCTTAAAAGCGAAAAGAAAATAACCAACGATGCGCTTGCAGAAATGACGGGTATTCCGCTTGGCACACTTTCAAAAATTCTTGCAGGAATAAGTGACAGTCCCAAGCTTTCAAATATCGTTGCAATTTGTGATGCACTTGGTACGTCCCTTGAATACGTGGTTAACGGTGTTCCTGAGAACACAAATAATTTCACACTTGACAGGGGAGAAATGAGAATAATTGAAAATTACCGTGCCCTCGACCAGCACGGAAAAGAGCTTGTTACAATGGTTCTTGACAAAGAAAAGGAGAGGGTTGCACACGCACCCTATATGGATCATTCGGTTGCCGAAAAGCCGCAGGGCAAAATCTTGCCTGCCGCTATCTCGCTTGACACTAAGTTCAGCGCACGCGAGATCAAGCAGAACCGTGGACTTGGAAAGCGTACAATCGCCCTTTTCGATATGCCCGTTTCGGCAGGTGTGGGCGTGTTCGTTGACACCCCCTCAACCGACGATATCGTTATTCCCGATAATGACAAAACCCGTGAGGCAGATTTTGCTTTGCGAATCAGCGGTAACAGTATGGAGCCAAAATACCGTGACGGTGACGTGCTTCTCGTTGCAAATTCCGACTACGTTGAGGTTGGCGAGCTTGGTATCTTCATTCTTGACGGAAACGGATATTTCAAAATCTACGGTGGCGACCGTCTTATCTCTATGAATAACGTTTATGGAGATATCTTACTTAAAGATTTTGAAAACGTGAGCTGCGTCGGACGCGTAATCGGTAAATTGAAGAGAAAATAAAACAAAAAGCAATAAAAGACGCAATTTACTTGAAATTGCGTCTTTTTTGTGTTAGAATAAAGCAAACGTTGGTTTTATGGAGAAAAATTATGAAAATTGTATTTCTTGATACTCTCACTTTGGGTGAGGGAATTGACCTTTCGCGCTTTTCAAATCTCGGTGAGGTCGAAATATATCCTTCGAGTAACGAAATAGAGATAATTGAAAGAGTTGCCGATTGCGACGTAGCTATTACAAACAAATTGAAATTAAACAGAAGCAATCTTGCTGCGGCAAAGAACCTGAAGCTTATTTGCGTAACTGCAACCGGATATGATAATATAGATGTTTCATATGCTAAGGAAAGGGGAATAGGCGTTTGTAACGTTGTTGGATATTCCACCTCAAACGTGGCACAAATAACGCTTGGATTTGTGCTTCAATTAATGAACCGAAGTGTTGAATATCAAAGAAGTGTTTCAAGCGGTGAATATTCAAAATGCGGTGTTGCAAATATACTTTCACCCATTTACCGTGAGATTGAAGGACTTAAATGGGGTATTGTCGGATTTGGAAATATCGGACGCAGAGTAGCAAGGGTGGCAGAGGCGCTCGGATGTGAGGTGCTTGTCAATAAAAGAGAGAAAATAGCTGACTATAATTGTGTGGATATTGACACTGTTTGTAAGGAATGTGATATAATTACGCTTCACACTCCGCTTAATGACGGAACACGGGGACTGATAAATAAAGAAAGAATTTCGCTTATGAAAAACGGTGTGATTCTCGTCAACGTGGCACGTGGAGCAGTTACAGATGAAAAGGCGATTGCAGATGCCGTAAAATCCGGAAAGATTGGCGGCTTTGGCTGTGACGTTTATTCTGCTGAACCGTTTAATGAGGAGCATCCATACTACGAAATCAAGGACAGGAATAACGTGCTGCTCACTCCGCATATGGCTTGGGGCTCACTTGATGCAAGAATTCGACTTTGCGACGAGGTGTACAGTAATATCGAGTCATATTTGAAAAATGAAATAAAGAACAGAGTTGATATATAGATTCTAAATAAGTAAAGCAGTTGCCGAAACGGTGACTGCTTTTTGCGTATTTCCTCTTGAAATGTTATTTGAATTATGATATAATATTATGATTACAAATTCAGGAAAGGGAGAAGCCGATGAAAAAGACGGTGCTTGCAGTTGTTGGCCCTACGGCAAGTGGCAAAAGCGCACTTGCTATTGAGCTTGCGAAAAGATTTGACGGCGAGATAATTTGCTGTGATTCTATGCAGATATACAGAGAAATGAATATCGGAACTGCAAAGCCGAGTGCTGAGGAGCAATCGGTGGTCAAGCACCACCTTTTTGATTTTGCAGACCCCAAGGAGAGCTTTTCCTGTGCCGATTACGTGCTTTGCGCTGAGAAGGTTGTTGAAGAAATCATATCGAGAGGGAAAATGCCCATCTTTTGTGGGGGTACGGGACTTTATCTTGACAGATTTTTGTCGGGAGCGCAGTTTGAAGATACCGAGATTGACGAAAAATTCAGACGTGAAATGAATGAATTTGCTCTTGAATACGGAAACGAAGCGCTGCACGAAAAATTAAGGGAGATAGATCCTATCTCGGCTGATGAAATTCATCCTAACAACGTAAAGCGAGTTATCCGTGCGCTTGAAATATATAAAACGAGTGGTCGCACTAAGAGTGAGCTTGACAAAGAGAGCAAGAAAATCGAAAGTAACTATCGTTCAATACAGATTGGCTTGAAATATGAAGATAGAGAGCTTCTTTATGAAAGAATAAATCTTCGTGTTGACAAGATGATGCAGGGAGGACTTCTTGAAGAAACAAAAGTGCTTTTTGAAAGCGGAGTGTTTGAAAAGAACGCAACTGCCGCACAGGCAATAGGATATAAGGAGCTTTTGACGTATTTTAACGGAACAAGAAAGCTTGAAGAAGCAATTGAAGATTTGAAAATGGCGACAAGGCGCTATGCCAAAAGGCAAATGACCTGGTTTTCATCCCACGGTGACGTGAATTGGATCGTTGCCGACGGGCAGGATTTTAATTTACTCGTTGAAAAGGCAGAAAAGATAATAAAAGAACAAATGTAAAAATTCAAAGGAGGTAAATATGGAAAAGCAGAATAAAGCTGTCAGCAAAAATGACGCTAAGACAGAGCAAAAAACAAAGAAAAAGCCACGTTTTTCGTTTGCTTGGAAGGCATTGACCGTAGTTATCTCTTTGCTTATAATTTATACTGCATATCACATATTTTTCGGTCTTTCGGAACGTGTTCCCACAACTCCCGCAGGACTTGTTGAGCAAAACAGCTCGGTTATGCTTGAAGGTGTTATTTTCAGAAAAGAGGAGCCGATTTCAACTTATTATAAGGGTGACATACTTCCAAATGTTGCAAACGGAGAAAGAGTTACAACCGATTCTGTTGTGGCAAAGGTCTATAACGTGACCTCGGATGATGATAAATACAAGCAGATCGAAGAGCTTAAAGAACAAATTGACGTTCTTGAGAGAAGTAACGTCAAAGGTCTTGTTTCGGTTGTAGATATTGAAAAATTGAATTCTGAGATCGATAGACTTTATACCTCTCTTATGTTGGCTATTTCAAATAATGAGAACTATAAGATTGCAGCCATTGAGAAGGAACTGACGGTTTGCCTTAACAAGATGAGGATATACCGCAATGAGGTCGATAATTATAATGATGAGATAGCGGAGCTAAAAAATCGCCTTGCTGTTATATATAACTCGTTTGACGGACTTTATGAAGAAATAATAGCTGACAACGGCGGATATTTTTATTACTCCTGCGATGGCTATGAAAGTGATTTTACCTACGAAAAGCTGTTTTCTCTCACTCCAAGCTCATTTAAGGAAATTGCCGAGCAAACAAAGAACAATCCCATAGTGGAGAGTCAGTACAGATGTAAATTCGTGTATGAGAACGTGTGGTATATGGCATCCTCGTGTGACGATGCAACGGCATCCTTGCTTGAAGTTGGAAAAGAGTATTCGATAACGCTTTTTGATATAAAGGAGAGGGAGCTTACAGTTACTCTTGAACAAATAGGCGAGAGTCAAAACGGTGAGTGTGTTCTTATTCTTTCTTGCTCTAATATGCCCGAAGGATTTGACTATTCACGTCATCAAACGTTCAGACTTGACATATCCTCAAAGGAGGGCTACCGTGTGCCTGTTGAAGCAGTTCAAACCGTGGTCGATAAGGCAACGGGAGAAGAACAAACGGGAGTTTACATACTGAACGCAAGTGTAGTCCATTTCCGTCGGATTGACATAATTGCTGAGGGTAACGGATATTATATTGTAGCCAAGCTCGATAAAACAAAAGAAAACTATTACGAATATCTTAATCTTAACGATCTTATCATTCTCGAACCCGACGGAATGTATGAGGGAAAGATACTTAATAAGTAGGTGAGTTTATGGATTATTCATATATCGACAGAAACTATGCCTCGATTATTCGGGAAATGAGCGAATGCGAAAACAAACCCGAAATAACGGTTGCAATAAAGAGCGCAGATATTGGGGAGATCGAATATCTGACTCGGAATTATCCGATAAAGACGGTGGGCGAAAACAGAGTCCAGCAGCTCCTGCTTCGTTACGAAAAGCTGAAAGAAATGGGACTTGATATCCACTTTATCGGCTCGCTTCAAACGAACAAGGTTAAGTATATAATCGATAAGGTTGATATGATTTGCTCTCTTGACAGAATCGAGCTTGCTCGTGAGATAGATAAGCAGGCACGAAAAAAGGGCATTGTGATGGACGTCCTTGTTGAAATCAATTCGGGAAGAGAAGAGAATAAGGGCGGAGTTATGCCCGATAATCTTGAAGATTTTTTGACCGAAATTTCGCATTTTGAGGGCATAAATGTTCGCGGATTTATGACAATGGGCAAAAAATGTGAAAAAAAGTGCGAATATTTGAAATATTTTTGCGAAACTTATCAATTAGTACTTGACATTTTGCAAAAAAAAGGTCATAATATATGTGGGCTAATATTGTCTATGGGAATGAGCGATAGCTTTGTGCCTGCCGCACAAGCAGGAGCGACCGTGGTCAGAATTGGCAGAAAAATGTTTGATAAAAATTGAAAATAATAAAAAGAAAGTTGGAAAAGCAAATGAAAAATTTATCCTCCTTGTTTGGAAAAAAAGACAATAACGATTACGACAAATATTACCGTGATGAAGACGATATTTACGGTGATGACGACGACGTAACTACATACGGTGAAAAGGGCAAGGACGGCTTGACACTCGGTCAGGGCGCAGCTCCCGTTTCTCTTAAAGTTGTTAAGCCCAAGGGATATGCAGACGGTCCCGATATCGCTGATTATCTTTCAGCCGGCAGCACAGTTGTTCTCAATATTGAATCCCTTGACAGAATGAATGCAATCCGTCTTATCGACTTCCTTATGGGTGCTATTCACGTTCTTGGCGGAGATATGAAGAGTGTTACAAAAACAACTCTTGTTTTCGCTCCCAGAAACGTAGGTGTTCAGGATATCGAAGACAGCGAAGCAGAGGATGAAGAAGATATTGAAGAAGCTGAGGAAGGCTTTGAAGAATAATTCTTATGAATAATTCCTTCGCCTTTGATACAAAGGAGCAAAAGCTCTTTTATGCAAAGCTTGATGACCTTGAGAAAAGAGCGAGAGGGGGAAAAATATCCCACTCCTCGTTTATGACACCAAGCGAGAGCTATAAGGCAGAGAAGTATTTTGAGGCAAAAGGTAACAAAGACAAGATTTGCTTTTTTGGCGGCTATTTTGCAGCGCAAAGAAAGCAAATCTTTCTTTTGCCCCAATACATTGTTGATTCTGCTGATGAACTGAATATTTATGATATTATTGAGGGCGACCTTGACGAGTCGATAGTTGCCTTAAATATCAGGGGAAGCGGATTCAGAACGCTTTCACACAGAGATTATCTTGGCGGTATTTTATCTCTTGGAATTGAAAGGGAGAAACTTGGCGACATTTGCATTACCGATGACAACAGTGCCATCGTTTTTTGCTCGTCGGAGGTTGCTGATTTTATTATTTATGAGCTTTCATCGATCGGAGCCGATAAGGTAAGGGTTGAGAGGATCACGGTTGATAAGAATATGGAATCGACGCAAAAATACCAACATTTTTCGGATACGGTTGCAAGTGAGCGATTGGACTGCGTGGTGGCATCTCTGTTTAATCTTTCACGTGAAAAGGCGCAAAATCTTATCAGCGGCGGATTTGTTGAATATAACTATGAAACTGCTGTCAAATCTGATTGCAGAATTGAGAAGAACGATATAATTTCTGCCCGTGGATACGGCAAATACATTATCCGTGATGTCTCTCAGGCAACAAAAAAAGGCAGACTCAGATTATTTGCGGAAAAATACATATAAGGTATTGACAAAGCATATTATTTAATGATATAATGTTTTCACAAATAGATAGGACACTTAAAAAAGTGCCCAAAAGCGCAAAAGAACAACGCAGAGTCGGGCATTTTTGCCCATCTCTGCGCTTTTTTATTATTTTGAAAATAAGATACAGTGGATTATGTAAAAAATGAATATAGAAAGGGTGAAATTATGAAAAGAATAATCAGTTTATTGCTCATAGTTATTATGAGCTGCTCAGTGCTTGTTGGTTGTGATTGGAAGAATATTTTTAATAAAGAAACGAGTCCTGAATGGGAAGCACCCGAGGGAGTAGTTGAAACTACAACCACCGATAAGGACGGCAATCCAATAACCATCGCCCACAGCGACAATTTCACCCAGGACGATATTGAATTTGTGGCAATGAGGCATAGCAAAAAGATGGGTCCAAACTTCGGTGTGAATAATGGAGCTTCAATTTCATTGGGGGAAATGATACGCAATGCTCAGGATGGATTTTTTTTGTATTTGATGCATATAGAAAATCCATACATTATTGTTGCATATCTTAAACCAAATTTGCCAGAATACGAGTTGGATGAACGCAATAATTATATATTTGATTCGGAAAAATACCTGTGGTATAAATTTAACACAACAGATAAAATTCCCAATAGTATTGATGATAACAAAATCACAATTTTTTCGTATTTGCTTTATGATTGTACGATAACCAAAGATATTGGAAATAATTCTGAATGCAATTACCGGTGCAAATATTATCTAAATTATTACAGAGAATCAGACAACATTGAAAACAGTGAGAAATTCCTTGCTTATTATATGGGGAGAGAAGTATGTTCAACTAACAATAAATTTCTCTCAAAGCCGGCAAATGTTGTAGAAAACTCTAAAATTTATACCGATGAAAATGAAATTGAATATCTAGAAATTTTTGGTGAAAAGTGCTATTATGATGAGAATGGCAATTTATCTGTGGTATCTGATTATGTCAAAGAGAAATTATGGCCATATGAAAACGATTACTATGATGTTTTATCACCGTATTTCACATATTTTAGCCATACTGATGCGAAATTTGAAAATCAAGGAAAAGAATATATCAAAAGATACGTTTATATAAAAATGGATGATTTTATAGATGTGTTGTTTGAACAAAATGAGGTGGATTATGAAGAATAAAATGATAAGAGTTATTTCACTGGTAATTATACTGACAATGTTTGCCATTAGTTGTCTCCCTGTATATGCACATGAATCAGTGTTAAATGTAGAATATGACCCTTGCAATCAGTCTGTAGATGATGAGGGAGATGTAGTATCAAATGGTGAAGATGAAATGTGGTACAGTATAGCCGGTATAAATGTGAAAGACATTAGTAATCCAGAAAATAATGTTTACTGTGAATATCATTTGAATGAATCAATTACAACGATTAAGTATTACTTCGAAGAATGTTCAGAATTGGATACAAATTATACATGGACTACCGATATATACAAATATTATATGAGTCAAGGAATGACTAATAGTGATGCCATATCGCAAGCGGAAACCATGGAAGAAGAAATAAAAAATGCTTATGTTGCAAGTATGAAAAAATGGGACGATGTTTACTATTATGCTTACGATAACAACGGCTATAGAACCAATCACAAATTAATAAACATTGTTGAAGGAACAAAAGATGATCATAATTTATCAATTTATCCAATAGATTATTATAGTTGTAGCCAAGATGATTGGGTTATTTTTGCTTCTACAGGAACTGCGGGTGGAGAAGAACTTCTAAATACTAGCGCAACTGGAATGTTACATAGGCATTATACGCATTGGAATATGTATGTTAATGTAAGTGCGTTTTTTGCTCACAACCAGATAGAAGGAATCTCGGATGAATACGATATACCAGCATATTATACAAATTATGTAAATAACATAAGAGATATTGTAGGAGCACATGAATTAGGTCATGTTTTGGGATTAAAAGATTTAGATACCCTTTGCAGTCAGTCCGAACAAACAGATCATCACCAAGAAGTATTGATGGGATATGGGGATCCGTTGTCAGAACGTTCAACCTATGCCAAGTACAAAGATATCGCAGGCGTATCAATAACGAGGGGATTTCATACTGATGACGATCACAAATGGATGTTAAGAATAAACAATGATGGTACTAAGGATGTTATTTGTTCTCTTTGTAATGGTGTTAGGTATAATGTAACCATTTCTGCTAACGGTACTTATGAAAATAAACAATTTAATATCTATAAAAGCTGTGTTCATCATGGAGGAACCAATGAAGGAATGCTTTTAGTCGCAACTGATGGCGTGAGAGATTTTTATAAATGTCAATATTGTAGATTTATAGCCGAAGTAGATAAAACCACTCAAGAATCTGTATCGATTGCTAGTGGATGTACTTATGACTGGGAGATGCCCACAGGAACAGAAAGGTATTATCGATTAAATGTTCTAGATAGTGGGGAATATAACTTTAAGACAAACTTTATTAGTGTTGTTAACATCCAATTATACAATAGTAATTTTGCATCAATTAATCAACTAAACTTGGATATTTATGATGAAAACGGATGTAATGTTGAGTTGAACGAGGGAGTGTATTATATCAAGATAACAAATCAATCTTCGGGTTTACGTAATGGAGAAATATATATAACCCCTCCTCCTCATACACACGAATATACTGAGTGGACGTACCATTCACCGACACATCACATTGAAAGCTGTGAGTGCGGATTAAAGGGAACTTTAACCTCAATGCACGTAATAAAGGCGGGAACCATTGTTAATTTAAGGGCACCCTGTATGTAC
>JAZURO010000222.1:0-3916 GCA_045606265.1 Eubacteriales bacterium
GCAGGCGCAGCTGGAAGACACGCTGGAGCAGCTGGGCGAAGAAAATGTGCTGCTGCAGGCCGAGCTGGAGCTGAAAGAAAAACAGGCCAAAGCCGATGAGCAGAACCGTCTTTATGACCGCATTGCCCGTGAGGTTGAACCCCAACTGATTAAGGTGGACGAGCTTCTTTTTCGGATTGAAAAAGAACCCGAAAACACGAAGGCATTGCTGTCAAAGGTCTGTGTAATCGGTTCTTATATCAAGCGCCGGGGCAATCTGCTTTTGCTGAACGAGGAAAACAAAGAAATCAATGACACAGAGCTTGAATACTGTATTCGTGAATCCCTTGATAATCTCCGCCTTGGTGGAGCTTATACAATGCTTAGCAGTAATTGCAGCGGCAAACTCTTCGTCGAACGTATCGTTGCGGCCTATGATTTCTGCGAAGCATTGATTGAAAGACTGCTTGACGATATGACCGCTATGATGGTGAACCTCACCTGTGCAGGCGGTAAAATCAAAATGAATATCCAAATGGGTTGCACCGAGGAAATCGCACAGCAGGTGCTCTCCGACGTAACCTTGAAGTTTGGCACCTTCACCTATGACATTATGGATGAAGATGTGGTTATCAACTTGAAGATCGAAGGAGGTGCAGACAGATGATGAGCTTCTACGATTTATTACCTGCCTTCCGCACTTTGCTTGCCGCATTTTGCTTTATTGCCTTTGCCTCTTGTGTTTGCATTGGCTTTCTCGCTTACCGCAGAAGACCTCTTTTGCCGAAAATACTGCTTCCGGTGGAAGCAATAACAAGCGGTATTGCTTTGGTTTTCTATGCGGCGGCGCTTCGCATTGCAAGGCAAGACAGACCAACGTCCGAAATTGTGGATGCCTTCTGCGAGCTTCCCGTTGTGCCTGTGATTTTGCTTGTTGTTCTTATTTTTGCGTACTGTTCTTACATTATTTATAAGGAATTTCATTATCGCAAAACTGCTTTAAGCCGTTCTTCTATTAAAGAAGGTATCAATCAGATTTCAAGTGGTCTGTGCTTCTACGATAAAAGCGGTCGCATCATTCTGATGAATCAACGAATGGATGCGCTCTGTCACAAAATCGTCGGCAGAGATTTGCAAAATGCTACACTCTTTTGGGAGATATTGCAGGGCGGCAAAACTCTTGAAACCGTAACGAGATTGTCTGACGGTACACACCCGTCCTTCCGTCTGCCTGATGGTAGCGTATGGGCATTTGCCTGCGAAGAACTTGACGGTATTTTCCAACTTGCCGCAGGTGATATTACCGGCTTGCAGGCAATAACCGACCAACTGAAAGAAAAGAACACCGAGATTGCCGCATTGAATGAACGCCTCAGACAATACGGCGAAAACGTAGACGAGCTGACACGCTCCAAGGAACGCCTGAACATCAAGGTGCATATCCACCGTGAGTTAGGTCAAACCCTGCTTCAATCCAGGCAGTATTTGCAGGATGAAACGGGAACGGTTTCCTCACCGCTTCAGCAATGGAAAAACCAAATTGCCATGCTCCGCAAGGAAGTGGAAATCCCCAACGACGAAAGTCCTTTAGCGATGCTCACCCGTACCGCAAAAACGATGGGTGTTGCGCTTGTGATTGAAGGCGAACTGCCCGAAACCGAATGGCTCAGAAAACTCTTTGTGCAGGCGGCGGCAGAAGCACTTGTCAATGCAATCAATCACGCAGAAGCAAAGACACTTTTTATCCGTCTTTCCTGCGATGAAAACACCTATACGGCAGAGCTTCGCAACGACGGAACAAAACCCGATACGAAAATCGTTGAGGGCGGCGGTCTTGGCTCGCTTCGTAAAAGGGTTGAAAGCGTTAGCGGCAGTATGACCGTGACCCATATTCCCGAATTTATTTTAACCGTTACACTTCCCAAGGAAAGAGGTGATATTTTATGATCCAAGTTTTGCTTGTTGAAGATGACCCTATGGCTCGTCAGCTTTTGGAAATCTATATAGACAAAAGCGAAAACTATGAATTGGCAGGCTCTATTGAGAGTGCGTTGTTTGCCGAAGCGTTCTGCCGTACCCACAAGGTGGAAGTCATACTGATGGACGTTTGTACGGCAATGAACGCCAACGGTATTGACGCCGCCGCAGACATTAAAAAGCATCTGCCGAACATAAAGATCGTAGTTATCACAAGCCAGCCGGAGTGCAGTTATATCGACCGTGCCCGTGCCGCAGGGGTGGACAGCTTTTGGTATAAGAGTGCTACCGCCGAGGAAATTATTGAGATTATGGATAGAACCCGTGCGGGCGAGAGCATTTATCCCGATAATACCCCACAGCTCAAATTAGGTGATGCCATCAGTGAAAAGTTTACTGAAAGGGAGCTTGAAGTGCTTCGTCTTGTGGTGGCAGGAGATTCGGACGCTACCATTGCCGAAAAACTATTCATTTCGGTGAGTGCTGTGAAATTTCATCTTCAGAGTATGAAAAATCGCACCGGCTTCCGCAACCGTACTGAGCTTGCCGTAAGAGCAAGAGAAAGCGGTCTGGTCATCATTGATAGAACCCCGAAAGAATAATGATTTTTCAAAACTATACTTTAGTATAGGGAAATACAAAACGGCTTTTGATATAATTATAAAGTAGAATTGGATATTTAGTACCCAATTTTATTTTGGCGTACAGCCGCAAAAATAAATTGTTTCTTATTTTGAAGGAGGTTTTTAGTTATGTCTATTTTTGACAATCTGAAAAAAGGTGCCGTAAAGGCCGTGAGTGGTGTAACAAGCTCTATCGGTAGCAAAAGCGAAACGTTTACCTTTTCGGCGCTACCTGAAAGTCTTGCACAGATGCAGGCTCTTCCTGAGGCAACACTCGACAATCCCTATAAGACAGCAGCTTTAACCGTGTGTGCCATCTGCGCATATGCCGCCGACAAGAATGTTGGCACGCAGATGCTTAATTGGCTTCGTGGTCCCCGTCCTCTCGGTAACAGCGAAATTTCTTTTTTGAATGATCGTTTCCGTGATGGAAAGACTTATGTACCTTTTTCGTATTTTAAGGGCGCAACCCCTGAGAATGATTATACTCCCGACGTGCCATACACTATTACCATCGAATCTAATCCCTATTCCGATGCGAACGAAGGCTATAAAAAACTGTTTGTAAGAAGCAGCGGCGCAGATAATCTTCGTGAAATTGTTCTTCGCAAAAAGGCTGACGGTCAATGGCTTTTGTGGGATCAGGTGATTTTGGTTGGCATTCGTGAGCCGAAGTCTGCCGATCCGTGGGCGTAATGTATAACCCATGTGGATAATCAGAAAACGTTGTTTTAGATGGGTGGTGATTGGTATGTGTATGGCATTTTTGCTCTCCTTGTTCGGATGCAATAAAGACAAATACATATTGGATGGTTCTGATATGGAGCGAGAATTGTGGCAAGAGTTTACCATTTCTCAAACTTCCGATGAATACAATCAAAACTTTTCTTATACCGTAAAGTATGACGAAACCGAAGATAAGGGATATTTGTACATGGAAGTTCCTCACGAAACCAAGGGATATCCCGTCCTAAAAAGCATAGAGCTTGATTCTGATACGGTTAACGAGTTAATCAACCTTAATATTTTGTCTTTTACGGATGAGCCAAAAGAATCGAATGAGTTAGAAGCAGAAATTTTGGATGGAACTTTTTTAAGATTTTCGGTTACTGATAGTAGTGGTAACGTGTTTAAAAAAGTGATTTCAAATGAAGCCGAGCAGAAAATACTGACACTGATTACCCCGTATGTTCAAAAAATAATTAATTAAATTTAGCGGTTTATTCCGCTTTGGTAACCCAACTGATGCGTTGGGTTACCAAGTCAACACAAAGGAAAAGGTGTATGATGGAAAATTCTAATAAACTTCCGCGAGATTACGACGGTTCACAATACGG
>JAZURO010000223.1:0-24182 GCA_045606265.1 Eubacteriales bacterium
GATAGATTTGGTTTGAGCTGATTTTACGTAAATTTTCGATAATTCACGAGTGAATTATCGGTACACCCACTAAAATCCTTTTACGAAAATGAATTTTCGCCAAGGATTTTATTGTCTGTACCACGAAAATAACTCCTACGGAGTGAATTTCTAAAATTTACTCACTTTCTTCGTAGCCATAGGTTACAAACTAAATTTAGCATTTGTGCCAAATAACATCTTTTGTGAAAATAATGCGTCTATTTGTATAGCAGCAAATCACAGATTTTCGAGGTTACGAGAAAATCGTTATGTGTCGACTTGTTGACACGATTTGCGCAAAACCAAGTGGAGTTTGTGCAAACTCTACGGCTATCCCCAAAAAGCCGATTAAAGTTTTTAGGGGTGTGGGGCGATTTTTCAAAAAAGCCCCCACATTTTATCCCAACTAACTATTAAAAGAACGAAATCTGGTCTGTATCTGAAAGTCCGTCGAGGACTCCGTTTTTGCGCAAAACCTCAATAACCGTGCCTGATAGCTTTGCTCTTATCTGCAAATCCTCAACCGAGAAGAAATCCTCTTCGTTTCTTGCATCAATTATGTTCTGTGCGGCATTTTTACCAAGTCCAGTAAGAGATGAGAACGGTAAACGAATACCGTTATTTTCAGGCAAAAATGCCTTTTGGTCGCTCTTTTTAAGATTTATCCGTAAAAATTTAATGCCTCTTGCGTACGCCTCACGAACGAGCTGAAGTCCCGCAACAGATGCCTGCTCATTTTGCGAAGCATCTTTTCCAAGATCTTCAATTCTCTTTATTTCCGCAGAAACTCCACGGTGACCACTCATTACAATTTCAGCATCAAGTCCCACCTTTTCTGTAATGATTGCCAACATTGCGCAATAAAATGCAACGGGCATATGCACCTTGTACCAGGCAACACGAATTGCTGACATTACGTAAGCGGCTGCGTGTGCCTTGGGGAACATATATTTAATTTTCTTACAGGAGTCGATATACCAATCATCAACGCCTGCTTCAACCATAGCTTTTTCCCACTCGGGTTTAAGTCCCTTGCCCTTTCTTACACTCTCCATAATCTGGAACGAAAGTGCGCTGTCAACACCGTATGCGATAAGGTCGTTCATAATATTGTCACGGCATCCGATAACGTGGGAAATGTCGCAAGTTCCGTTATTGATAAGCTCCTGTGCATTTCCCGTCCATACGTCAGTTCCGTGTGAAAGTCCCGAAATCTGCAAAAGGTCGGCAAATGATTTGGGTTTTGCCTCCTCAACCATTTTCATAACAAAGCGTGTTCCAAACTCGGGCAATCCGTAGGTTCCGAGCTTTGCTCCCCCAATATCCTCGGGAGAAATACCGAGCGATTTTGTTGAAAGGAATAATTCATAAACGTCCTTGTCGTTCATAGGAACGTCCATTACGTTCGTGCCTGTAAATCTTTCAAGCCATTTATATTTCGTTGGAATATCGTGTCCAAGCTCGTCAAGTTTAAGCAAGGTATCGTGCAAATATTCGAACGTAAAGTGAGTCGTTACGATATTTGAGGAAGCATCCTCAGCGGGGTGCTGAACGGGACAGAAATCGTAGATCTCCATCTCCTTGGGAACAACAACTATGCCTCCGGGGTGCTGACCCGTCGTTCTCTTTACGCCAACGCATTTGGAAACAAGTCTGTTCATCTCGGCTCTTGGCAAGCTTATTCCCTTTTCTTCAAGGTATTTCAGCACAAAGCCAAATGCAGTTTTCTCTGCAACACCGCCGATAGTTCCCGCACGGAAAACGTTTTCGGCACCAAACAGTTCTTCGGTATATTTATGCACCTTGCCCTGCACCTCACCAGAGAAGTTCAGGTCAATATCGGGCGACTTTTCACCGTAGAAGCCAAGGAAGGTCTCAAACGGAATATCGTGGCCGTCAGCACACATCTTAGTATTACAATTCGGACAGTTCTTATCGGGCAAATCAAAGCCGGAGCCGTATTCACCGTTCATAAAGAACTCGTTATACTGACATTTTGGGCAATAATAGTGTGGTTTAAGGGGGTTAACCTCTGAAATTCCCGCACAGGAAGCAACGAAGGACGAGCCAACCGAACCACGGGAGCCAACGAGATAACCGTTATCCTCACTGAATTTAACGAGCTTTTGCGCAATAATGTAAAGCACGGCAAATCCGTTTTTAATTATTGAAGTAAGCTCCTTATCAAGTCTTGCTCTTACGTATTCTGGCAGTGGATTGCCGTATTTCTTCTCTGCATTCTCATAGCACATTCTCTGCAAATCTTCTTCTGCTCCCTCAATTTTGGGAGTGAACGTACCCTTCGGGAAAGGTCTTATGCCGTCCTCAATCATATCTGCGATAAGATTGGGATTGGTGATAACCACCTCACGTGCCTTTTCTTCTCCAAGATATGCAAATTCTTCAAGCATCTCCTCAGTTGTTCTGAAATAGAGAGGACAATCCTTATCTGCATCCTTAAAGCGCATACCTGCCAAAAGCACCTTTCTGCCAATCTCGTCGTCGGGATTGAGATAATGCACGTCGCAGGTCGCAACAACGGGCTTTTTATGTCTTTCGCCAAGCTCAACTATCTGACGGTTAAGCTCACGAAGTCCCTCCTCGTCGGCAACCATTCCCTCGTCAATGAGGAATTTATTATTCGAAATGGGCTGAATTTCAAGATAGTCATAGAAATTGACAATATCTCTTATATCGTCGTCGGGCTTCTTTTCAAGAATTGCACGGAAAAGCTCGCCCGCCTCACACGCAGAGCCTATAATAAGTCCCTCACGGTGCTTTTCAAGCTCACTTTTGGGAATTCTCGGCATTCTTCTGTAATATTTCAAATAGGAATAGCTGATGAGCTTATAAAGATTTTTAAGTCCCGTTGGATTCTTGACAAGAATAACCTGATGGTAGGGCTTTATTTTAAGAGGATCGGCATTCTCGCTCATATCACGTTGAAGATCCTCAAAGCTCTTTATGTCAAAGCGCAGCATCTTATCAGTCATTGCAAAAAAGATGTTTGCAAGCATTTCCGCATCGTCGCACGCTCTGTGATGATTAAAATCACCAAGATTGTAATATTTAGCAACAGCATCAAGCTTGTGTGATTTCAAATCGGAGTTAAGATAGCGTGAAAGCGTGACGGTATCAAGATATGGATTTGTAAACGCATATCCAAGATCACGCGATGCTTTTCTTATAAATGAAATATCAAAATTCGCATTGTGAGCTATAAGAAGTCTGTTTCCGATAAAATCAAGGAAACGGTGAAGAACCGAATCAATCTTATCAGCTCCCTTGACCATTGAGTCGTCAATTCCCGTAAGCTCGGTTATTACCTGCGGAATTGGTATTTCGGGATCAACGAATTCGTTGAATCTTTCAAGCACCTTACCATCCTTGATCTTTACCGCACCAATTTCAATTATCTGCGAGGTAAGCACCGACAAGCCCGTTGTTTCTATATCAAAAACAACGAATTCGTCGTTAAAGCTTCCCTTATACTCACCGGTAATTGCGCTTGTTTTGTCATTAACAAAATATGCTTCAAGACCGTAGATAACCTTCATTCCGAGCTTTTCTGAGGCGAGCATTGCCATTTGATACGCCTGCACGTTTCCGTGGTCGGTAATGGCAACTGCCCTGTGTCCCCATTCGTGCGCCTTTTTAACAGCTATCTCAGGATCAAGAAGTGCGTCCATTGCGGACATTTGTGTATGTAGGTGGAGTTCAACACGCTTTTCTTTTGCATTGTCCTCTCTTTTTATCTCTTTGATTTTTGCAATATGGTTAAAGGAGAAAATAAGATCCTTGCCAACACCCTCCTTTTTCTTTTCAACCTCGCTCCTTCCGTAAAGCGCAATAGAGCTTCCGTTTTTGACAACTGATGCGATAAGGTCGCTCTTTTCTGCGTCCTCATAAGCTCTGACCTCTATCGAGGTATTTCCGTCATAGACGCAGAAGGTGGTTGAAACCATGTTTTTTTGTCTTGCGGGCTCCTGTGAAAATCCAAACACCTCGCCAATAATCACCACTCCGTAAGAGTGTCCGTTAAGATTTGCTATTGGTGTAGGATTTATATCAAACTCCTCACCGTAGGCATATTCGGGAGTTGAAATATCAAACTTTTTATATCCGATTTCACAAATTTCCCCGTTAATATTTGCCTTTGCTCCCTCTTCAAGAGTCGCTACTCTCGGAAGAGCTACTCCCGCAATCTCTTTTTCGTTATTTGATGCACCGTCGCTGCCGACTGATACCATAGAATCATATCTTTTTGACTGCTCTGCAATATTTCTGTCGTGTGCTACAAGCTCATTTCTGAGCTTATCCTGCGTGGAGCTTACCATTTTTTCGTCGCTGACTATTCTGACTTTGTATTTAAGACCGAATTCGGAGAAAATAATATTCTCAATAATGCTCGGTGTACTTGCATTTTCAAGCAATTTTACTCCACCCGAAACAAAAGGAATTGTAACGGTTATCTCTTCGCCCTTAAACTCCCAGTCGCAAGACGCAAAAAATCCACGTGCAACAACACCGACTCTCTCAGCTTCAAGAAGTATCTGTGAAAAATACTGCTTATCAAACAAGTGCGATGGATATTTGGGAAGGAGCTTCATATAGCTTAACGAATATGCCTCTCTTATCTCGTTTTCAATTTGATAGAGGACGTCCTTACGTACTATCTCATCAAAGCTGACCTCTGCCTGAATAAGACGTTTCACCTTATCTGCACGAACTGAGGTCTTCTTTACACACGACAAGACACGAATTATCTCCGTGTCCGTAGGTTTGTATTTGTAAAATATCTCTAAAAAACTCTTTTCTGCCATATTAATTTCCTCATATAAACGCTGTATTAAAGCGGTAAATCATCTTTCGTTGTATTAAAACCTAAAACTTATATCTCTTTTATTCTCTGTATCAATATATCAATTATTTTATCTTCAGGAATCTTTTCTATTATTTCTCCATGAGCAAAGAGCAAGCCCTCACCAACACCGCCTGCAATTCCTATATCCGCTTCTCTTGCTTCACCCGGACCGTTTACTGCACAGCCCATAAGTGCAACCTTGACGGGCTTGTCCAAAAGTCCTTCACGGGCTGCTGCCTCCTCAAATTTTTGAGAGAGAGAGATCAGGTCAATCTTAGTTCTTCCGCAAGTGGGACAGCTTACGATTTTCATTCCGCTTTGTCCCTCAATCTCAACCGCAGAAAGAATATCCTTGGCGGCTGCGATCTCACGAACAGGATCGGCAGTAAGGGAGACACGAATGGTATCACCTATTCCCTCACACAAAAGCGCACCTATACCAACTGCACTTTTCAAGGTACCTGCACGCTCGCCGCCCGCCTCTGTAACACCAAGATGAATATTGTATTGACAGCTCTCGGCAAGCAATTTATTCGTTTTTATCATCGAGGGAACGTTTGATGCCTTGATAGACACCACTATGTCCTCAAAACCGTATTTTTCAAGCAAACTTATGTGACGGAACGCACTCTCGCAAAGTGCCTCGGGAGTGGGGGATCCGTGCTTTTCAAGAATATCCTTTTGCAAGGAACCGGAATTAATACCGATCCTTATCGGTATTCCACGGGATCTGCAAGCATCAGCAACTGCCTTTACTCTGTCGTCACTTCCAATGTTGCCCGGATTTATTCTTATCTTGTCAACTCCAAGCTCAGCACAACGGAGCGCAATCCGATAATCAAAATGAATATCGGCAACGATTGGCAGGTATATTCCGTTTTCTTTAAGATAGGGTATCGTCATAGCCGCTTCAAGTGTTGGAACCGTGATTCTGACAATGTCGCATCCCGCTGTCTGCAAGGCACGAATCTGCTCCAATGTAGCTGCCTTGTCACACGTATCGGTATTTGTCATTGACTGAATTGCAATGGGGGAATCTCCGCCGATACAGGTATTTCCAATCTTTATTTTTTTAGTCTTTCTTCTGATTTCGTTATACTTCATTTTTTCTCCAAAAACTATGTGAGCCAAATGCCCTAAAACAGTTTAATTACGTCCTTTACGGAAATAAAGAGCATAAATCCAAGCAAGAGGAGCATTGTGATCATTGTGATATTATCCTCAATCTCTTTTTTGATAACCTTTCTTCCTGCAATTCCGTCAATGAGGTGGAACACTATTCTTCCGCCATCAAGTGCAGGTATGGGCAAAAGGTTGAAAATACCCAGATTCATACTGATAAGCACTATCAGATTGATGATGGGAGCCACGGTATCATTATCCTTTGAAACCTCGGTCATCTGTCCAACGGTATCTACCATACCGATGGGACCTGAAACAGCATCAAGACTGAATCTGCCTGAAATCATTCCCCAAAGCGAGTCAAAAACCATTTTCACCATATTGGTGGAACGGTAAAAGGCAGTTTTAAGATAGTCAAAAAATCCAACGTCTTCAAGTCCAAATACCTGAAAATCCATAACTCCAAGCACTGTTCCCGACTGCTCATCCTTCATAGCGGGAAATACCACGTTTTCAAGAGTTACTCTTTCTCCGTTTCTGATAACGGTAATATCCACCGCCTCGTATCCCTGCATCATAATTTCATACGAAAGCTCCTCATAGGTGTGAATGTTTACGTTACCCACCTTAACGATCTCGTCATGCTTTTGAAGCTGAGAATTACTGATTGAACTGTCAAAGAATCCACCGACCTCGGTTGAGCCGAGCACAGGTGTCGTAGCCACCAATCCGAACATTACGATTACGGCAAAAAGTATATTGATAATCGGCCCTGCAGCTGTAACGATAATCTTTTTCCAAGGGTTAAGATTATTGTATGCCATCGGATTTTCACTTGTTCCCTCTTCGCCCTCCATCTGAACGAATCCGCCGATTGGAAAGGCACGAAGCGCATATTTCGTTCCGTGCTTACCCTCCCAGGAAACAATTTTTGGGCCCATACCGATAGCAAATTCGAGTACGGGTACCTTGAAAAGTCTGGCAAAGAAAAAATGTCCGAATTCGTGAATAAAGGTTAAAAATCCAATCACGAGAACCGTGATAAGAATATATATAAGTGTGCTCAAATCTGTTTCTCCTTAAATACCTAAATATGCCTTGGCAATCTCCCTTGCCTTTTTATCGGCATCAAAAATTCCGTAAAGAGTGTGTATTTCACTCGCCTCCGTCAATGTGTAAACGGTGTGACACACGCACTCGCTTATCTGACCGAACTTGATTCTTCCGCTGAGATATGCAGCGACAGCAACCTCGTTTGCAGCATTCAGTACAGCGGTGGTTGCCCCTCCCTTTTCAAGCGAGTAAAGCGCCAAATCAAGAAGCGCAAATGCTTCTCTGTCGGGGCGGGCAAATGTCAGCTTGGAAATTTTAGCAAGGTCGAGTGGCTCAATTACCCCCTCTTCCCTATCCGCCTTTTCAAGCGCATACTGAACGCAGTGTCGCATATCGGGTACCGAAAGCTGCGCAATAATGCTATTATCTATATATTCCACCATCGAGTGAATTATACTCTCACGGTGAACAAGAACGTCAATTTTATCTGCGCCAACACCGAAAAGGTGAGCCGCCTCAATTATTTCAAATCCCTTATTCATAAGGGTTGCACTGTCAATGGTAATTTTTGCACCCATTTTCCAGGTTGGGTGCGCAAGCGCACGTTCAAGCGGCAAATCGTACATTTCCTCCTTCGTCATTCCGAAGAACGGTCCCCCCGATGCTGTAAGAATTATTTTCTTCACTTCGCTCCTTTTTCCTGAACGAAGGCACTGGTGTATGGCACAGTGCTCGCTGTCAACGGGGAGTATTTCTATTCCCTTTTCACGTGCAAGATTCATAACTATCTCACCCGCAACAACAAGACTTTCTTTATTCGCAAGTGCAAGTCTTATTCCGTTTTCAAGCACCGAAATCGTAGGCAAAAGTCCTGCCTGACCGATAATCGAGTTAACAGCAAAGGTGACTCCGTCATTTGCGCTTTCCGAAATCATTTCGCAAATGCCCTCAACCCCGCAAAAAACTCTTATGTCCGTATCGGAAAGCGCAATCAAAAGAGATGCCGCAGCTCTCTCGTCGCACATTGCCGCATATTTTACTTTATACTCTCTTGCCTGCTCGGCTACTCTTTTCCAATTGCGGTTGGCACAAATGGCAAGAACCTCGGTATCGGTCTTCTTTGCCACGTCGAGCGCCTGCTCCCCAATTGAGCCCGTGGAGCCGAGGACAATCATTTTTTCTTTTACTCTCATTTTATTCCGATATTATGCTAAGAAAATTGCCATAATAATAGCAACTGCCAAAATTGAGTCAAATCTGTCAAGAACTCCGCCGTGTCCGGGGAAGATTTTTCCGTAGTCCTTGATTCCGTAAGTTCTCTTGATAACACTCATAGAAAGGTCGCCTATCTGTGAAACGAGCGCAGATGCAAGTCCGGCACATGCGATAAGAATGAGGTTAAGATTTGCGTCGGTAAAGTGATTAACTATCGCTGCGTATCCAATAAAGAAGCCAATGCAGAAAAGTGTTCCGCCAATGCTACCTTCAACGGTCTTTTTGGGACTAACGTTGGGAATGAGCTTGTGCTTACCCAAAAGCATACCCGAAAAGTATGCAAAGGTATCCGTGATCCAGGCACCTATGAAAATAAAATACCAGAAAAATTCGCCATAGGGCAAATCACGAACCACAATGATTGACGAGGTTGCCCCGATTATGTAAAGGCACACGAGCGTGCTTGAAAGCAAGGGCGCCATATCAATCTTTTGATTTTTCTCATAGGAGAAAACCCAGACACCAAGCAAATAGAGTACATAAACAAGCAAACACAACACAACTACAAGTGAGTTGTGCTTGAAAAAAGCACCAAGATATCTTGTTGCAAAGGGTGCAAGAATAGCAAGTCCGTAAAGGGGCGCTGCTATACTCAGTTTATCCCTGACCTTCATACAGCCAAGCATTTCATAAACACCCATAAATCCGATGAATGCCATTGCTATCGGAAAAACTACGGTTCCCGAAAAAATGCACACGGGAATTGCAACTATGCAAAGCACGATGGCAGTAATTACTCTTTGTTTCATTGTATTTTCTCCTCCTTAAAGTCCACCGTATCTGCGGCGTCTTGAATAAAAATCATTTATTGCTGTGATAAGATCCTCATCAGAAAAGTCGGGCCACAGCTTATCGGTGAAATAAAGCTCCGAATATGAGGATTGCCAAAGAAGAAAGTTTGAAAGGCGCTTCTCTCCCGCTGTGCGTATTATCATATCCGGCTCAACGCAGTCCTCGGTATAAAGTGCCAAGGATAAATTCTCTTTTGTAATTTCCTTGCCCTCGCTGACAAGCTTCTGACAGGCGTGAACAATCTCATCTCTTCCACCGTAATTTATTGCAACGTTCAAGGTTTTGTCAAAATTCTTGCTCGCTTCTTCAAGCTTGTCTATTCTCTTTCTCAGCGCACCGTCAAGCCCATCCTTGTCACCTATAACTCTGAAACGAACCTTTTTCTTTATTAAAGTGTCGCCGCATTTGTCAAGATAATGGGCAAGCAGCCCCATAATCACCTTAATCTCAGCAGGCGGACGCTTCCAGTTTTCAGTTGAAAAAGCATAAAAGGTCACTGCTTCAAGACCGTAGTCAAAGCAGGTGTTGGCTACTCTCTCGAATACCTTTACACCCTCTTTGTGTCCCTCGGGACGCTCCATTCCCCTCGCTTTTGCCCAACGTCCGTTTCCGTCCATTATAAAAGCTATATGCTTCAAATTCTTATCAACCTTAAATTCGTTATTCTTTTCCAAATTTTGTACCTCTTGTTTTTTCCGATAAACCGGATTGTATCAATTACTGTAAATACTATAAAAATCCCAAAAAGGCGGGAATTTTTGCCCCCGCCTTGTTGTATTCGGCAATTTAGATTGCCATAACCTCTTTTTCCTTTTTAGCTGAGCAAGCATCAACCTCTTTGATGTAATTATCGGTGAGGTCCTGAACCTTCTTTTCAGCAATTTTAACGTCGTCCTCTGTAAGATCGCCGTCCTTCTTTCCCTTCTTTATAGCGTCGTTTGCGTCACGACGGATGTTACGGATGATAACCTTTGTTTCTTCACCCATCTTCTGAATCTGCTTTTTAAGCTCCTTACGTCTTTCCTCAGTAACCTGGGGAAATACAAGGCGGATCATCTTACCGTCATTTGAGGGATTGATGCCGATATCACTCATAAGAATTGCCTTTTCGATTGCTTTAAGTGTTGAAGCATCATAGGGCGTGATTGTGAGTGTTCTTGAGTCAGCCATTCTGATATCTGCCATTGTGTTAACGGGAGTGGGTGAGCCGTAATACTCAAACGTTACTCTGTTAAGCACGCCTGCGTTTGCCTGACCTGCACGGATTGACTGAAGGTTATAGTCATAAGCCGCAATGGTTTTTTTCATTTTTTCTTCAAAATCTTTAATGTTGAATGCCATAATTTTACCTCTTTTCTATTCTTTCCAATTTTTATCTGTGTAATTCAGTTCCGAGCTTTTCTCCCATAATAACCTTGTAGATATTCATAGGATCCTTCAGCTCAAACGCATAGCAACGAATGTTATTTTCCATACAAAACGCACTTGCGGGAATGTCAAGAGCTTTAAGCTCTTTATCAAGTATTTCACGGTATGTTATTTCGTCATAACGCTTCGCATTTTTATCAACTCTCGGGTCGGATGAATATATTCCGTCGATATTCTTAGCCATAAGGATAACGTCAGCGCCGATTTCAGCTGCGTGGATTGCCGCCGCCGTGTCCGTTGAGAAGAACGGCATACCCGTTCCGCCGCCAATGATAATGACCTCACCGTTTTCAAGATGAGCTCTTGCATCTCTTATGCGATAAGGATCAGCAAAGGAATTGACCTCCATAACCATCATAGCACGTGATTTAAGACCGGCTGCATTGAAGGTTTCTTCAAGAGCGAGTGAGTTTATGGCTGTTGCAAGCATACCCATCTGGTCTGCTCTTGCTCTGTCCATAGAGCCGCTTTGTCTGCCTCGCCAGATATTGCCTGCGCCCACAACAACTGCAATTTGGACTCCCTGTGCCACGCATTTTTTAAGCACGCCTGCAATTTCCTCAATATACTCAAAATTGAGAATACCGTCGCAATCCTTGGCAAGCGCCTCACCGGAGAGTTTAAGAAGCACTCTCCTATATTTTGGAGTTAAATTTTCCATTGTTTTTTCCTCCGTTACGGTTAAAAATTTGTAGTTTTGCGAAAAAACATACTTCTTTACCCTATATAATACTATTTTTTTCACAATTTGTAAAGAGCTTTTTAATATTTTTTATAAAAATAATATAGTAAAAACAAAAAAGGACTCGTTTGTGAGTCCTTTATAAGTCTATTTATGATATTTTCCTCCGTGAGTGATGGAAAGGCAGCGATAAAGTATTTCACACAGCCACACTCTCATCATCTGGTGGGTGAGTGTCATTTTTGAGACCGACATCCGCATATCGCACGCACGCTTTACCTCGTCCGAAAGACCGAATGAGCTTCCGATTATAAGTGCAACCTCACCGTGAGTCGTTGACACCTCGTCAAGCTTTGCGGCAAACTCCTCGCTGGACAGCTGTTTTCCCTCAACACACATAGCAATTCTGAATGCTCGTGGCGAAACATCCGAAAGTATCCTCTGCCCCTCGGCAGCAAGCGCCTGTTCGATCTGCTTTGGCGAAGGATCCTCGGGGAGCTTATACTCCTTATATTCAATTATTTCGAGCTTACAATATGCATTAAGTCGCTTGCGATATTCCGATATTGCGTCCTTATAATACTGCTCTTTAAGAGTACCCGTAACGTATATTTTAACGTTCAACATATTTACACCAACTTAACCGTTTCATTTTGCTTTGCAACCTTCAAATTTACGCTGTCATCACCGATGGCGCAGAAAACCTCGTCAAAAGCGAGTGTGGGATCGTTATTTTCCTCGCTCAAATGCGCAAGAAGCACGTTCTTTGTACCAATAAAGCAAAGATCGCTTACAAAAGCGGCACAGTCCGTATTTGAAAGATGTCCTCTGTTCGATCTTATTCTCAATTTCAAATCGTAGGTATATGACCCGTTCATAAGCATTTCTTCGTCGTGATTACACTCGATCACAACACTTTCGCAACCTGTGAGTGCGCTTTTTATTTCGCTTGTAACGTATCCGATATCGGTGGCATATCCAATGGTTTTATCACCTATTTCAATAGTGTAGCCAACCGAATATTCGCTGTCGTGAGGTGTTGGAAAGCTCTTAACTACCATATCACCTATCTCGACCGTAAATATGGGAGTATGCGTACAGATCAATCCGTCATAAACCGATTCGCCTCTGAAATGCAGCTTATTTGCACTCGCCTCAACGATATGCAGTGGGATTTTGTGATGTTTGAGTAAAACCTCAAGCGCAGAAATATGATCACGGTGCTCGTGGGTGATGAAGATCGCATCAATTTCGTCAATTCCGACTCCCGCTTCAATAAGTGCAGAACAAAGCGCTCTTGCACTTTTGCCCGCATCTATTAATATCTTGGCTTTTTCGCTCTCTATCAGCACCGAATTTCCCTTTGAGCCCGAATAGAGCGCAGTTATTGAATAATTGCTCATCAAATCACCTTGATTGCGCCGTCAGCCCTAACTCGAAGAACAAGACACGCACCCTCTCCGAAAACGGAATCCATAAGAGTACGGTACAAATTAACATCGCTCTCCTTTATATATGCCTGCACAGTGCCTGCAAATCCGCCTCCGTGAACACGGAACGCACCCTCTCTGCCCTGCATAAATCCTTCAGTAAGGCAAAGTGCAAGGGAAAGTCCCTGCTCAGCAATATTCTTAGTTGTATATACGTTCTGCAAATAGCAAAATGATGATTTGCCGGAAGAGATAACTCCGTCAAAATAAGTATTGATATCCCCTGTTTTAAGTGCGTTTTTCATAAGATCAACACGCTCGTTTTCGCAGAAGAAATGAATTGCTCGCATAAACGCTCTGTCACCGCATTTTTCACGGATTTCCTTTGCGTTAAGGATAACGTCCTCTTTTCTGCATTCACGAAGCACACTCTTGTTAAAGAAAGCGGCAACCGACTTCATTTCAGAAGGAACCGAGGCATAATCGTCAGTAAGATCTGCGTGATTTCCGCCCGTGTCAACAATACAGAGATTGTAACCCGCCTTGGTCAAATCAAAATCTATCTTTTCGATTTTTGGGTTTTCAGTATCCTCAAAGTCGATGCTTACGATTCCGCCATAGGCACACGCAACCTGATCCATAAGTCCGCAGGGCTTACCGAAGTATATGTTCTCAGAAAGCTGTGCAAGCTGTGCAATTTCAACGTTGCTGACTTCTCCTGCGTTAAATTCGTGATTTAGGATATTTCCGATCATATCTTCAAATGCGGCGCTTGATGAAAGTCCCGATCCGCGAAGAACACTTGACGTGCAGTATGCGTCAAAGCCGCCTATTCTATGACCGTTTGCCAAAAATCCATGACACATTCCCGCAATAAGAGAAGCGCTTGTTCCAAAATGGTTTTCATCCGGCTGAGAATACTTTGTGTAGTCAAGTGAAATCTGACTGAATCCCTCGCTTTTGAGATTGATAATTGTACTGTTATTTGCCGAAACTACGGCAATTATGTCAAGATTTATGGAGGCAGCAATTACCTTGCCTCTGTTATGGTCGGTGTGATTACCCGAAAGCTCGCTTCTGCCGGAAACCGAATAGATACTAATATCTCTGCTCTCGCCGAAAATTGATGCAAAGCTTTCAATAGCCGAAATATATCTTTCCCTTTGAAAAGATATTGCGCTCACATCATAAAGGTGAGCAAATTTTTCATCCAATGCCCCGTTATTTATAAGACTTTTGAGTTCGTTTATCTTCATTTTTGACCTCCTCAAAAAAGAATTTGCATATTACGTCATTTTAATTATATCACTGTTTTTTCGTAATATCAAGTATTTTTCAGAAAATAAAGAAGAATTTCACTAAGTCATTTAAGTTTGGCGATACAATTCAAAAGCTCTCTTACTATTTTTTCACTTGCGTGGCCGTCACCGAATGCAAAGGAGCGCTTGCGCATTTTCTTTTGCAGCTTTTCATCATTCAGAAAGGCGAAAAATTCTTTTTTTATTTTTTCTCTGTCGCTACCCACAAGCAGAGTATTCCCAAGCTCTAAGCACTCGGGACGCTCGGTGTTCTCACGAAGCAAAAAAAGAGGAATTCCGAGATATGCCGCCTCCTCCTGAATTCCTCCGCTATCGGTAAAAACCGCAAAAGAAACGGACAGAAAATTGTGAAAAAGACGCATTGGCAAGGGATCGCAAATCTTAATATTTTTGATATTTTTGAATGATTCCAAAGCTATCTCCCGCACTGCCGGATTCGGGTGTAAAGGAAGGATTGCAAAAAGGTCGTTACGCACTCTTAAAATATCACTTATACCCTGCATTGAGCTGCGCATTTTATCGCCCAGATTCTCCCTTCTGTGAGCAGTTATCAGCAGAAGCTTTTTATCCCCAAGCCCATCAAAAAGTGAAATATCATCCTTCTCTTCAAGCGAATATCTTATGGCATCAATAACCGTGTTACCCACCGTAAATATTGAGGTTTTTCCTTCTTTTTTCAGATTATCGGCTGCAATTTTCGTTGGCGCAAAATGTAAAGATGACAAGGCATCAATGCTCACCCTGTTAAACTCCTCGGGATAAGGAAGAAGGTTATTAAAGCTGCGCAAGCCCGCCTCAATATGAGCTACCAAGATCCCCCTATAAAAAGCCGCAAGAGCACCGCAGAACGCAGACGTTGTATCACCGTGAACAAGTACTAAATCGGGCTTTTCTTTTTCAAAAATCATATCAAAATTTTTAAGAAAGTAAAGTGTCATCTCACTAAGATTTCTTCCCTTTTTCATTTCAGAAAACGAAAAATCATAAGGAATACCAAACTCGTCAAACACTTCTTCTGCCATCCTGCTATGCTGTCTGGTAAAACAGATTTTCGTTTGCAATTCTTTGTGCTTTCTCAGTTCCCTTACAAGCGGGAGCATTTTTATTGCCTCGGGACGAGTGCCGACAATAACAAAAATACGCATAATACAACTCCTTATTTTGAGTCATATTATGCGTAAATCTATTGAATTATACCGGCAGCTCCCCGTCTTCAAAGATCTCAATCTTAAACTGCGTTCTCTCTGCCTGAGCGCCTCGAATCTCGACTATATAGTCAAGCTCAATCACGCCGTTTATAAGTAAAGTGTTCTTTACGCTCTTTGTATATACGCAGATTTCAAACGGCATATACGGGGTTTGATAGGTGCAGATGTGCCTTTCGCCCTCTTCAAAAACGAGGATCGTATTGACGCTTCCGTGCCGCATCATTGTAACAAGTCCTTCACGGGAACGCTCAAATCTCACCTGCGTGGATGAGCCCTCCATACCTGTCAGCTCGCTTTCCTCATATGCGATAATCACTCGGTCGTCGGTTACGTACAATTCTCCCTCAGAGAACATCTCAATGGGGCCCTCCGGCTCCGTTTCCTCAGGAAAATCCTCGTCAAATTCGTCAAATTCATCTACCTCGTCACCAAGAAATTGACCAAAAAACCGATCGTTCGTCGCTTCTCTGAGCGAGGTTAGCTTGATTCTTATATTTTTCTTAATCATATCTTAGAAAAGCTCAATAAGCTCTTTTGTACTCTTTGTGAAATTGCGGATACCGTTGTCAGTAATAGCTGCCATATCTTCAATTCGGCAACCGTATTTTTCGGGAATATAGATACCGGGTTCAAACGTTACGACATTACCTGTGACAAGACGTGCCTCGGGCTTAGCGCCTGATGCAAGTCGTGGACTTTCGTGAATAAACATTCCCACGCCGTGACCGAGTGAGTGACCGAATCTGCCTACGTATCCTGCACCGTTGATAATATCACGTGCTATCTCATCAAGACGGTAGCAGCCACGTTCACCGTTTGCAGCAGCTTCAAGTGCCTTAGTATTAGCTTCAAGAACAGTATAATAAACCTTTTTGATGTCCTCGTCCGCTTTTCCAAGCACAACAGTTCTTGTCATATCGGAGCAATATCCGTTATAGATGCAGCCGAAATCCATTGTCAAGAATCCACGCTCGAGCTTTACGTTACGAGGCACACCGTGGGGCATTGATGATGCCGTTCCGGAAACCGCAATCGTGTCAAACGAGGTTTTTTCAGCACCGTTCTTGCGCATAAAGAATTCAAGCTCAAGCGCGACGTCGATTTCTGTCATTTCGGGGTGCAAAACACTGATTATGTGCGAAAATGCCGCATCAGTGATTCTTTGCGCTTCTGCCATATTATCAAGCTCTTCTTCGGTCTTTACCATTCTCATTTCGTTAAGAATAGCGGATGCTCCGCCAAGGTATTCAACCTTGCCCTCTGCAGCATTGCTGAAATATGAAAAATAATCGATAGAAAGAGCGCTCTCTTCAACGAGGATCTTTGCAATTTTGTTTTCCTCGGCAATTTTCGCAACGTATTTAAGATGTGACATATTTGGTGTAACGATCTCAAAATCGTCGTGATTTACCTGTGCCTCTGCCGCTTCAAGATATCTGAAATCGGTCAAAAGATATGCCTTGTTCTGCAAAACAACAATGTATCCGTCGTCGTAATTGAATTTTGATATGTAGCGCTGATTGAGTGTGGAACTGAGCAGTATTCCCTCAATTCCTCTCTCTGCCATTATTTTTTGTAATCTTTTAAGCTGTGTCATATTTTTTCTCCTTTGGATATAGTTTATTATAATTACAAATTGAAGATGTGTTTTTTGAAAGTTACAAAGAAGTAGTTTTCTGTTCTTTTTTGAAAAAGAATCAAAAAGCTTTTTATAGAACTTCGTAGCAAAATGTTGCGCAAATCGTGTCAACAAGTTGACACATAACGATTTTCGGTAATGCAACTTCGAGTGATGACAACTAAGTTATTAATTTTTATGCTTCTTGAAAAAGCTATTCAAGACGGGTTTTTCAAGCGCACGCTTAAAGCGGAAGAAGAGATTTTTCTTATCCTTGATGGGTGGGACAAGAATCGCCCTCATACCGTAGATTTTGCCTGCGAGCACGTCGGTAAAAATCTGGTCGCCCACAAAAGCAGACTCCTCTTTTTTTGAGCCGAGAGCAAGGAGCGCACGGTCAATGCTTCGTTTGGCAAAGGGCTTACCGCTTTTTGCAAATGCGGGAACGCCTATTTTTTCATTAAAGCGTACAATTCGTGCGTCGCTTGAATTATTAGATATGAACGCAAACGAAATGCATTCTTTTTTGAGTGAATTGAGCCACAAAAGGTTTTCTTCACTCGGCTCTGCCTGCTCATACGGAGCAAGCGTATTGTCAATGTCCAAAAGGAGTGTTTTTATACCGTTTTTCTTCAAAAAATCGAGCGAAATATCACTGTATTTTTCAAAATAAAAGTCGGGCTGAACAAAATCAAGCATAAAAAAACTCCTTTCAATAAACATTATTATAATAATATCAAATTTCACACAAACTTTCAAGGAGTTTTATAAAATTTCCAAAAAAAATCCAAAAAAGTATAAAAAAGCTCTTGACATTGGTGGCAATTTGTGTTAATATAATGGAGCATTATTTAATAAACGTCTTTATGCGAGTGTAGTTCAATGGTAGAATTCCAGCCTTCCAAGCTGGTCGCGTGGGTTCGATTCCCATCACTCGCTCCATTTTGTGCCTTTAGCTCAGTCGGATAGAGCAACTGCCTTCTAAGCAGTAGGTCGGGGGTTCGAATCCCTCAAGGCACGCCAAACCGAGATGGTCCACTCGGTTATATGGTGGGTGTAGCTAAGTTGGTTATAGCGCCAGGTTGTGGCCCTGGAGGCCGTGGGTTCGAATCCCATCACTCACCCCAGAAAAAGCACTTGCAAATGCAGGTGCTTTTTTTACTAACTTTTAAGGAGAGTATAATGTTAACATTCGTCTATTTGGATAAAAGCAAGAAAAATGAATATCTCCCCTGCCTTTTTGATATTTTATATTCAAATATGAAGGAAATTTCACCAATCGGGTTTGACAAAGCGGAATTCATCAGTGAGGTTGGCTCCGCCCTTGAAAAAGATCCGAGAAAAATTCTGCTCCTATATGAAGGAAAGACGCTTGCGGGCTTTTTGATGTACTATACACGTGAAAATATGATTATGATCGAGGAGCTTCAGCTTGTCAAAAAGTATCAGAGGACGCGTGCTCTCTATCATCTATGCAAATATATGATCGAGACCTTGCCCGAGAGCATTGAGTATATCGAATCGTTTGTCCACAAGGATAACGCAAATTCTATCTCTTTGCAAAATTGGTTCGGTATGACGGAAATCGAGAAGGTAAACGAAAACCTTTTGCACCTCAGAGGCAACACAAAGCTGTTAAAAAGTAAAATAAGATAAATTCTCTCCCCCTGTATCATCAGGGGGGATTTTTGTTTATAAATAATGCAAAAACGTATGCAATATATACAAACGTCAATACAATAAATTGTGCAAATATAAGTAAAATGCTGAAATTGATATTTTTTTAACAAAGTTTCCGGTTTTCTATTGACTTCTTAACGGTTTTATGTTAAACTTTTAACAAAGCAATAAGGAATATGCTCTTTTTACAAAAAAACTTGATTAATAACGACGGTTTTAACATATTCTATATAGACAAATTCATCCCAAAGGAGAATATAAATGAACGAAAAAAACTACTCAATCATTGACAGCGTTGAAACTCTCACCGCAGCACTTTCAATTACCAGGGCTGCTCAAAGCAAATTTGCCACCTACACTCAGGAGCAGGTTGACAAAATCTTTTTAGCCGCCGCATCAGCTGCCGACAAGGCAAGAATTTCCCTTGCAAAATTGGCTGTTGAAGAAACAGGAATGGGCGTTATTGAAGATAAGGTGATTAAAAATCACTATGCCGCAGAATACATCTACAATGCATATAAGAACACAAAGACTTGCGGAGTAATTGAGGAGGATGAGGCATACGGAATTCAGAAAATCGCAGAGCCGATTGGCGTAATTGCCGCAGTTATTCCCACTACAAACCCCACTTCCACAGCAATTTTCAAATGCTTGCTTGCTCTTAAAACGAGAAATGCGATCATTATCAGCCCCCACCCAAAGGCAAAGAACTCAACTATCGCAGCAGCAAAGCTCGTGCTTGAAGCCGCAGTTGAAGCAGGCGCTCCCGAGGGTATTATCGACTGGATAGATGTTCCCTCTCTTGAACTTACGAACACGGTAATGAAGGAAGCCGACATAATTCTTGCAACGGGCGGTCCCGGAATGGTTAAGGCAGCGTATTCAAGCGGAAAGCCCGCACTCGGTGTTGGCGCAGGTAACACTCCCGCAATAATTGACGATAGCGCTGACATCCTTCTTGCAGTAAACTCAATAATTCACTCAAAGACCTTTGACAACGGTATGATCTGTGCTTCAGAGCAATCCGTTATCGTTCTTGACAGTATCTATGACGAGGTGAAGAAGGAATTTGCAAACCGCGGTTGCTATTTCCTTGACGAAAACGAAATTGACAAGGTAAGAAAAACTATAATTATCAACGGCGCCCTCAACGCAAAAATCGTTGGTCAGAGCGCACACAAGATTGCTTCCCTTTCAGGTGTTGAGGTGCCGACAGGCACAAAGATACTCATTGGCGAGGTTGAAAGCGTTGAGCTTTCAGAGGAATTTGCTCACGAAAAGCTCTCTCCCGTTCTTGCAATGTACCATGCTGCAACCTTTGAAGATGCAGTCAGCAAGGCAGAGCATCTCGTAGCAGACGGCGGTTACGGTCACACTTCCTCCGTATATCTCAACGAGATTTCAGAGAAGGAAAAGCTCTCACTGTTCGCATCAAGAATGAAGACCTGCCGTATTCTTCTCAACACTCCGTCCTCCCACGGCGGTATCGGTGATCTTTATAACTTCAAGCTCGCTCCTTCCCTCACACTCGGATGCGGATCCTGGGGCGGAAACAGTGTTTCGGAAAACGTTGGCGTTAAGCACCTGTTAAATATCAAAACCGTTGCCAAGAGGAGAGAAAATATGCTTTGGTTCAGAACACCTGAAAAAATATATATCAAAAAGGGCTGCCTCCCCGTAGCACTCGACGAGCTTAAAACAGTAAGAGGTGCAAAAAAGGCATTTATCGTGACCGACACGTTCCTTTATCAGAACGGTTACACCAAGCCCATCACAGATAAGCTCGATCAGATGGGTATTCAGCACGCAACCTTCTTTAACGTTCAGCCCGACCCCACTCTGGCAAATGCAACCGAGGGAGCTGCACAGATGAGAGCATTCGCACCCGATACGATTATCGCACTCGGTGGCGGCTCCGCTATGGACGCAGCAAAGATAATGTGGGTACTCTATGAGCATCCCGAAGCTGACTTTATGGATATGGCAATGCGATTTATCGACATCAGAAAAAGAGTTTATACCTTCCCCAAAATGGGCGAAAAGGCATACTTTATCGCAATTCCCACCTCTGCGGGCACGGGTTCTGAGGTTACTCCCTTTGCGGTTATTACCGACGAAAAAACGGGAGTTAAGTATCCCCTTGCCGACTATGAGCTTTTGCCCAATATGGCAATTATTGACACCGATTTTCATATGTCAGCTCCCAAGGGACTCACAGCAGCATCAGGTATTGACGCAGTTACACACGCAATTGAAGCTTATGCGGCAATGCTTGCAACGGATTACACCGATTCCTTGGCTCTTCGCTCACTCAAAATGGTATTTGAATACCTTCCAAGAGCTTACGAAAACGGTCAGACAGACGTTGTTGCCCGTGAAAAGATGGCAAATGCAGCAACAATGGCGGGTATGGCATTCGCCAATGCCTTCCTTGGAGTTTGTCACTCGATGGCGCACAAGCTCGGTGCGTTCCATCACCTTCCCCACGGTGTTGCAAATGCTCTTATGATAGAGGAGGTAATTCGCTTCAACGCATCAGAATCCCCTGTTAAAATGGGAACCTTCTCCCAGTACGATCACCCCCACACGCTTGCAAGATATGCAGAAATTGCCGATTATCTCGGAGTTAAGGGCGAAAGCGATGAAGAAAAGCTTGAGGGCCTTATTTCAAAGATAAACGAGCTTAAAGCGAGGGTTGGAATCAAAGAGACCATCAAGGACTACGGAATCGACGAAAACGATTTCCTCAGCCGTCTTGACGATATGGTTGAGCAGGCATTCGACGATCAATGCACGGGTGCAAATCCCCGTTATCCCCTTATGAGCGAAATCAAGCAGATGTACCTCAACGCATACTACGGCAAGCATTTTTGTGAGCCCGAGATGCCCACATCACATTAAAGGAGAATGATTATGACAGTTATTGCACAAAGAAAGCACAAAACTATATACCGTGACGGTGATAAGACGGTAAAGGTATTTGACAAAGAATATTCAAAAGCAGACGTTCTCAACGAGGCACTTAATCAGGCGAGAATTGAGGAAACGGGACTCAGTATTCCAAAACTTCTCGGTGTTAATATGATTGACGGAAAATGGGCTATCGTTAACGAATTTATAGAGGGAAAGACTCTTGCTCAGCTTATGGAAGAAAACCCCGAAAAGAAGGACGAATATATCGAGCTTCTCGTTGATATTCAGATGGAGGTTCACTCAAAAAAGAGTCCCCTTCTCACAAAACTCAAAGACAAAATGAACAGAAAAATATCCCTTTCCTCGCTTGACGCAACGACGAGATATGAGCTTCACACCCGTCTTGAAGGTATGCCAAAGCACAACAAGGTATGCCACGGAGATTTTAACCCCTCTAACATTATTATAAGCGAGAACGGAACACCCTATATCCTTGACTGGTCGCACGCAACACAGGGTAATGCCTCTGCCGACGTGGCTCGCACCTATCTGCTTTTCTGCCTTAACGGTGACAGCGAAAGCGCTGAGAAATACCTCAACGTTTTCTGCAAAAAGAGTGATACCGCCAAGCAGTACGTTCAAAAGTGGATGCCCATCGTTGCGGCTTCGCAGTCAGTTAAGGGAAATACCGAAGAACGTGAATTTCTTCTTAAATGGACGGACGTCGTTGATTACGAATAAGCGCCCTGCAAACGCAAAAAAGAGAGGCACACGCCTCTCTTTTTTTATTTCTCGTGAAATTCTTTAAGGATAAGGTCCTTATTCTTTTCCTGAGCCCAGCGAATACTCCACTCTCTTGGGAAGATGAGCAGGTTATTTCCACGGTAATCCTGCACCCATTTTGTATCTGTGTCGAGGGTGAGCTTTGTGGGATCGATATTTTCGTTTTCGATCCAACGAACGTATGCCTGCGGCATAGGACGTCTAATTATGTCAACACCGTACTCGTGTTTAAGTCTGTATTCAAGAACCTCAAATTGAAGCACGCCGACAACGCCGACAATTACTCTTTCCATACCCGAATTTGGCTCAAAGAACATCTGAATTGCGCCCTCTTGCGCAATCTGATTCATACCCTTGGCAAACTGCTTTCTCTTCATTGAATCCTTTTGCTCGACAAGGGCGAAATGCTCGGGAGCGAAGGTTGGGATCTTTTCGAAGGTAAATTTCATACTTGGATCGCAAATCGTGTCACCGATCGAGAAAATACCCGGGTCGAACACACCGATAATGTCACCTGCATAAGCGCAATCCACTATTTCCCTTTCCTGCGCCATCATCTGCTGTGGCTGGGATAGCTTTGCAACCTTGTTGTTCTGAACGTGAAGATACTCTTTGTTTCTGTCGAACTTGCCTGAGCAAATTCGCATAAATGCAATTCTGTCCCTGTGCGCCTTGTTCATATTTGCCTGAATCTTGAACACGAATGCCGAGAATTTCTCGTCAAAGGGATCGATTATTCTGTCCCCTGCACGACGAGGAAGGGGCGAGGTCGTCATTTCAAGAAAACTTTTAAGAAACGGTTCAACGCCAAAATTGTTAAGCGCTGAGCCGAAGAATACGGGTGAGAGCTTACCGTGACGGACTCTGTCAAGATCAAATTCATAGCTTGCAACGTCAAGAAGCTCTATCTGGTCAACAAGCGCTCGTCTGTCGTATTCACCGATAAGCTCGTCCATTCTCTCAACGTCGGTAATATCACAAGCGATACCCTCAATTCTGTTTCTTCCCGAGTGGAACTCGTCAAAAGCGAGGATTGAACGTCTTTCACGGTCGAAAACGCCCTTGAAATTCACTCCGCAGCCGATTGGCCAGTTCATAGGGTAAGTTCCAATTCCAAACTCACGTTCAAGCTCGTCAAGAAGATCAAAGGGATCTCTTGCCTCACGGTCGAGCTTGTTGATGAAGGTGAATATCGGTATATCACGCATAGCACAGACCTTAAATAACTTTCTTGTTTGCGGTTCGATACCCTTGGCGGCATCTATTACCATAACCGCGCTGTCCGCTGCCATAAGCGTTCTGTACGTGTCCTCAGAGAAGTCCTGGTGACCGGGCGTGTCGAGGATATTTATGCAATAATCGTCATATTCAAACTGCATAACTGACGAGGTAATGGAGATACCTCTCTGCTTTTCAAGATCCATCCAGTCACTCGTTGCGTGACGGTCACTCGCTTTGCCCTTAACCGTACCTGCTGACTGAATTGCTCCGCCGTAAAGCAGAAATTTCTCTGTCAGAGTGGTCTTACCTGCGTCGGGGTGGGATATTATCGCAAACGTTCTTCTTCTTTTTACTTCGTGATTAAAATCTGCCATTTTTCTTTCCTTTATATTAATAATAAATGTTCACAACATTTCTATTTTACTATATTTCATTCTTTTTTTCAATATGTTTGAAGAAAATAATAAATATTCTTTTTTGAAAAAAAGTTACAAAGAAAAGCGCTTTGCCACTTTTTGAAAAAAGTTACAAAGAAAGGGGTTTCTGTTCTTTTTCGAGAAAAAGAACCAAAAAGCTTTTTAATAGCGCTTCGTGGCAAGACTCTGCGCAAATCGTGTTGCGTTGCAACACATAACGGTTTTCTCGCCATTTTAACAGGCGGCTCGAAAACCTATGATTTGCTACCTTACGAATAGACACATTATTTGCACAAAAGATGTTATTTGGCACAAATGGTAAGTTTAATTTGAAGCTTATGTCTAAGAAGAAAGTAA
>JAZURO010000224.1:0-33428 GCA_045606265.1 Eubacteriales bacterium
ATAGAACTGATAGCGCACCTTTTTGCCGCCCTTTATCTTCTGATCGTGGCGGCGGACAAGGCCGAAGTTTGCGTTCATGGGCTGGAAATCCGCATCTCCGCCCTCGCTTACGTAGCGGGCCATTGCGCCGATCATCATAGTATCGGGGAAGATGAAGGGCTCATTTCCCATAGCCCTTCTTGCGGCGTTAAGACCTGCAACAAGGCCTGAAGCGGCTGACTCCACGTAGCCCTCAACGCCCGTCATCTGTCCTGCAAAATAAAGAGAGGGACGCACTCTCATGGAATAATCCGCAGAGAGCATACCGGGGGAATTGAGAAACGTATTTCTATGCATTACGCCGTAGCGGAGAAAATCCGCATTCTCAAGGCCGGGGATCATTCTGAACACTCTTCTTTGCTCGGGAAAAGTAAGGTGAGTCTGGAAGCCGACTATGTTATACATAGTTCCCTCCTTATTCTCCTTACGAAGCTGAACCACCGCAAAGGATTCCTTTTGCGTTCTCGGATCTACAAGTCCAACCGGCTTTAAGGGGCCGTAGCAAAGTGTATCATATCCTCGCTTTGCCATAACCTCAACGGGCATACATCCCTCAAACACTTGCAGCTTCTTCTTTTGCTCCTCACGGTCAAATTCTTTGATTTCCGCCTCTTTTGCACCGATAAGCTCGGTATAAAACGCATCATATTGCTCTTTTGTCATAGGACAGTTGATATAGTCTGCATCCCCCTTATCATAACGGGATGCAAAAAATGCAATGTCCATATTTATACTTGAAAAATCAACTATGGGTGCGGCTGCATCAAAGAAATGAAGACCTGAGCATCCAAGCTCATTTTCAATGTAGTCAGCCATCTTATCACTTGTTAGAGGCCCCGTCGCAACAACCGTAATCTCGTTTGGATCTACCTCACTCATTTCGGCATCAATGACCTCTATAAGAGGATGATTCCTAATCTTCTCGGTAATAAATGAGGAGAAAAGCTCTCTATCCACAGCAAGTGCTGAGCCGGCAGGAACCTTAGTGTTCTCTGCTGCCATCATTATAAGAGAACCAAGACGGCGCATCTCCTCTTTGAGAAGTCCAACTGCATTGATAACGCTGTCAGAGCGCAAGGAATTGGAGCAAACAAGCTCTGCGAAGCCCTCTGAGTGATGGGCGGGCGTGTATTTATGCGGTTTCATCTCATAAAGCTTTACCTTTACTCCGCGCTCCGCAATCTGCCACGCCGCCTCACAGCCCGCAAGTCCTGCGCCATATACGTTTACGAATATATTATTTGACATTTTATTAATCCTGTTCTTCTATCGGCTCTGCGTCCTTTTTGAATCCGCAACCCTTTTCGGCACAAACAAGAATATTCTTCCCCTTTTTACGGAAAAGGACTTTGCCGCAATCGGGACAATGCTCGTTTGTGGGCATATCCCAGCTTGAAAAATCGCACTTGGGATAATTTTCACAGCTGTAAAACACCGTCTTTTTCTTGCCGTATTTGGTTATTACCTTTGCACCGCAGGTGGGACAAGGAACGTCAAGCTCTTTAGTTTTTGTTTTTATAAATTTACATCCGGGATATTTTGAACAAGCATAGAAGGTACCGTATTTGCTTGAACGAAGTACCATATCGGAGCCGCATTTTTCACATTTGAAGGGTGCTATCTCAACCTTCTTTTCTTTCACGTTCTCCTCTTTTTCCTTTACCTCCTCAACAGGAGTCAGGGGCTTGGTGTTTCTACACTTGGGGAAGTTGGGACAAGCGGCAAATTTACCGAATTTTCCCGTTCTTACGACCATCTTTGCGCCGCATTTATCACAAATAATATCCGTTTCTTCAACGGGAATTTTAATTTCCTTTGAAGAAATCTTTTCCTCAGCTTTTTTAAGGTCTTCCTCAAAATTCTTCCAGAAGCTTGAAAGCACGTCAATATATTCGAGCTTTCCGTCCTCAATCTTGTCAAGTGAGGTTTCCATATTTGCTGTGAATTTGTAGTCTATTATATCATAGAAGTTCTCTTCCATAATCTTTGTTGTAAGTGTTCCGAGCTGTGTGGGAAGAAGCGCCTTACCCTCTCTGCGCACGTAATTTCTTGCAATAATAGTTGTGATTATAGGAGTATAGGTACTCGGTCTTCCAATTCCCTTTTCTTCAAGGAATTTAATAAGAGATGCTTCTGTATATCTTGGAGGAGCTTCCGTGAAATGCTTTTCGGGAGTAACTGACAGCATATCAAGTGCCTCACCGTTTTTAAGCTCGGGAATACGGATATCCTTAATCTCTGCAACCTCGTCATTTGATACTCTTTGCTCTTCGGTTGCCTCATAAACTGCCATATATCCCTGGAAAGCAACGCTGTATCCACTTGCACGGAAAACGTATCCGTTATTCACAAAATCGGCAGTGATGGTATTGAGCTTGGCTGACTGCATCTGAGAAGCCACAAATCTCTCCCAAATGAGCTTATACAGTTTATATTGATCGGGAGTCAGAAACTTTCTGACAAGTGCAGGAGTAAGATCCACCTTTGAAGGTCTGATCGCCTCGTGCGCATCCTGTGCGCTCTTGCCTGCTTTGAATTTTCTGAATGTCTTGGGAGCATATTCTTCACCGTATTTTTCAACGATAAATTCCTTAGCCGCCGCCTGCGCCTCGTCAGAAATTCTCAAAGAGTCCGTTCTCATATATGTGATAAGACCTTGAACACCGCCAAGCTCGGAGCCAATGTTTACACCCTCATAAAGCTCCTGCGCAACTCTCATTGTGCGTGCTGACTGGAAGCTGAGCTTGTTTGCCGCCTCCTGTTGAAGCGTTGAGGTAGTAAACGGAGGTGCGGGAAGCTTTTGTCTGTCCGATTTCTTTATTGACTTAACCGTAAACTGTCCGTTTTTGACAGCTTCCAAAACTTTATTTGCATCTTCTTCGCTTGAAAGCTTTATCTTGCCGTTTTCGTCGCCGAAGAAACGAACAGAAAAACTCTTGCCGTCCTTATTGGAAAGCACGGACTCGATCGTCCAGTATTCTTCGGGATTAAATGCACTAATCTCATTCTCTCTCTCAACGATAATTCTCGTTGCAACGGATTGAACTCGTCCCGCAGACAAACCACTTTTAACCGTCTTCCAAAGAAGAGGGCTGATCTTATATCCAACAATTCTGTCAAGGATTCTTCTTGTTTGCTGAGAGTTGACAAGATTCATATCGATATTTCTCGGCTCTTTTATAGCCGCCTTTACAACCGTGGGTGTAATCTCGTTAAAACCGACTCTGAGCGTCTTTTCAACAGGAATTCCAAGAACGTTGGCAAGATGCCACGCAATCGCTTCGCCCTCACGGTCAGGGTCAGTTGCAAGAAATACCTTTTTTGCGTTTTTCGCCTCTTTTTTGATTTCTTTGATAAGGTCACCCTTACCTCTGATATTTATATAATGCGCATCAAATCCGTTCTCGATATCAACGCCAAGTGAACTTTTTGGAAGGTCGCGAAGATGTCCCTTAGAGGCCATTACCTTATAATTTGAACCAAGATACTTTTTTATAGGTCCTACTTTTGTGGGTGATTCCACTATAACAAGATTTGCCATATATAATCCTTTCGCTGTTTTTGTATTATTTTCTTATGTACATTCCGCCCGGCAATGAAACGACAAGTCCCTTGATTTCGAGTATTGTCAATGTAGCCATAAGCGTACCGATATTATATCCGCCCTTTGCAAGTACGTCAACAGATGTCGGCTTATCGCAAGGAAGCTCAGAAAAGATTTTTCTTTGCTCCTCGGTAAGTCCTTCAAGCGCACTCTCGTCGAGAATATCCTGTTCGGGCGTTACCGTTTCTTCTTTTATTGGTGGTGTGGTTTCACCAAGCTTTTTGATTTTAGGCACAGCATAATAATCGCTGTTTTGCTCGGCATTATTATTAAGCTCCTCGTTGAGCTTTTGAAGTAATGCCTTAGGTGTTCCCTTCGGCCCCTTGCCGTAACAGGTGATTGAAAGACCGATTTCCTCTAATATCCCGTTGTCGAACTCGGAGCTGAGCTCACCCTGTCTTAGCTTAATTGAATCGACAAACCGAGAGTGATTTTCAAAATAGTACTGCAAAACATCCCTTGCGCCCGTTATTGCTACTGCACCGTTTTTGATAAGATTATTAGGCCCCTCACTCATCGGCTCTTCAATACTGCCCGGGAGTGCGTAAACGGTTCTTGACTGCTCCACAGCACAGTCGGCTGTAATAAGAGCACCGCTTGCCTTAGGTGCTTCAATAACTATCGTTCCTTCACTGAGTGCGCTGATGATCGCATTCCTTTCGGGAAAATGATTTTTATATGCAGGGGTGGATGGGTGATAAGCAGTTATCACGGCACCGTGCTCACAAATATATTTTCTTAACTTTCTGTGCTGTTTGGGATAGATTACGTCTATTCCGCAGCCGAGAACGGCAACAGTCGTTCCCTTGGCACCGATAGCGCCTGCGTGAGCAACACTGTCTATGCCAAGTGCCATTCCACTCACAACGACAGCACCTGCGCTTGCAAGCTCATATGCTATTTTATAGCAGGAACGCATTCCGTATTCCGTCATCTTGCGAGTTCCCACAACAGAAATACAAAGTCTGTTATTAAGGTTTGGCATATTACCCATATAGTAGAGCAATATCGGTGGATTTTTCATTGATTTGAGCAACTCCGGATATATGCTGTCACCATACGTTATAATTCCCACCTTGTTCCATCTGCAATAGTTGAAAATCGAAAGCGCCTCGTCAAGATTCTTATCAAGAAGAACTCTTTTCTGATATTCGGAAAGATGTTCAACTTTGCTTAATTCATTCTCATCAGCAGTATAAACGTTATACGGAGAATCATTAAACAATTCAAGCAAACGTTGAAAAACGGAATTCTGATTATTTAGTTTTAGTGATAACCAAATCCAATATACCTGATCGGACTTCTTAAATAAATTAATAGCCATAATTACACCAAAAATTATTTCGTTCTGTAAAGCTCCCACATACAAACGGAAGCAGCAATAGCGGCGTTCAGTGACTCACTTCCGCTTTCCATAGGAATGTAAACGCACTCATCACAGGCATCAATAGTTTCAGCTGAAAGCCCGTGTCCTTCATTTCCGATTACTATAACGTCACCCATTTTAAGATCAAAAGAGCCGAGCTTTTTTGAATCACGTCTGAGCGCTGCCGCAAATACTCTTGCTCCTTTTTCACGCAAGGAAGATACCGCATACGGTATGTCATCTGTGACAACCACTGTTTGCGTAAAAAGTGCCCCCATAGCCGCACGAATCGTTTTGGGATTGTAGAGATCGGCACAGTCGGAGCTTATTACAAGCGCATCTATTCCAAATGCTCTCGCTGAACGAAGAATAGTTCCCATATTTCCCGTATCTCTTATACTTTCAAGTATAAGCACACTTTTATCTCTCAAATCGCTTGCAACAGCATCAAAATTCTGCACCTTTGAAATGTTATCAAGATTTTGGCAGACACTGATTATTCCCTCAGGTGACTGCTCATCAGTCAGCTTTGCGAAAACCTCGTCAGAAAGGATGTATAATGATGCATCAATGCCGCAATTATTTATTGCTTCTTTATATTTTTCACTTGCATTTTCAGATACGAAAATATAGCGAATCGGCGCACCGCTTTGAAGCGCCTCGTCAAAAAGCTTTATACCGTCAAAGCGAAAAAGTCCTTCTTCTTTTCTATATTTTTTATCCTTTAATTTTGCTATTCTGACAACAAGTGAATTGCTTTTTGAAGATATATATTGCCACTGATTATTCATATTTTTACTCCTTTCCCATTGATAAAGGTGTTTATGAAAACTGAAAAATCAATTAAAAATAACTCATTTTTCAACGCTCATAAAGGCACCTAACGGTACAGCTTGATAGCATTTTTGCTATAAAACTGTACCGATAAATATGACAAAAAACCCGGCAGACCGGGTTTTTTATATCTGATTAAAGAGCTGCCTTTGCCTGCTCTACAAGTGCTGCAAATGCTGCCTTGTCATTAACTGCAAGTTCAGCAAGCATCTTTCTGTTAAGGTCAATACCAGCTTTTTTAAGGCCGTGCATAAATGTTGAATAGTTCATGCCGTTTACCTTTGCCTGTGCATTGATACGAGCGATCCAAAGAGAACGGAAATCTCTCTTTTTAAGCTTTCTGCCTGCAAATGCGTAGTTGCCACTCTTCATTACGGCTTGCTTAGCCATCTTGAAGTGCTTGGACTTTGCGCCCCAATAACCCTTAGCTGCCTTAAGTACTTTATTTCTTCTCTTACGCGTCATCATCGCGCCTTTAACTCTTGCCATTTTTGTATCCTCCTAATAAATTCTCTAAGATTATTTCTGAATAAGTGCTCTGTAATTTGCAGCCATAGCGTCGCTAAGGTATGCATTTTCTCTACCCTGTCTGAGTGCCTTACCTGTCTTCTTACCTGTCTTATGACGGCGGAAGCAGTGGTTGAGCTTAACCTTACCTGTACCTGTTACAGAAAATCTCTTGGATGAAGCCTTATGTGTTTTGATCTTTCCCATTGTTTTATCTCCTTTGATATTTATTTCGATTACCGAAACATGATTTTTATATTCAGATCTTTCGACCTATTGTGTACTGCTTTATTTCTTTACGGGTGAAATTACCATACTCATGATTCTGCCGTCAAGCGAGGGTTTCTTATCAACCGCGCCGAACTCTTCACAAGCTATGCGGAATCTCTCCATAATCTCAACGCCAAGATCCTGGTGCGCCATTTCTCTTCCCTTGAATCTGAGAACTACACGAACCTTATTTCCACTCGACAAAAACTTGTGAGCGTGCTTGAGCTTTGTTTCAAAATCGTGATTTTCAATTCTGCAAGAAAGCTGAATTTCTTTAAGCTCAACAACCTGTTGCTTCTTTTTAGCTTCCTTTTCTTTTTTCTCACGTTCGAAACGGAACTTTCCGAAATTCATTATTTTGCAAACGGGGGGCACTGCCTGACCACTCATCATAACGAGATCAAGTCCGTCATTATAAGCCATTCTGAGCGCCTGCTCAGTACTCATAATTCCAAGCTGCTCTCCGTCAGCTCCGATAACTCGGATTTCCTTTGCGTCAATTTGTTCATTGACGAGCATATCTTTTGCGTTAGCTATGGGTAAACACCTCCAAAAAATAAAAAAATCGTACGCAGAAAACTCCCGTACGACACACCTTGCCCAATATGGCATTTATATCAAAAATATCAACACAAGCGCACTTTTGTGGCAGGGTGAGAACTGGGAGTTCTACTTTATTACCTATGCATTTTACCACAAGATATACGTTTTGTCAATAGCTTTTTTACATTTTATAAAAAAACTTTTCATACGTCGGGAGCAAAAGCCCCCGACGTATGTATTTTTTACATTTTCTTTAATTTTGCATATGTTGCCATCAACTTTTTCGTTCCCACCTTGTCAAAAACGACCTCATACAGCCAATCGGCACCCATTTTCTTAACGGAAATAACGTCGCCCTCTCCAAAGTTTGCGTGATATACCCGATCTCCCGCTTCAAATATCTCCTTTGAAACGGTTGCAGCCGCTTTCGGCTTTGAATTTATCGTGAGAGTATCATAATGGGGCTTATACTCGCTCTCCGAATATGAGTACACCGTCTTTTTCGGCTTATCGTAGGGTGATCTCTCACGTTCAATAAGTTCCTCGGGAATTTCCTTCAAAAAGCGTGACTCGGGATTGAACTGCGTTCTTCCGTAAAGCATTCTTTGATTTGTATGAACTATGAAAAGCTCTTTCTTAGCTCTCGTTATTGCAACGTAGCAAAGTCTGCGCTCCTCCTCAACCTCTGCACTCGTTGCGGTTATAGATTGCATAGACGGAAAAAGCCCCTCCTCCATTCCGGGTAGGAACACGTAAGGAAATTCAAGTCCCTTTGCGCTGTGTGCCGTCATAAGTACGACTGCGTCGGCAGTTTCATCATATCTGTCAACGTCGGCAACAAGCGAGGTTTCTTCCATAAACCCTTCAAGCACGCTTGTATATGAGCCGTCATCAACGTAGTTGTTTTCGTATTCAATGGCTCCCGTCAAAAATTCCTCAAGGTTTTCAAGGCGGTCTCTTTCAACCTCACCTGCGGCAACAAGCATTTGTCTGTATCCTGTTTTATCCATTACCTGATTGATAAGCGTTTCAAGGGAGACGCTTGAAACCAGCGCTGTGAGATAATTTATAAGCTCGGCAAATTCCTTTAACTTATCTGCACTTTTTGAAAGTGCAACGTATTTATCGGCATTTTCAATAACCTTGAACATTGAGCAGCCCTGCTCACGGGCGATAGTTCTGACGCCTTCAATAGTTTTATCTCCGATTTTACGCTTCGGCTCGTTGATAATACGAACAAGACGTTCGTCATCGTTATGATTCTGAATAAGCTGCAAATATGCAACGATATCCTTAATTTCTTTACGGTCTGCAAAGCGCACTCCACCGATAATTCGATACGGAATGCCGCTTTTTGCAAATGTACGCTCAATGGTGCTTGATTGCGCATTGTTTCGATACAAAAGCGCGAAGTCACGGAACGATTTACCCTCGCTCACCATTTTTTGAATCTTATCGGCAATATATCTTGCCTCCTCATTGTGATCGAACACCTTTTTAAGATGTATCTTTTCACCCTCGCCCGCATTGGTCCAAAGAGTTTTACCTTTTCTGCCCGTATTATTCTTAATTACTGCGTTTGCGGCATCAAGAATATTCTGCGTTGAACGGTAATTCTGTTCAAGTCTGATGACCTTGGCACTTGGAAAGGTTTTGTCAAAATTGAGTATATTTTCGATAGTTGCGCCACGGAATTTATAAATACTCTGATCATCGTCGCCAACAACCATTATATTGCCGTGCCCGCCGGAAAGAAGAGCAGTAAGGGCAAATTGCGCTTCATTGGTATCCTGATACTCGTCAACGCAAACGTAACGGAAGCGATTCTGATAGTATTCACGCACTTCGGGAAATTTGCGAAGCAAAATCACCGTTTGCATAATAATATCATCAAAATCCAGAGCATTTGAGTTTTTGAGCTTATTCTGATATGCCTCATATATTCTGCCGATCTGCTTTAAGCGGTAGTCATTACCGACCTCGCTGTAAAATGCCTCGGGAGTAATCATCTTATCTTTTGCACGTGAGATAGTGATCTGCACACTTTTTACCGCAAGCGACTTTGTATCAATATTGAGGTCCTTCATACAGGCAGTGATCGCCTTTTTTGTATCGTCGGCATCATAGATTGAAAATCCGCTTGCGTATCCGATTTTTTCGCCGTGAGAACGCAAAATACGAAGGCAGATAGAGTGGAAGGTTCCACTCCAGATCTCACCTGCGAGCTGAGCGTCACCAAGCTGAGCATTAATTCTTGAACGTATCTCACCCGCCGCCTTGTTCGTAAAGGTAATCGCAAGCATTCGCCACGGTGCGCAAGGATTGTGGGCAAAGCGATCAAGAATTGGGAAAATCTCATCTTTCGGTAAATTAACGGCATTTTCAAGACGAAGAACGTCCTGCTCGCCAATATCAAAGGGAACGTAATTGCTTTCGTATGCGTTACCGTATTTAATAATGAAGGCAATTCTTTTAACAAGCACAGTAGTTTTACCGCTGCCCGCACCCGCAAGAATAAGGAGCGGCCCCTCAACTGTAAATACCGCCCTTCTCTGCTCCGAATTAAGCTCGGAATATGCCTTTTCAAACAAAGCCCTTTTGGCTCTTAAATATCTATCCTGTAAATTTTGCATCAGTTTCTCCGTTTAACATATGTATATATGTTATTGTAGCATAAACTGATTATTTTTTCAAGAGATAAAAGCACAAAAGAAATCTATTTTTGTATAAAAAATCTCCCTGCAATATTGCAGGGAGATGAGAATTATTCATTGAGTTTGTGGTAGATCGTCCTTATCGTACCAGACAAGAGTTCCGTTTTCGTATGCCTCAATATCTTCGTCAACTAAAACTATAATGCCGTTTGGCAATATGTATGAGCCGACAACAAAAATATTTGATGTAGTAATGATTGATATCATCAGAGCAAAAACCAATATTTTTTTATTATGTTTCATATTTCCTATACTCTCATTTTACTTAATCGCTCAAAATAAATTCAGTAAGTATATCCAAATCAATTTGAATCATTCTTTTTTCGTAGTATTCTACTCCATTAGTACGGTATTCTATTCTATCCAATGCCTCGTTTCTGACAAAGTATGGATACAAGGCATCATAATACTTACCTAAATGCTTATATGCATAATCATATACAGTATCGTATCTACTGTCATAAACTTCTCCTTCAATTACTAAGAATTCTCTATCATCACCGTCTATAAAAATTTCATATCTAGTCGTTAAAGAATTTTCTCCAATAAACTTTCTATCCGGTGCAATTATACTCTTACCTCCGTACCACATAATCATATTCTCTGTTGTACGGTCTAAACTTGATTCATCCTGATAAATCAAATAGTATTTGCATTCTTTATTGTACTCCCCTTCATTTTCACCTATACCTCTTACTATTGTACAATCGTATAATAGATACATTAACTTTGATTCTAATATCAAGCCCTCAATTGTTTGCTGTATATCATTATTGTCATAAAATTTATACCAAACGTATTGAGTGATATCAGCATAAACTATTCCCTCGTCGTTCGGCAAGCTTTCATTTTGATTTGGTTTGAGGTAAGCACAAATAATATAGGGATTTTCAAAATGCATTAAAAACATTGGACTGCCGCCAGCCTTCACCATCCAAATAATGTCTCCCAAATTATATGATGGCGGTGTGCCATAGGGTGTAAACACTACATCAAGTACAGCTCGAAGTGTTGCCACAAATTCAATATCGTCCTGGGTGAAATTGTCACTGTGAGCGATGGTTATTGGATTGCCGTCCTTATCGGTGGTTGTGGTTTCAACTACTCCCTCGGGTGCTTCCCATTCAGGACTCGTTTCTTTATTAAAAATATTCTTCCAATCACAACCAACAAGCACTGAGCAACTCATAATAACTATGAGAAATAAACTGATTATTCTTTTCATAATTTCACCCTTTCTATATTCATTTTTTACATAATTCACTGTATCTTATTTTCAAAATATTAAAAAAGCGCAGAGATGGGCAAAAATGCCCGACTCTGCGTTGTTCTTTTGCGCTTTTGGGCACTTTTTTAAGTGTCCTATCTATTTGTGAAAACATTGTACCATTAAAAAATATATCTTGTCAATAGATTATATGTATTTTTTCCAAAAAAATCAAATCCTACATTAAAGTACTTCCAATTCACAAAAAAATCCCAACCGATTCGGTTGGGATTTTTAATTTTACATATTAAAGCTTTCAATCTTTCTTGTAACGTAATTGAGCATTCTGCGCTGTATGTAGCTTGCATTTTCATCAAGGAATGCAGCCGCCTCTGAAACACAGCTCTCTCCCGTCAAGCGATACATATTAAGCGCCTTAGCGAGCTCATCGTCGCCATTTTTAAGAAGGCATTCCTGAATATCGGCAAAATCAACGTCGGGAAGCTCAAAAAACATCTTCCACGCCTTTTTGCTGTGATGCACCTGAAGGTCGGAAAGCATCTTGTAAGCAAGAAGAACCTTGAATGCACCGTCTTTACCGAAAACTGACTGATCGCCCGAGAAAACGTTGTTCTTCCAAAGCGCAACAGGTGAACCGAAAGCGTCAATAACAAATTTGTTCATTTGCTCATCAATTATCTCAAATGTGAGGTCTTCAACCGCAATTCTCTTTCTGCCGCCCTTTACGTTAAGGAAATAGTTAAGCGGACGGCTCTTTGAACCGTGCTTGCTTGGAACTACCTTTGTCATATCGATATATGCAAGAAAGCCGATAAGACCTGCCAAAAGCACAAACAGGGCAACCGTAAGAAGCAACATAATCTTAACGTACGTTGTTTCAGTGCTGAAAGCGAAAACCGCTGTGATTATTGCAAGGACGAAGGATGCCACAGCTGCGCCCCACATCAAAATGTTCATTACTTTATTTTTTTGCATAACTATATCTCCTCCATCAGATAGGTCAAAATACTTTAATATTATTGTATCACAAGAATTTGTTTTTTTCAATAGAATTTTGAATTTTTATCTTATTTTAAGTCGTATTTTTTGTACTCTACATCAAAATATATCGAATATTTATCAAGATACTTCTCAAAGTCGGATTTATTCATAAAATCAAACTCCGCAAATGAGATTTCGCAACCGTTTTTAAGAGAGCTGAATATTTCAAAACTGTCCTGCACATTCCGTCCGTCAGATCCGAAAATCAAATAATCACTCGTATTGATATACCCGTCAAATATGCCCGATTCTTCAAGATACGTATCAAAATACGGCTTTTCAACAACCGTTATTCGATCATCCCCATAGGCGAAGCTGAGAGCAACGCTTGGGTGCGAATATTTCGAATTATATGCACGTGGACTTATTACCAGCTTTCCGCACAGTATGTCAAGCTCCCTCCCGTTCTCATAAATGCAGACGTTCACTCCCTCGTCTTTAAGAACACGAGCAATACTTCGCATAATCAGACTCTCGTCGGGATTCTGAGGCATAGGCAAAAGAACTCTGTCAATCTTATAGTTCTTAACAAGACGTTGCAAAGAAACTGTGTGCCTTGAATGATAATGCGTCAAAATAACTCCGTCAATTTCGGTAAAGCAATTCTCCTTTGCAATTTCTATGCTCTCATAAAACGATGAATAAAGACCGTCGGATGCGTCGCATATAAAGACCTCATCTGCCGAGGAGAAAATCACACTGTCACCGACAACATATTCGGTACGGACAAAATCATCTCTTGATTCCTTATACAAGACAATATTTATAGGTAGTAAAACAGCAAAAATTATGCTTGGTACAAATATCAGCCATTTTCGGCTTATTCGGATTGCAAGCAAAATCAAAAATGAGATGAAAAGTCCCCACACCAATACCTCAATCCGTGGATACATAAGAGAAAGCATAACGTTCTCAACATCGGCAATACGAGAAACCGTATCGAGCATAAGCTCACCGACTCTCACCGAAATTTCCGCAAACGGAAGTCTTAAATATGGGCTGAACGACAGCAGAAGCGCAAGTAAAGAAAATATCATAAATATCTCGCACACGACTCCCATAAATATATTGCTGACAAATGTTGCAAGCGATACCTCTCCAAAATACACCATAAGTAAAGGAAGTGTTGAAATAAACACGCAGAGTGATGCAAGATTTATTAGAGCGAGCTTTTGAACAATCAGCATAATCCAGTTTTTGACGGTGTTTTCTGTTACACTCCTCTTAAACCATTTGATTTTGCTTGATATGATTGATGCACTGATTACTCCGAAGGTAGAGAAAAAGGAAAGCTGCAAGCCAACGTCAAGTATTGACGGTGGGTCAAACAGCACAATTATGAAAACTGCTGCAAAAAGTGCTGTCATTGTATCTCTCTTTTTGCCGAGGATCTGTGACAGATAAACTATCCACAGCATAAGCATTGAACGGCACGCCGAGAGTGCAAAGCCCGTTAATGCAATATAGAACAGCGAAAGAAATGATAAAATGCAAATCCTTGGCGTGCGCATAACGCAGGATTTCTTTAACAGCCAATCCACAATGCCTATTAGTATTGCCACGTGCAGTCCGCTTAAAGCAAGCATATGATAAACGCCGGCCCGTCCAAAATCACGCAGAACGCTATCCGACAAGAGCTCCCTGTTGCCAAGAAGTAATGCGCTTGCAAGAGTGCCCGCCTTCTTACCGAGAAAAGCTATGCACATTCCCGATAGCTTTGAATTAAGGTCACTGAGCATAAGCGGTATGCGGAATTCCCTTTGAGAATGCTCTATTTCAACCTTTTCATCAATAGCACAAATTATAGGATAATCCAATGAATTCTTATTCTTAAGATAGAGAATATCTTTATATTCTTCAAGGGAAGAAATCACACCGTTGAATGTAATGAAATCCCCTCTTGTAAGACTCACTTTATAATCAGCAACAAGGACAAGATCAAAGCTTGCCTTTTCTTTGTCAAGCTGCTCTACACGCAAAATGTATTCGCTGGCAAAATTCTCTGAGGTGGATACTTCAAGCACGTATCCCGATATGTTGTGCATACCCGTGTATTTTTCCACCTTCCTTTCGTTCTCCTTTGAGAGCAATACAGGACATAAACTACCTAAAAGTGCAGCGGCAATCAACAGAGCGCACATAAGCTTGAGATTATTCTTTTTTCGTCGGCTTTTTGACAAAACAAAGCCGAAAATGACAATAAATGCCACAAATGAAGGAAAAATTAAATAATTTTTTATTTTCAGTGAAATTGCCGTAAAACCTAAGAAAATCAAGGCAATCCAAAGAAAAAACCTCTTGTTGAACGCGTTCATATTGACCCTTTTCAAAAAAAATTTCAATAAATTGTTGACAAATCATAAAAAAGTATGTATAATACTTAAAGACGGCTTGAAAAATGCATATTTTTGTGCATATTTATTCCAAACCATCTCATTAACTTTGATTATTACATATTTTAAGGAGATTGCTATGTTTGAAAAAGTAAAACAGATTCTTATGGAAGAGCTTCAGATTGAAGAACACCTTATCACTCTTGACGCTGAGCTCACCAACGACCTCGGTATTAACTCCATCGAGCTTGCTGACCTTGTTATGATTTGCGAAGACAAATTCGATATCGAAATAAGCGACGACAACATCGGCCAGTTCGTAACTATCCGTGACGTTGTTAATTATCTTGAAACACTTTAATCAAAAATAACAAAAATAAAACGGTCTGTGGTGATTTATTACGCAGGCCGTTTTGTTTTGGCTTCTTTTATTTTTCTCTTTTATTCTTAAAAAACGAGGAAAGCAACTCCTTGCTCTCATTCTCACAATCTCCCTTTTCTGCCGTTACTTTGTTCAAAAGAGGATATGAGTTAAGATTAAGCACGCTACCGAAAGCACCCGAATTGGATTCTTTCAGCGCATAATAGATCTTACCGAGTTTTGCGTTAAGAATTGCACCCGCACACATAGGACAGGGCTCAAGAGTAACGTACATTTCACAGTCTGAAAGTCGCCATCTGCCGAGTTTTTTTGATGCTTTCTCAATAGCAAGAATTTCTGCGTGCGCCGTGGCGCTTTTTTTATACTCTCTTTCGTTATATGCCTCAGCAATTATCTCGCCATCCTTAACAATCACGGCGCCCACGGGCACGTCCCCGTTTTCAAAAGCGATTTTTGCATTTTCTATCGCTCTTAACATAAACTGATTTTTCATAACTTTTATTCGCTTTCGATAGAATAATTGAATATTTATTCAATATTTGTGAATAAATTCATTATTCGGAAATCTCATAGGATACAATATTATCTTTTACATAAACGATATCGTGATCCTTAATATAAAATCTCGGCACTCGCTCTCCTATTGCACAGATAATCTCATATCCGATAGTACCGTTATTTTCTGCTAATTCGTCAGCAGAGATAAACTCATCTTTATCCGTTCCGATCAGAGTGATGTAGTCGCCCTCTCTTACACCCTTGATATTAGTAACATCGAGCATAAGCTGATCCATACAAACTCTGCCCACGATACTCACTCTTTGTCCTCGAATAAGCATTTGCGTACCGTTCTCTGCATTTGAACGCCAAAATCCGTCAGCATACCCAACGGGAGCTGTTGCGATTTTGGTCTTTTTATTTGCTTTGAAGGTACATCCGTAGCTTACGGTATCGCCTTCTTCAATTTCTTTAATCATTGAAATTACCGACTTCAAGCTCATAACGGGAATAAGGTTTTCACATCCACGCACCTTTTTTGAAGGTGCAAGTCCGTAAAGAACAACGCCCACACGTACCATATCAAGATGGTATTCGGGATATTCAAATGTCGTGGCACTGTTTGCACAATGCTTTATTTCAAATTCTATTCCTCGCTCCTTCAGTGCATTAACAGAAGAAATAAATCTCTCGTACTGCAATCCGGTAAATTCCGCACCGTCCTCACCGTCATCAGCAAGCGCAAAATGAGTGAAGATACCCTCATTTTGAAGTCCGGGCATTGAGCAAACTTCGGCTATGCTGTCAAGCATATCCTCCCTGTTGTGAATACAGTCGAAACCTATTCTGCCCATTCCTGAGTCGAGCTTGATATGTATTTTCACCTTAACTCCGTCTGATTCAGCACATTTTGAAAGTGCTTTCGCATATGAATAAGAGAAAACACTTTGCGAAATATTGTTTTCTGCAAGGATTGATGCGCAGGAAGTTGGAGTATATCCGAGAATAAGGATTGGCGTACTTATGCCGTTATTTCGGAGCTGCATTGCCTCCTCAATATTTGAAACCGCAAAAAAATCTGCACCAAGGGATTCATAAAGCTTTGAAAGATAGACAGCACCGTGTCCGTAGGCATTTGCCTTGACAACGCAACAAAGCTTTGTACCTTTGGATAATTTACTTCTGATTAAATTGAAATTCTTTTCGGCAGCATTTATGTCTATTTCAGCCCAGAATCTTTTTCTTTTGGAAATAAATTTATCCTTCAAAGCACTCACTCCCTTCATTAATTTATACTCCAATATTTTATCACACCTCATACAAAAAATCAATATGGGATAACAAAATATATAGAGTTTTTATGCTATTATTTTTCTTGACTTTGTTCCTTCAAACAGGCAATGGGATTAGGATTCTACTTCAAATTATATATCTTTTTGGCATTTTTCAGCGTAATTTCAGCAATTTCGTCTGCCGTCTTCCCAAAAACCGAGGCAACTGTACCGACAGTATATTCAAGATTTCCCGAATAGTTCATCTTGCCGCGGTTAGGGTGGGGTGCAAGATACGGTGCGTCAGTTTCAACAAGCAATTTATCAAGCGGAATATTTGACAAAACCTCACGAACACGACTTGCATTTTTGAACGTTACAACGCCTGAAAACGAGATGTACCAGCCACGTTTCACAAGCTCCCTCGCCATTTCAGATGAACCGCTGTAACTGTGAAAAATACCCTTGACATTTGGATATTTTATAGCCATCTCAAAGCAATCTCCGTGCGCCTCCCGATCGTGAATTACAACGGGTAATGAGTATTTTTCTGCCATTTTCATCTGAGCTTCAAAAACGTATCTTTGCTTGGCTTTTATCTCCTCGGTCAAGTTTTCAAGGTGATAGTCAAATCCGATCTCACCTATTGCAACTATTTTATTCTCTTTTCTCCTCGCCTCGCTGCATATACTCGCCTCTATCTCAGCAAGTGCTGCGTCAATATCGTCGATATACAGACAGTCCTCAGGGTGAATACCTGACGAAACGTACATATTTTCATATTTGCTCGCCTGAGATATGCACTCTTTAAGGTTTTCGGGATTGGTCGCAATATTGACTATTGCAAAAACCTTTTCAGAAAAAAGCTTGTTAAGGAGAGCATCTGCTCCCCCATCATATTCATTAAACCACGCATCAAAATAATGTGCGTGAGAATCAAAAAATTTCATATTTTACCTTTTTGTGTGTTTCAAATTTTGTTGGAAATTGTCATAAGATATTCGCCCGAAATTCTATCAGTCGCATCGCAGGACGTCCTAATAACGCCATTTTGGAGCGAAACGCAGTGGAGCGATAGAATCTTTTCCAAGCGGCGTGAGCGATATTCAGTAATGTAACTTCCTTGTAAAATTCTAATCTATCTTCAAATATAGGGGGAATTGCTTCCCCCAATAATTATCTTATTCTTTCGCCGAGAGGTGTTGCCTCATCAAGGAAGATAACTCTGACCTGTTCTTCGCCGGAAGCCAAAATCATACCGTTTGACTCAATTCCGCAAAGTGTTGCGGGCTTTAAGTTAGTAACAAGTACAACCTTCTTTCCAATGAGCTGATCGGGCGCATAGAATTTTGCAATACCTGAAACAACCTGGCGCTGCTCATATCCAAGATCAACCTTGAGCTTTAAGAGCTTCTTTGCCTTCGGAACGGGCTCACATTCAAGAATTTTTGCAACTCTGAGCTCGACCTTCATAAAGTCCTCAATACCGATAAGTGCAAGTCCTTCGGGCTTTTCAATCTTCGGTTCTTCAACTGTGGGAGCAAATTTCGCCTTTCTCTTCTCTTCAAGCTCCTGGAGCTTCTTTTCTTCATCTACACGGGCAAAGAGTACCTTTGAATCGCCAACGCTCTTACCTGCTTCCATTCCGCAGAACTGTGCAAGTGTACCGATAGAATCAAGCTCAACTATATCCGTTCCAAGCTCTGAGAGAATCTCCGCACTTGTTTCGGGAATGAAGGGTGCAAGCATTACTGCGCCCCAACGGATTGTTTCAAGAAGATTGTAAAGAACAGTTCCAAGTCTTTCTCTCTTTGATTCATCCTTCGCAAGAACCCAGGGAGTAGTTTCATCAATGTACTTATTAGCCCTTGAAAACATTTCAAAAACAGCTTCAAGTGCGTCAGCAAGATGGAAATCGTCCATAAGTGCGATATAGCTTTCGTATGCCTTGGTGCAGGATGCCTTCAACTCGTCATCAAGCGCATCGGGACAGGTGGGAGCAAGGATTTCTTTTGAAAAATACTTTTTCTCCATATCAAGTGTACGCTTAACAAGGTTTCCAAGATTATTTACAAGGTCTGTGTTATATCTCTTAATCACGGATTCATAAGTAATCGAACCGTCGTTTGCATAGGGCATTTCAGAGAGCGCATAATAACGAACCGCATCAACTGAAAATTCGTCAGCAAGCTCGTCGGCATAAATAACGTTGCCCTTTGATTTTGACATCTTGTCCATACCGAAGTTGAACCAGGGGTGTCCAAATACCTTTTTGGGAAGCGGAACGCCCATAGCCATTAAGAAAATGGGCCAATAGATCGTATGGAAGCGAAGAATATCCTTACCGATCACGTGAACGTCGCAGGGCCAGTATTTTTTGAACTGCTCGCTTTGTTCTTCAAGAGCTTTGTCGGGATCAAATCCGATGGCTGTGATATAGTTTGAAAGCGCATCAAGCCATACGTAAGTTACGTGCTTTGAGTCAAAATCAACGGGAATACCCCAAGAAAATGACGTACGGGATACGCAAAGATCCTGAAGTCCGCCATCAACCTTCAAGAAGTTATTTATCATTTCTTTCTTTCTTGATTCGGGCTGAATAAAGTCGGGATTTTCTTCGATATGCTTCAAGAGTGCGTCGGCATATTTGCTCATTTTGAAGAAATAAGCTTCTTCCTCTGCTCTCTTAACTTCACGTCCGCAGTCGGGACATTTGCCGCCCTCTGCCTGAGTTTCAGTAAAGAAGGACTCACAGGGGGTACAGTACCAGCCCTCATATTTGCCCTTATATATATCGCCCTGCTCATAGAATTTCTTGAACATCTTCTGAACAGTGCGCTCGTGGTAATCGTCGGTTGTACGGATAAAGTAATCATAGGACGTGTTCATCTTGTCCCAAACGCCCTTGATTTCACCCGCAACTCCGTCAACGTATGCCTTTGGAGTGATACCTGCCTCTTTTGCAAGATCTTCAATTTTCTGACCGTGCTCGTCAGTGCCTGTACAGAAGAACACGTCAAAGCCACGGGCTCTCTTATATCTTGCTACTGCATCCGTCATAATCACCTCATAGGTATTACCGAAGTGTGGCTTACGGGATGCGTATGCAATCGCTGTTGTAATGTAATATGGTTGCTTTGCCATTTTTGTCTCCTTCTCTTTCGCAAATGAGCGAAAGAAATATATTTTTATATTTTTAGTTTCAAGTGTTAGTTAATCATTCAGAAAAATGCGTACAAATATATGCAATTTTCCCGATTTTTAAGATTAATTATCAATTCTTTCCCCAATAGAGCATAATCTCATCAATCACAAGCTGAGTTGCAAATTCAATGGAATCCGCCTCAATAGTACAAGCTGCTGCTTTTGTATGACCTCCACCGCCAAAATGCTTGGCAATAACTGAAACGTCAAAGCTGCAAGATGAACGAAGTGAAATCCTGAAAGAGCGATGCTCTGTTGACTGACGAACACTTATGGCGATTTTTACACCGTCAACCGCACGTGCCATGTCAACAAGCGTTTCAAGATGCTCATCATCAAGGTCAAGCTCCTTTTTTAAGCTGTACGGGAACATAATTGCAGCAATTTTTCGATTGCTGTAAAACTTTATGTTCTGTATTCCCGCGGCCTCGGCAGCAAGCATTTTCTCGCTCTTGCAATCAAACAAGCGGTGATTGATTTCAGCAGTATCAACTCCAACCTTAATAAGCTCTGCGGCGCAAAGATGCGTGTGAGCAGACACGTTTGAATACTTAAAGCATCCTGTATCGGAGCTGAGTGCAGCATATATGAGATCGTAAGCATCACGAGGAATAGATGCGAGCTTTCCGATTTCAACCAAACGGGATGCAATTTCAAAAACGATTTCTCCGCTTGCAGCATAGTCTGAACGGACGTAATTATCAGCATATCTTATTCCGTTTTCGTGGTGGTCGATCATAAGATCTATTTTTTCATCAAATAATCTTTGAAGATTTCCAAGCTGTGAGGGACTTGCGGTATCAACGGTAATAACCCTCTCAAATTCAAAGCTGCCGTCCATATTCTCAAATCTTGCGCTTCTTTGATGCTTTTCGGTCAAAAATGCAAGACGTGAGGGTATTTCGCTCTCACAGGTACAAATAGCCTTTGAGCCCATCGCTTCAAGCACGAGCTTCAATGCAAATGATGCTCCAATCGCATCTGCGTCGGGGCGAACGTGAAAAATAATAAGTGTATTCTTCTTCTCGGCGAGGAAATAACACACCTCGTCAAGTGTATATTCTTTATACGTCTTAATCATTCTTCTTCACCGGTGCTTTCTTCAAAATCCTCAGAGAAAGTAATGCTGTTGAGCAATTTTGAAATATGAGCGCCGTGAGCAACGCTATCGTCAAGAATGAAGGTAAGCTCGGGGGTAATTCTTAAATTAAGTCTTTGCGCAATCTGTGAGCGAATATATCCGCTTGAAGATTTAAGTCCCTTTGCAACTTCTTTTTTGTCACCCATAAGAGAGCTGTAATATATTTTAGCATATTTGAGGTCGGGCGTTACGTCAACTGCAGTTACGGATACAAATGCATCACGAACTCTTGGGTCCTTTACGTCACGAAGGATAGCCGCAAGCTCCTTTTGAACCTCGTCATTAATTCTGCCTCTGCGATAATTAGCCATTTTTTCACCGTCCTTTTCAATTTTTACACAATAATTCATATTAGTATAACATAAATAAGTAAATTTATCAAGTATTGCCAATAAAAAACTTTCAAAATTCTCTTTATCATTGGAAATTTCAGACATACATTTCAAGTTTTATCAGAAAAAGCACCCAAGCGGATCACTTGGGTGCTTTTTCTTTTATTCTATTCCAATCACTTTATATCCTTGTGCTTCAACCGTTGCTTTGAGTACTGCATCATCAACGGGAGATGTGAGTGTGAGAGTCGCTTTTTTATCAACGTGGCTGGGTACTACGTTCTCTACTCCTGCAAGCGCTTCAAGCGCTTTCTTTACGTGTGCTTCACAGTGTGGACACATCATTCCTTCAATTTTAATCGTCTTTGTCATAGGTTTGAACTCCTTTCCTTTATGCTTTTTATAGATTTTAACAAGATTAAGTCTTAACGCATTTGTTACTACACAGAAGCTTGAAATGCTCATAGCCGCAGCACCAATCATTGGGGTTAGTGTTATTCCCACATGAATAAGCACTCCTGCCGCAAGCGGTATTCCAAGACAGTTATAAAAGAATGCCCAGAATAAGCTCAGCTTTATATTGTTCAACGTGGCACGTGAGAGCTTGATAGCGGCAGGTAGATCCATCATATCACTTTTTATCAGAACCACGTTTGCACTGTCAATGGCAATATCCGTGCCACTTCCGATGGCAATTCCCGTGTCGGCTGCCGTAAGGGCGGGGGCGTCATTTATTCCATCGCCGACCATAGCAACCTTTCCCTGCTTTTTAAGCTCCAAAATCACTTTTTCTTTTCCGTCGGGAAGTACGCCTGCTATAACCTCGTCAACTCCCGATTGCTCGGCAATAGCCCTTGCTGTGCGCTCATTGTCGCCCGTGAGCATTACAGTTCTTATGCCCATTCGTTTAAGCTCTTCAATAGCTTCCTTTGAATCGGGCTTTATAGTATCGGCAACTGCAATAATTCCAAGTATTTCATCATTTTTTGAGAAAAACATCGGTGTTTTGCCCTTGCTTGCAAGCTCATCCGCTTCATTCTTCAAACGCTCGGGAATTTCGGCAAACTGTCTTATAAAGCCGCCGTTTCCTCCCCTTATGCTTGCACCGTGAACAACACCCTCAAGTCCGTTTCCCGCGACTGCCTTGAAGGATTCTACGTCAGCAGATGAAAGACCGCACGTCTGAGCATATTCAATTACAGCGCGTGAAAGAGGATGCTCGCTCTGCTTTTCAAGTGAATAAGCATAAACTAAAAATTCTTTTTCATCAACACCGTCGGCACAAATAACATCTGTAACATTGGGTGCTCCGATGGTTATCGTACCCGTCTTATCAAGTGCGATCACCTTGATTTTTCCCGCCTCTTCAAGCGAGGTGGCATTTTTGAACAAAATTCCGTTTTTTGCACCGACTCCGCTTCCCACCATAATTGAAACGGGAGTGGCAAGTCCCAGCGCACAAGGACAGCTGATTACAAGAACTGAAATCGCACGGGTGAGCGAAAAGGCAAAATCATTGCCGATAAGCGACCAGACAATAAATGTTACTGCCGCAATTCCGATTACCGTAGGAACAAAAACTCCCGATACCTTATCGGCTATTTTGGCTATTGGCGCTTTACTGCTTGATGCATCCTCAACCATTTTTATTATTCGTGAGAGCATTGTAGTATCCCCAACCTCGGTTGCCTCGCATTTAAGGAAGCCCGAGGAGTTCACCGTTGCAGAATAAACATTATCGCCCCGTGCTTTATCAACGGGAATACTCTCGCCCGTTAAGGCGCTTTCATCAACTGCGCTCTCGCCTTCAATTACTATTCCGTCAACTGCCACACTTTCGCCCGGACGAACAATGAAAATATCACCCACACGAACCTCTGAAATCGGGACTGAAATCTCCTTTCCCTCTCTTATCACCGTTGCATTCTCGGGTGCGAGGGATGAGAGCTTATCAAGCGCGTCGGTAGTTTTACCCTTGGCTATTGCTTCAAGCATTTTTCCAAGAGTTATCAGCACAAGAATCATTGCTGCAGATTCAAAATACAGACTGTGCAAAAGCTCCGCTTTCTTCAATTCAAGCGTTTCAGGATGCGCCATTACAAACACAAGGCACACACTGTATATAAAGGATGCCCCCGATCCGAGCGCAACGAGTGTATCCATATTTGGAGCAAGCTTTATTGCAGATTTGAAGCCGCTTATGAAGAATTTTTTGTTGATCACCATTATGATGATGCAAAGCAACATTTGCAAAATGGCAATTCCAATAGGATTTGAGCCAAAAAACTTTGGCAAAGGTGCGCCCCACATATTGTGCGCCATTGAAATATACATCAGCACAACGAGAAAAGTAAGGGACACAAAAAAGCGATTTCTGAGTGTCTTTATTTCGTCATTTGCACTTTCTTTTGCTGTTTTAGTTTTATTTTGCTTCTTTGAGCTACCGTGAAGTACGGCTCCGTATCCCGCCTTTGTAACGGCAGAAATAATTGCCTCGTCAGTTGCTCCGCCCTCAACCTCCATTGAGTTTGTGAGCAGATTGACAGAGCAACTATCGACTCCGTCAAGTGAGGAAACTGCCTTTTCAACACGTGCAGAACACGCAGCGCAGCTCATTCCGCTAATATCAAATTTTCTCAATTTATTTTCACCTCGTCTGGTTAGTTACCACTAACTATTATACACTATTTTTACAAAAAATCAAGTACGGATGCACAAAAAGTGTAAAAAGAGCAAGCTCCCGCTTGCTCTTTTTACCTATTCATTTTCGCTGTTTTTGTCAATGCGCTTTGAGTCGATATAGCCCTCTGTCAAAATGTAGGCGGCAACTACTCCCAACGCACTTACGGTCGCTGCAAGCTTTTCTGCCGTAAGCTCGTCAACTCCGAAAATAACGCAAACAGAACACACAAGCGCACTTACTGCCATCCAGAATTTGCGACTCGACAGCTTCTTTTTCCAATCTATTCCACTCATATTTTAGTACCCCATTCCCTTTCCAGCACGCAAAGGCGCTTTTCGTGCTCGGCAAGCTCGGTGTAAAAATGCGTGTTTTTGTCCGATTGGCGCTCCATTGTTTCTTTGAGCTGAACTACTGCGCTTTCAAGCTTTGAAAGTGTTGAATTTATCTTGACAACAACGTTCATAACGGCAATAAATGCAGTTATTATGCCAAAAACTCCAACTGCTATCTCCCAAGTCATTTTTCTCCTTTCTCGGCGCTTCTTTCGTTATTCCTTTTGTATTATACCATATTTTTTTCTTCTTGGGCGACAATTTTCTGTCAATATGAAGTTTTTTTCAATAAATTTGTTGACATTTTTTTCTCGCTGTGCTATACTAACCTTTGATATGAAACGCATTGACGGGAAGGAGTAATTCGCCCCATTGTTTGAAGAGAGTGGATGTTTGGTGCAAATCCACAGCAATGCCGAATGAAGTAGTCCCTGAGCGGTCCTTGTGAAACGGTCGTTTTGAAAAGTAGCAAGGAACGGCATCTCCGTTACAGATTTTGAGTGCGCATCTCCTTTTTCGGAGTGCGAAATCAGGTGGTACCGCGTTCCCACGTCCTGATATCAGGATGGGGGATTTTTTATTTTCAGATAAAAATTTATTTCATAAAACAAGAAAGCGAGGTTCAAAAATGAACAGCTACAACGAGCTTCCAAAAACATATTCTCCCTCAGAATTTGAGGACAGAATATATCAGGAGTGGTGTGATAAGGGTTATTTCACTCCCGACAAAAACAATAATAATCCGTCATTTTCAATCGTAATTCCTCCGCCAAACGTTACAGGTCAGCTCCATATGGGACACGCCCTTGACGAAACCTTGCAGGATATCCTTGTTCGTTACAAAAGAATGCAGGGTTTTAATACTCTTTGGGTTCCCGGTACCGACCACGCAGGAATTGCGACTCAGATAAAGGTTGAGGAACGCCTCCGTGTAGATGAAGGTCTTTCCCGCTACGATCTCGGCAGAGAAAAATTCCTTGAACGTGTTTGGGGTTGGAAGGATACTTACGAAGCAAGAATCACAGGTCAGTTAAAAAAGCTCGGTGCTTCATGTGACTGGTCACGTCAGCGCTTTACAATGGATGAGGGCTGCTCGCACGCAGTTCGTGAGGTTTTCGTAAATCTCTATAACAAGGGACTCATCTACCGTGGATACAGAATAATTAACTGGTGTCCCCGTTGTCTCACCGCCCTTTCCGATGCAGAGGTAGAATACAAGGATATGCCCGGCCATTTCTGGCACATCAAATATCCCATCAAGGGTGAGGACGGCTACGTTGAGGTTGCAACAACACGTCCCGAAACTATGTTCGGTGACACAGCGGTTGCAGTTAATCCCGAGGACGAAAACACCAAGCATCTTATCGGCAAAACCCTTATTTTGCCCATCGTTAACAGAGAAATTCCCGTTATCGCCGATGATTACGTAGAAATCGGATTTGGTACGGGCTGCGTAAAAATCACTCCTGCGCACGACCCCAATGACTTCCTTGTTGGTCAACGTCACAACCTTGAACAGATTAAGGTTATGAACGACGATGCGACAATGAACGCATACGCAGGCAAGTATGAAGGTATGGAACGTTACGCTTGCAGAAAGGCACTTGTTGCTGACCTTGAAGAACAGGGATTCCTTGTTAAAACCGTTGCGCACGATCACAACGTTGGCGTTTGCTACCGTTGCGGAACAACCGTTGAGCCACTCACAAGCGATCAATGGTTCGTTAAGATGAAGCCCCTTGCAAAGCCCGCTATTGAGGCAGTTGAAAGCGGTGACATCAACTTTATTCCCGAAAGATTCTCAAAGAATTACTTTAACTGGATGAATAACATTCTTGACTGGTGCATTTCCCGACAGCTTTGGTGGGGACACAGAATTCCTGCCTTCTACTGTGATGATTGCGGTGAGATGACGGTTTCAAAAGAGGACATTACAGTATGTCCTAAGTGCGGTGCTCCCGTTCGTCAGGATGAGGACGTTCTTGATACTTGGTTCTCCTCAGCGCACTGGCCCTTCTCAACACTTGGTTGGCCCGAAAGCACAGAGGATCTTGCAAGATACTATCCCACAAACGTTTTGGTAACCGGTTACGATATTATCACCTTCTGGGTTTCACGTATGATATTCTCAGGTCTTGAACACATGGGTCAAAAGCCCTTCTCTACCGTATTCATTCACGGTCTTGTCAGAGATGCTCAGGGTAGAAAAATGTCAAAATCACTTGGCAACGGTATAGATCCCCTTGAAGTTATAGATAAATACGGTGCAGACGCACTCAGATTTGCTCTTGCAACAGGCAACTCACCGGGAAATGATATGCGTTTCTCAGATGAAAAGATTGAAGCGGCAAGAAACTTTGCAAATAAGCTCTGGAATGCTTCCCGTTTCGTAAGAATGAATCTTACTATTGACGAAATAAAGTTGCCCGAGGAATCAAAGCTCGCACTTGAAGATAAGTGGATCCTTACCAAATTCAATGAACTCACAAAGAGCGTTGTTACAAACCTTGACAGATTTGAGGTTGGTGTTGCTCTTGCTGAAATTTACTCTTTCACTTGGGACATCTTCTGTGACTGGTATATTGAACTTGCAAAGGCAAGATTCAACGAAAAGGAAACCGAAGCAAATCTCGTTTGCCAGAACGTTATCGCTTACGTTCTTAACGGAACGCTCAAGCTTCTTCATCCATTTATGCCCTTCATTACCGAGGAAATCTATCAGGCACTTCCCCACTCAAAAGACAGCATTATGATCGACAGCTATCCCGAATATGACAGTGCCCTCTCTTATATTGAAGACGCTGAAAAGATGACCAAGATTATAGATGCAATCACGGCGATCCGTGCAAGAAGAAGTGAAATGAACGTTGCTCCCTCAAAGAAAGCAAAAGTATTTATCGAAACAAAGTACCTTGACATCTTTGGTGCATCAAGTGAAGCATTCTTCGTTCGTCTTGCATCTGCAAGTGAGCTTTGCGTTGCTGAAAGATTTGATAATGAAGTAAGCGCTGACAACTCAGTTCAGATCATTACGGACGCAGCTACGATCTATCTTCCTCTTTCCGATATTATCGACTTTGAAAAGGAAAAAATCCGTCTTGAAGGCGAAAAGAAGCGTCTTGAAGGTGAGATAGAAAGAATAGTTAAAAAGCTCTCTAACGAAGGCTTTGTTGCAAAAGCTCCCGCAACAGTAGTTGAGGGAGAAAAAGCAAAAATGGCTAAGTATCAGGAAAACCTTGACGGTGTTCTTGCCGCTTTGTCAAAGCTCAACTAAAAATTCAAATCCAAGCCCCACGGGGCTTGGATTTACTTTAACAGAACTATGCAAACACAGGATTATATAAATTTGAAAAATCTTTTGGTGCACAAAAGCGCCAACACGGTTTTCCTTCTTGGATACCGATTAATACTGACAAAAACCGAGTATGCAATATTGAAAGCACTGAGCGAAAACGCATATTCCACCTTGTCATGTGAAATGATAGCAGACATTACACTTTTGGAGCTTTCAAAGGAAAATATCGCTTTTCACGTTTTCAATATTAACAAGAAGGCAAAATCCATCTCAAATCGCATTTTAATTAAAAATATCTCAAAAATCGGCTATTTTTTGAATGAAGAAATGTAAAAATTCTTGACAACTTTTTATATCTATGATATAATGTCCGTGTAGGTTATATAAATTTTTATTTATCCCTTCACTTGTTTTTTAATCATTTATATAAAGAAAGGAAAAAAGATGGAAATTGCAATTATAGCTCACGACATGAAAAAAGAACTTATGACGCAATTCTGTATTGCTTATTGCGGTATTCTTTGCAAGCATAACCTTTGCGCAACAAGTATTACTGCGAAATATATTTCCGATGCTACCGGTCTTAAAATCGAAAAATTGCTTACCGGTGAGCACGGCGGCGAACAACAGATAACTTCCCGTCTTGCATATAACGAAATCGACCTTCTTCTCAATTTTAGAGATACTCGCTCATCCTCAGCTTATAACGAGGAAGAAGCAGAAATGATGAGAATGTGCGATCTTCATAATATTCCCGTTGCTACAAATATTGCAACCGCTGAAATTCTCGTTCAGGCGCTCGACCGTGGCGACCTTAACTGGAGAGAGGTTTATAACCCCCGTTCAGAATACAATAGAAAGAGAAACGGTCTTGTTTAATAAAATGCATAGGACACGCAGCTTAACGTTAGTCTTGCACAGAGAGAGGATAATTTGCTGGAATATCCTTCAAGGCGCTTATGTCTGTACCACCCGTGCGTCACGATTAATACCCTTTTTGAGTTAAAACTTCGGGTGGAACCGTGCGAAATTTGTTTATCGCACCCCGAATGGCTTTTGCCATTCGGGGTGTTTTTATTTTATTAATTATTTATACAGGAGATATAACTATGAAAATCAAGCTCTTTGATCTTTGCCTTGAATTTGATGCTCCCATCACGGTTTATGATGCAGCTCGCTCGGCAGAGAAAATTGACCGCAGTGTTATCGCTGCAAAAGTTGACGGCAACGTTGTTGCCCTCAACCACCTTATCGAAAATGATGCTGAAATTGAACTCCTCACTTTCAAGGATGCTGACGGAAAGCACGTTTTCAATCACACAGCAAGCCACATTCTTGCTCAGGCAGTTAAACGCCTTTATCCCGAAACAAAGCTCACAATAGGCCCCGCAATCGAAAACGGATTCTATTATGATTTTGATTCAGAGGTATCCTTTACTCCCGAAATGCTCACAAAGCTCGAAGCTGAAATGAAGAAGATCGTTAAAGAAAATCTTCTTATCACAAGAAGTGAGTTGCCCAGAAACGAAGCTATCGCTCTTATGAATGAAAAGAACGAGCCATATAAGGTTCAGCTTATTGAAGAGCTCCCCGAGGATGCTGTAATCAGCTTTTATACTCAGGGTGAATTTACCGATCTTTGCGCAGGTCCCCACCTCTTCTCTACGGGTGCTGTTAAAGCAATAAAGCTTACACAGTGCACAGGCGCTTATTGGAAGGGCGACCAGAAGAATAAAATGCTTCAAAGAATTTACGGTATCGCATTCCCTTCCAAGGATGAACTTAACGCATATGTAACAATGCTTGAAGAAGCAAGAAAACGTGACCATAATAAGATAGGCAGAGAGTTGGAATACTTCACAACGGTTGACTGTATCGGTCAGGGACTCCCCATCCTTCTTCCCAAGGGCGCAAGAACTGTTCAGGCACTTCAAAGATGGATCGAGGATGAAGAACAGCGCCGCGGCTATCTTCTTACCAAAACTCCCCTTATGGCTAAGCGTGATCTCTATAAGATCTCAGGTCACTGGGATCACTATCTTGACGGAATGTTCATTCTTGGCGATCCCTATGATGAAACAAAGGAGTGTTTTGCTCTCCGTCCCATGACTTGCCCATTCCAATATCAGGTCTTCCTCAATAAGAAGAGATCTTACCGCGACCTTCCAATGCGTCTGGGCGAAACTTCAACACTTTTCAGAAACGAGGATAGCGGTGAGATGCACGGCCTTATCCGTGTTCGTCAGTTCACAATTTCAGAAGGACATCTCATTCTTCGTCCCGAACAGCTTGAAGAGGAATTCAAGGGCTGTCTTGACCTCGCTCTCTACTGCCTTGATACCCTCGGACTCAGAGAAGACTGCTCGTTCCGTTTCTCACAGTGGGATCCCGCAAGAACAGACAAGTATGAAGGCACTGTTGAACAGTGGGATATGGCTCAGGGCATTATGGAAAAGCTCCTCAACGAAAACCTTGGCGAAGGTAATTACACGATCGGCAAGGATGAAGCAGCTTTCTACGGTCCCAAGCTCGACATTCAGATAAAGAACGTTTTCGGCAAAGAGGATACACTTATCACAATCCAGATCGATATGCTTCTTGCTAAGAAATTCGGTATGGAATACGTTGATTCCGACAATACACTTAAAACACCTTATATCATTCACAGAACTTCAATGGGCTGCTATGAAAGAACTCTTGCTCTCCTTCTTGAAAAGTATGCAGGCGCTCTTCCCACTTGGATGGCTCCCGTTCAGGTTAAGATGCTTCCTATGGGTGATGCTCAGATCGCTTACTGTGATGATCTCTCACGCCGTCTTACTGCACTCGGCATCAGAAACGAGGTTGACAGAAGAAACGAAACAATCGGTTATAAGATCAGAAACGCACAGCAGGAAAAAGTTCCCTATATGCTCGTTGTGGGCGGCAAGGAGCTTGAAAACGGCACTGTTGCTGTTCGCTCACGCAAGGATGGTGACATTGGTGCTATGAGTGCTGATGAATTTATCTTGAAGATCGCAAAGGAAATTGCCGATAAGGTAAGATAAATCAAGTAAAATTTAAGGACACTCGTTTGAGTGTCCTTTTTGATAAATCATAGCTGTTCAATACATATGGCAATTAAATAAAACTATTTATCAAGTTAATATCAAATCAATATAGCTTTTCTGAAAATGTTTCAAGTATCGCAATATCAAGACTTGATATCAGAGCCACAAAGAAAAAAGCTTTGCAAAAAAAGAAATGGCGTTTTTTCGCTTACGTCGCCTGGCGCCCGCTTTTGAAAAAAGTGGGGCAAAACAACAGCTTGGTTTGTGCGAATAAACAACTCGACAAATCAAAATTTGAAATATCCTAACATAAAAAGCTCAGCAGAAATTCCTGCTGAGCTTTTTTAATTTATATACCGAGTATTCCTTTAACGAATATGTAAATACCAATGCAGACAAGGATAACTCCACCGAAAACCGTTGCCTTGTTAGAAAGCATATTGCCGAATTTCTTGCCTGCCCATACACCGAACATACAGATAATAAATGTTACAAGCGCGATAACGAGTGACGAAACAAGCGCCTCGAAAAATTGATATTCGCCAATTTCAAATCCAACCGAGAGGGCATCAATAGATGTGCCAATTCCCTGCACTATAAGTGCAGCGAAGCCAACTGCACAATCCTCACAGTCACAGTCCTTCTTTATCCCCTCGTAAATCATCTTTCCGCCGATAAAGGCAAGAAGCACAAGTGCAATATAAGGAATAAATACCGTAAATCCTTCAAAAATTTCAGATATTGTGTGAATACAAACCCAGCCAATCAAAGGCATAAGTCCCTGAAAGATTGCAAAAACACCTGCTATCGTACACATTCTGCCAATCTTCATTCTTTTTTCATTCATTCCGTTGGCAAGAGATACTGAAAAAGCATCCATTGCAAGTCCCAACCCGAATACTATGCTGACTATAAAAAATTCAAAATTCATATCTAGCTCCTAAAACGTCATTAGAACAAAGAAAATTATACCACATTACAATAGCAAAGTCAACATAAAAAAATCGGGCAAAAGCCCGATTCTTCATTTTCTTTCTGCTGTATCGCAGGAATTTCTGTAAACAACAAGTCTTGTGAAAAGATATTCAAGCACAAAATTTGCAAGCATATTGATTCCCTCAACAAGATATTCGTTCCAGCCATTTTCCGTTGCCCATCCCATAAATAAAGTTGAAGCAGGTGTGAAAACCACGTAAAACAGCGCAACAAGTACCATCGATTTGATAATGTTGTTAGATGACTTGAACGTCACCTTTCTGTTTATAGTGAAATTCCATATAACCGAAAGTACAAGCGCAATAAAATGAGATATAGCTGCATTATCTTCGCCCAAAATGAACTCATTAAGCAAGGTAAACGAACCAATTTGTATTATTCCCGCACTTAATGAAATAAGCGTGAATTTAAGCGCTCTCCAAAGCTCTTTTTTGTTTTCCTTCATATAAATCTCCAATCCTGAAAATCGGCAAATATTCACTCAGAACGAATAATTATTCCAAGTTTCAAACAATTATACCATATAGTAAATAAAAATGCAAGTTTTTTTGTCGAACGTGTTCATATATTAATCACTCAAATAAAAAATCGGGCTTTTGCCCGATTCTTTATGGTATAAGATAATAAATAACGATATAGTCGGTATCCTTTGTATATGTTGAAAATACGTTTCCCTCGTGAAGCTCGTCCATAATCTCGTACGATCCGTCTGTGTGGACGGTTACAGCAAATACTGCGGTTGTCTCTTCAATGGGATAATATATCATATCGCTGAAACGAACAGCATATCCTTCACCGTTTCGACAAACCTGCGCCTCGTTCAACGAACCGAAATTGCCATTCAGCATTTCGGCAATGACGTCATCTATGGTAGTACCTGTTCTCTTGTTTTCAGTAGTAAAATTATATACTATGCCCTGATAGGTCAATGCAAGCTTTTTACCCTCCGAGGAATTCATACTGCTTCCCTCAATTATCTCACCGTTTTCAAGCGTTATTGTGAAATCGGTGTAGCTCAGTCCCTCGTGTTCGTAGGTGTGCGTTCCATAACGTGTAATTCCGTCCTTGGGAGTAAATGCCACTCTTCCGTCCTTGGAAAAAGAAATGCCTATATTCTCACACTCGGATCCCGAAAACGGAAATGCGTGAGAAGCGTCAGAAAATCCAAGATTTAATGTAACACCGTTCATAAATACCATATCTTCTTTATAGCTGAAAAAATACCAATCCTCGCTTGAAGGTACACAGCGACAGCCCGTCATAACGAATAAAAGAAGCATTGTCAGAGCCAAAAGTAACGCAATTCTCGCAATTCTCATAGATTTATCTCCTAAAATACATATTCTTTAATAATGATAACACATTTCAGATAAAAAATCAACTATCAATTCATTTTTTTCTCTAAAAGCTATTGACAAATGGCTAAAAATAATATATAATAATTGGGCGTGAACGAAATGGAAGCGGCAGTTCACGAGAGTATTTGGAGAAGTACTCAAGAGGCCGAAGAGGCGCCCCTGCTAAGGGTGTAGGCCGGATATACCCGGCGCGAGAGTTCAAATCTCTCCTTCTCCGCCAAAGAAAAGGACACCAAATGGTGTCCTTTTTTCGTTGGCGGTTCGGAAAAGATTTGAACGCGAGCGCCCGCGAGAGGGACGAGCGCGACCGCTCGCAGTGCGAGGGGGAGGGAGCGCGAGGAGTGAGCAAATAAGGAGTATCGGGAGCGCGCCACGCGAACGCGACCGAGACGACTATATTTGCGAGG
>JAZURO010000225.1:0-6599 GCA_045606265.1 Eubacteriales bacterium
TTCTCAGGAAAGGAGGTTTACAATGGCAGATATAAAAACAAGAGATGTAGTCAAGGGTTCTATCAAGACCATTGATAAAGCCGCCGTTGCCGGAGAGCGAATGAAACGAGCCTATATCTCTACCAAAGAGAGAGCCGAACACAGCACCTATGCTGCCGAGAACTCTGCTGATGAATATGCTTCCGATAAGTTTGAGCGTGGTGTTGACACCACAGTACACGAAGGTATCCACCAATTCGACAAAGCAGGTCGGAAAGGTTTAGAAACTACTAAGGATAATATTCACAAAGCAAAAGACGGTATCGACCGCTTCAAAGAGAAACGAGCTGAAAAGGCTCTTGAGAAGCAGGCTGAAAATGTCGGCAATAAGGCGGCTAAGACTGCCGAGAAAACCACAGAGCATACGGTAAGGCAAGCGGGTTCTAAAACCGTAAAAACGGTTGAGAAGTCTGCTGAAAAGACCGTAAAGCAGTCTGTAACTTCGGCGGGAAAGAAAACAGTCAAGACAGTCGGCAAAGGTGCAGTTAAGACCACCGGAAAGACAGTCAAAACCGCAGAGCGTACAGCAAAGACGGCAATTAAGACTTCTCAGCAAGCGGCTAAGACCGCACAGAAAGCAGCTCAGGCAAGTGCCAAAGCCGCAAGAGCAGCGGCGCAGGCAGCACGGGCGGCCGCCAAAGCCGCAGTCGTTGCGGCAAAGTGGATTGCAAAGGCAACTGTCGCAGTCGTAAAAGCGATTATTGCCGCAGTCAAAGGACTTGTAGCGGCGATTGCTGCAGGCGGTTGGGTTGCCGTTGTTATTATCATTGTCATTTGCCTTATCGCTCTTATTCTATGCTCGGTGTTTGGTATCTTCTTCTCAGGTGAGGACTCAGGAACGGGACAGACTATGCAGACTGCCGTTCAGGAAATCAATACCGAGTACGACAACAAGATCTTTGAGATCAGGAACGGAACAACTTACGATGTGCTTGAAATGAGTGGCAGTCGTGCAGTTTGGAAAGATGTTCTTGCCGTGTATGCGGTTAAGACAAACACCGATCCTGATAACCCTCAAGAGGTTGCCACAATGGACGATAACAAGAAGCAACTGCTCAAAGACTTGTTTTGGGAAATGAATGAAATCAGTTCCCGAACAGAGAGTGTGTCGGAAACCGTGATAACCGAAACCGATGACGGGAACGGAAATATCGTGCAGACGGAAACGACTGTAACGAGAACCTATCTGTATATCACGGTTGCTCATAAGACCGTTGATGAAATGGCTTCGCAATACGGCTTTAATCAGGAACAGAAAGACTACCTGACAGAACTGCTAAAACCCGAAAACAATTCTCTATGGGCGGCGGCTCTGTATGGTATCAACTATTCTGATGACCAAATCGTAACGGTTGCTCTCACACAGATAGGTAACGTTGGTGGAGATCCTTATTGGAGTTGGTACGGCTTCGGCTCAAGGGTTGAATGGTGTGCCTGCTTCGTATCTTGGTGTGCTAACGAGTGCGGATATATCGACACGGGCGTAATTCCGAAATATGCAGGCTGTGTAAACGGTGTGCAATGGTTCAAAGATAGAGGTCAATGGGTGGATGGTTCTGCCGAACCCGTTGCAGGAATGATTATCTTCTTTGATTGGGATTCACCCGATGGAGAGTCAGGACCGCAAGACGGTCTATCCGACCATACGGGTATCGTTCAGAAAGTCGAGAACGGAATAGTCTACACCGTTGAAGGTAACTCCGGTGATAGTGTAAGACAGAAACAATACTCTGTCGGCTATTATGAAATTCTTGGTTACGGTGTACCGCAATATTAAAATGCTGCCCTCAACTTCGGTTGGGGGCAGTAATTTTTTTTGAATTTTTCAAAAAAGGGGCTTGAACAATCCCCTGATATGTGCTAATATATATTCAGGGAGTTGAACAGTTCCCTGAGTAATCGAAAGGAGTATACTTATGAGAGTTCAATTTAGTGTTACTAATGCTCAATGGAATGAACTGCAAATAAAGGCTGCAAAAGAAGGTTATCCTGATGTGCCAAGTTATTGTAAAGATCTCGCTTTAGAAGATAGAACTTACGGAAAGCTTTGGAACACAGTAGTTGATAAGATTTCTAAAATGAATACAGGCGAAACTTTTGTATTAAGAGATTTAATCGACACTCCACCTTCAAACTTGGGTGTGAAACTCTATAATAATCAGCAATCTTTGGGGATCAAGGTTCTTCCTAAAAAGGACAGCCTTAATACAAATGTATTTGAAAAACTATAAGTGCATTGGAGATAAGGAAATTGGAAAGAAAAATTTGTTGTTTTATCGGGCATAGAAAAATCGAAAATTTTGCCGAAACTCAAGTAAAACTTGAGAAAATATTGAAAGACCTTATCAAGCAAGGAGTTGTTAGGTTTATATTCGGCGACCATTCGCAGTTTAACGACTTATGCTATGATAATGTAACTAAGCTAAAGAATGATTATCCATACATTGAAAGAATTAAATTCCGGAAAGACTATCAAGAAATAAGTGAGTCAGTTAAAAAGTATTTTATTGAGGGGTTTGAAGATAACATTTGCCCTGAAGGTGTTGGCAAAGCCGGAAAAGCATCGTATGTAGAAAGAAATCAAGCAATGATTTTGGCAAGTGATGTTTGTATTTTTTATTACAATGAGAATTATCAACCGGAACGCAGGAAAGTGTCTAAGCGTTCAATAGGAACTTACCAGCCTAAAAGCGGAACAAAACTTGCCTATGAATTTGCAATAAGCAAAAAGAAAGAAATAATAAACCTAAATGAATAAGATGCCACCCTTCGGGGTGGCATCTTATTTTTTATGTAATTCGATGTTTGCACTCACCTTTATAGTAAAGCTCGTGAGTATAATAATCTAAAGATAAGAGTGTATATTTTTCTTTCGTAAACCAACTAATATTATCTGCTTTGGCAAGCATAAAGACAAAGGCATTTTTGACATATTTCTCTACTGTGCAATCTTCCAATTTAAGATTTGCCGTCGCTCCAAAAGGTTGTTCATAGATTTCTACATCTGCTTCAAATATATCGGCAACCTCTTTTACAACTTTAATAAATACATCTAATCCTTTTAATCTTTCTTCTACTAAAACATATTCCGAATCTTCATTTAACGACCTTATAAATTCTTCGGCAGACGGCATTGATGATTCGCTTTTTTCTTCTTCAGGTATATCAAAATCTAAAGAGTGGTCGTATGTCTTTTCGTAAATTATTCGTTTCATATTACTCCTTCCTTTTGGGAAATTACTACGGATGGCAGTTCCCACACGGATCATAGCCACGATTTATTAATTCCTCACGGCTTCCCGTATAATATTCTTTATTGCTTTCTTTCATTCTATCAACTGATGAGCAAGACGGATAGTGAAACTTCTTAGTATTCTTGTTTAGAATATAAGAAGCAGTAGTATCGGTGTTATTGTCGAGTTCTTCTTCAACATCATTAGAACCACCACCAATATAAGAACTATCGCCGTTTGCATAGTTGATTGAGATTTGTGGTTGTGCGTTGTAAACAAACACATTAAAACAGATACCATCTCCATCATCTTCGATAGAGTAGGCTTCCATCTGAACTCCGGTAGCTAATAGATTGCTTCCATCAAAAATCGGTGTTACTCGATAGAGAACGTGGTTGTCTGTTTCTTTTACATAGTCTGCTACCAAATTTTCAAAAGGCAGCATACCATCGACATTCATAAATCGGGTTCCGGTAATCAAGTTTTTGGTATTGGCATTTTCGCCACTTAATTGATAACCGATTAGGTGACACCGATTATATAGATATTTTCCATCAACACAATCGTATTTAACTGTATGCCATCCCGTAGGTTTTACCTGACCAATACTACCTCTTTCTTCGGTCGGCATAATATCAGTTCCAATGCAAGCAATAACAACCCCACAACGCCCAAGATTATCAAGATTGCTGTAATATTCATACGATTTAGTCGTGTAATCACTTTCAGAAAAACTCGGTATATTGTTATTGATAGCAACGTAAGGTTTTCCTGAAAATGCAGGAATACTTGATAAGGAAACGGTATTCCCGTTTTGGGGGACTGATGGTTTCTGTGTTTCAGTTGACGAGCCATCATCAGGTGTTGGTGTAACCGATGGATTACTACTTGTTTCAGTTGTTTCCGAATTTTCAGTTGAGATATTGCTATTTATTGTTTGCGAAGGCGTATCCGATAGTTCAACGCCACAACCTGAGAACACTAAACATATCGTTAGAAGCAACGATATAATTGCAGTTAATCTTTTCATCTCTCAAATATCTCCCTTGTAATCTTCTCGTGTGATTTACCTGAGAACTCATAAATTGATGTTGAATTATATCCAAATTCGATAGGATCAAAGTCTAATACTACATCACTCGGATATTTTCGATTCCACCAATACACGATAATACGGTCGATCTTATCAAGATGTTCTTTGACTGAAATGTTCTCAATATAATATATCGTTTCAAAATCGGGTTTTGTGACAAAATTTTTGAATAATTCGTAATTTATTCCCGAAGATGCTACTAACTTCTCGGAAAATTCGTTAATCTGTAATGCTCCTTTAAGATATGTTTTTATATCCTCAAACACCATAGCATCACGGCTTAAACGCCGATTATTGAACAACATTCCTTTGTTATCATCTAAGCAAAAGATGACAGTCATTATATATCAACCCCTTCCGGAAATTCTATTATAACATATAATTGTGAAAAAATCATCACTTTCGTAACTATTAGTTATGGTATCTGCCGTTTAGTTCGTGTATTATTTCACATTCATAATCTATACTATTAGTTATGGACACACACTATAAGGAGGTGTCAATGTGAAATTAGATACGATTGGCAAGAACATAAGAAAAATTCGTGTTGCTAAAAAAATGCGTCAGGAGGATTTGGCAGAAAAGTCAGGTCTTTCTGTGACATATATCGGAATGGTAGAAAGAGCTGAGAAAACCCCTTCCCTTGAATCGCTTATATCAATTCTTAATTCTTTAGGTGCATCTGCTGATATGGTTCTCTGTGATGTCTTAACTTCCGGTTACGAAGTAAAGCACTCAATGCTTAACGATAAACTTGAAAAACTTTCAGTAGAAGATCGTTCCAAAATATACGATGTCATTGATACGATGATTTCGCATTCAAAAAGAAAATAATCAGATAAAAGAAGTTCGCTCGACAAAAAAGCGAACTTTTTTTATTTGCTGCCACGTTTCCCGTTGTTTCGACAAAACAGATATGATATAACATAACTGTCAGTTATGGCGAAATACATATAGTTATGAAACGGAGATAAATGAAATGACAACAAAAGAGATTATTCGACAAATAGCAAAAGAGAACGGAGTTACACCCGAACAAGTAGAAGCTGATATGATGGAAGCTATCCGAGCAGGAATGGCAAGCACCGATCCTCACGCACAGGAACTTTGGAAACAAATCGCTCCTGATGGAAAAGAGCCAAGTTTGGATACTTTCTTAAAATTCTGTGCAGAACAAGTTGATAAGAAAATGCGAAATTAAAGAGATGCTACGGCATCTCTTTAATGCTATATAATAACTATTGGTTATGATATTGTCGCTTAAACGCACTTTTTTGTGAAACTTCTCAAGTTATGTTGTTTTTTCGCCTATCTTATGCTATAATGTAATTTGTAACTTTATAACTTCGCTCATAAGCAGAAAGGAATTGTGATTATGGCAGTATCATATAAAAAGTTATGGCATTTGCTGATCGACAAAGATATGAAAAAGAAAGACCTTCAGGAGTCGGCAAATCTAACCCAACACGCAATGAGAAAGCTGAGTAAAGACGAAGCAGTTACAACAGATACACTTGCAAAGATTTGTCGCTGCCTTGATTGCTCTGTTGATGATATTATGGAAGTTTTACCTGAAAATCAGGACTAAGTCCGTTTTATGGGACACTTATAATGATAGGATATACTTGTATTCGAGTAGCTAATAGAATGTGGAGGTAATACAAATGGCAAAAGCTGCTGCTAAACCCAAGAAAGAAATAACGATGGAAGAAGCACTATGGAAGTCTGCTGATAAACTTCGTGGCTCTGTTGAGCCTGCCGAGTATAAGCACGTTGTTCTTAGCCTTTTCTTCCTTAAATTTGCAAGTGATAAATTTGAAGCACAGAGAAAAGCTATCGCTGAGAAGTTTGGAGAGAAGTTTATCGACAACGTAGCTTTCTATACAAAGGATAATGTTTTCTTCCTTCCCGAAGAAAGCCGTTGGTCTTATATCATTGAACACGCAAAGCAAGACGATATTGCTTTGAAAATAGATACGGCACTTTATAACATTGAAAAGGCTAACCCTGCCCTCAAGGGTGCGTTGCCTGATAACTATTATTCAAGATTACATATTGATACTGCAAAGCTTGCTTCTTTGCTTGATGAAATCAACCGTATCAATACTGACGATGCAGAGAACGACATTATCGGTCGTGTGTATGAATACTTCTTGAGCAAGTTTGCTCTTGCAGAAGGTAAAGGTAAAGGCGAGTTCTATACGCCGAAATGTATTGTTAATTTGATTGCTGAA
>JAZURO010000226.1:0-5314 GCA_045606265.1 Eubacteriales bacterium
GCGCAAATAGATCTCGGACATTACGGTTTTTCTTTCCTTTGCCCAACAGATCAACGGTTCAAGCGTGTAAGGAACGGAGGACATAACGTAGAGTCCTTCTGCTCCTTGAAGCTTCAGCGAACCTGTTGCAACCGAGTATCCGACGGCATACAAGAACTTGGCGTAATAAACCTTTGCCGCAGGGTAAGCATCCTCGTGTAACGGTTCAAAACAGCCTGTTTGGAACCATTTTGGGAAGTTTTCGACGCTATACAGCATAATATCAACGGCATTGATCGCAAGCTGCATCGTGTCACGGTCATAGTCGTTTTTTGCAGGTGCTTCGGATATATGTATCTTAGCTTTACGCCACATTTCAATATCGCCTTTCCATATCGCGCACAAAGCGAGAAGCATGCCTGCCGATAGAACGGCATAGAAGCCGGAGTGCTTATTCAGAAGGTAATTTGCGCTCTCGTACACCTTGTCAATATCTCCACGAGAGTATGCGACCTCAGCTTCAAAAAGCACTCGAGCTTCGTGGTTGAACGCAAGGCTTTCACCTACATCGTCAGCAGTTCCGGGCGTGTTATAGAGATCTGTCATATAAAGAAAAGGCGTTTTACGAGGAAGTGGCATATCTGCATCACGTTTGGACCTTGCCGCCTTGGTTCTGCCATCAATTGGCTTTTTGGCATTGTGAGGTATCATCCACGCTCTACCCAAACGGGTTGCTCCTTCTATTCTTCCCCTCGCACAGAGAACCTGAACAAATCTTTTTGAAAGCCCCCATTTTTTAGCGGCTTCGTCTATACTTATATAATCCATTTTTAACCTCTCAAATAGGCGTTTTATATCATTCGCAAATGCGAACTGTATTACCGTTCGCTTTTGCGTATTATATTATACACCGATTTTTGAGATTTGTCAATCGGTCAGAACAAATCTTGATCAAAAAGGTATCGGATATTTCACCGATGCCTTTGGGGTGTTTTTTATTTTGAAATGCGATAGTCACTTCGAAGCCACAAACTCTATTAACAACAAAAAAGCTCCGAGCCGACTCGGAGCTTTTATTTTTATGCTTTTAATTCAATGTCTGCCCTTTCGTATTGGCAGCTTTCCGCTTTTACACAAAGCTCAAAGCCATCTGCATCAAAAGGTGGGTATATTGTTGAGGTCATTGACCTGCCATTTTCAAAAATCTCAACCGAAAAATCATCCATAACAATAGTTACAGTAACTTCTTCCTTTTGAGAGTATGGCATACGGCGAATACCGTTCAACGAATCAGAATCCTTTTCTGCGCCAACGATCTCCTCGCCGGACTTGGAACGGTCAAACACCCATTCTCCGTCTTTCAACTCAAACTGTGTATAATTTTCACCGCCTGAGCGCATTTTGATTGCAAGCTCTTGAAGATTGGTTGCTTTTATTGTGATTACACCTCTTACAACTCTGTCTTCCAGCTTATCACACACGTCTGTTTTATATGCTCTTCTGCATTGGACAACGGGTTCCTGACACAGTCTGCCATCCTTGATAAATACTCTTCTGGGAGCTGTAAGCATACCCGCAAAGCCGTATTTTTCAGAAGGCACGTTTCTGTCCCACATATTCAGCCAAGCCATAAGCATCGGTTTTCCCACAAAGGTTTGCGGTGCATACACGTCAAATCCGTAATCCATTATTCCGCGTGTATCTTCCTTGAACGTGCCCGTAGAATAGTCAATTTTTCCTAAGCACCAATTACACGTATGTATATTAAGATGAATTCCGTTTCCAATTTTTTTATTATTTATTTTATTTTTTTGTTAAATGGTACTATTATGGATATTATGAAATAAGCTTGAGAAGATAAAAACAGGGCTGTCGCATAGATCAGCCCTGAATATATTTTTGTTATTATTTACTAAATCTTTCTTTCCACTCGCTCTCCTTGAATCCAACAAGGACTAAGCCCTCTCCTACAAGTATCGGTCTTTTAACAAGCATTCCATCACTTGAAAGAAGACTCAGCATCTCGTTTTCACTCATTTGTGGGAGCTTATTTTTAAGATCAAGTGATTTATAAAGCAGGCCGCTTGTATTAAAAAATCTTTTGATCGGCAATCCGCTTTGCTTATGCCACTCCGTTAATTCTTGGAGCGTGGGTTTTTCGAGCTTAATATCTCGGATCTCGTATTCAATATTATTGTCATCAAGCCATTTTTTCGCCTTCTGACAAGTGGTGCATTTAGGATAACAAACAAAATGAATCATATTTATACTCCTTAAATCTTGTTTGTATATATTATATCACTTTTTATTATTAATTTCAAGCATCTTTCTTCTTTACAATAATTTATAAAGAATATTGAATTATATAAGAAATTATGTTATAATAATATTGCAAATTAATATATCAACAAAGAAAGGAGTTATATTTATGCAGTATTTTATTACTTTTCTTGAAGGATTTATAACCTTCACTTCCCCCTGCCTTTTGCCTATGCTTCCAATATACATTTCATACTTTGCGGGCGGCGAAAGAAGTATAAAAAAAGTAGTCAAAAATTCTCTTGGCTTTATACTCGGATTTACAGTTGTATTTGTAGCTCTTGGTGCACTTGCGGGAGCTATTGGAGGATTTCTTAATAAATACGATACAATTATTGACATTATCACAGGACTTGTAGTTATTTTCTTTGGACTTCACTTTTTGGGGGTATTTAAGCTCAATCTTTTCAAAGGAAGCATATTTGAAGGCACCGAAAACCTTGGATTCTTTTCGTCCTTGGTTTTTGGAATAGTATTTGCTATCGGTTGGACACCCTGTGTCGGAGCATTCCTTGGTTCAGCTCTTATGCAGGCAGCAAACAAGGGTAGTATGCTTGAAGGTATTTTACTTCTTTTGGCTTATTCGATAGGTCTTGCCATCCCCTTTTTTATCAGCTCGTTCCTTTTGGACCGACTTAAGGGAGCATTTGGATTTATTAAAAGAAACTACAACATAATAAACAAAATCAGCGGAATTCTTCTTATTATTCTCGGTATTCTTATGGCAACCGGTGTGTTTGGAGAAATTTCCCGACTCGTTTCATAGGAGGTTATTATATGGCTAAACTCATTAAAATTATATCAATTACAGTTATTTTATCACTTTTGGTATCGTGTACGGCTCTTTATAACGATCTTGCGAAAGAATACGGTGGGGGAGTAAACCTTGAAACTCTGCCTCAAACAAGCGGAACATCAACAACAAGAGCTTCAGAAACATCAACGAATAGTCCTGTTGGAAGTACCCCAAGCAGCACTTCAACAACCGCAAAAGTAGAGGAGAACAATCCTCCCGAAATCCTCTTCTCGGCTCCCGACTTTACGGTTTTGGATGCCGAAGGAAACACAGTTAATCTCTCTGACTTTGCGGGCAAACCGATAGTTCTTAATTTTTGGGCTACCTGGTGCGGATACTGCAAAGAGGAAATGCCTGATTTTCAAAAAGCGTATGAAAAATATCCCGACGTGCAATTTGTTATGGTAAATGCCACAAGTACACAATGGGAAACGATTGATGCTGCCAAGAGTTATATAAGCGAAAACAAATTTACCTTCCCCGTTTTTTTCGATACCGAAGGAAGTGCCACAACCGCATATGGAGTAACCGGATTCCCTGCCACCTACTTTATTGATGCTAATGGAAATCCCGTAGCCCGCGCAAGCGGTATGATATCACTCGAAACAATCGAGCAAGGTATTGATATGATTACATCAGAATAAATTAATCGTAAAGTCACGCCTGAAACGGGCGTGACTTTTGTTTACAAAAATAAAATTTATTGCGTAAATTATAGACAAAAGATATTTTTTGTGTTATACTAATATGAATATTTATGTAAAATTTATCTTTTATGAAAAGAGGACAATGTTTTGAGCAATAATTTATTATCTACACAACCCTATAAGGGAACACGAGATTTCTATCCCGCAGAGATGCGTTTCCGTAACTGGTTCTTTGGCAAAATTCGTGAGGTGCTTGAAAAATCCGCTTACGAAGAATACAATGCACCTATGATCGAGGAGCTTGAACTCTACATCGCAAAAAGCGGCGAAGAAATCGCAAAAAAGCAAACTTACAATTTCACCGACAGAGGCGACCGTCAGCTTGCTATCCGTCCCGAGATGACACCAAGTGTTGCCCGTATGGTAGCGGCAAAGATGAACGACCTTAATATGCCTCTTAAATGGTTCTCAATTCCCAATATGTATCGCTATGAACGTCCTCAGCGCGGTCGTCTTCGTGAGTTCTGGCAGCTCAACGTTGACATTTTCGGCTGCGACGGATTTGAGGCAGATATGGATATTATCGAAAGCGCCATCGACGTTCTTCGTGTGTTCGGTGCTGACGAAACAATGTTCAAGGTGCATATAAACAACCGCCGTTTCTTTAATGACGTAATCTGCGCAATAAGCGGCGCTGATGCTGAGGGAGCAAAGCTCGTTTCCAAGGTTGTTGATAAAAAGAATAAGATTCCCCGTGAGGTTTATGAAAAGGAAATGGCTGAGCTTGGCATTGATGCCGAAAAGCTTGCAAAAATTGATGCTCTTTATACAATGAGTGTTGAAGAAGCCACTGCTCTCTGCCCTGACTCTCTCGGTGCTAAAGAGCTTTCCGACCTTTTCGCTCTCCTCAAAGAAACGGGACTTGACAAGTATTGCGTATTCGACTTTGGTATCATCCGTGGTCTTGATTACTATACAGGCACTGTATTTGAGGTGTTTGACGAAGCTCCCGAAAACAACCGTGCTATGTACGGTGGCGGCAGATACGATAACCTTGTTGGACTTTTCGTTAAAAACGCAAAGGTAAGCGGTGTCGGATACGGTATGGGCGACGTTACACTTGAAAACTTCCTTGTAACACACAATCTCGTTCCCGATTTTACAGAGGGAAACACAAAGGTTCTCGTTGCAAGATTCAACGATGTTCCTTATAAGGAATATATCACTCTCACCGCATCTCTTCGTGAGGCAGGCGTAACAAGCGCACTCTATCTCGGTACAAAGAAATTCGGCAAGCAGATTGATTACGCAATCAAGGAAAATTATTCCCATATCGTTATTATGGGCGGCAGCGAGTTTGAAAACGGAATTGTTAAGATTAAAAATCTTATCACCCGTGAAGAAAACGAAATAGCAATTTCTGAACTTGTAAACTATTTTTCAAAATAAGTTGTCAGATAAATTGGTGTTTGTCGAGGAAGTTACAGACTGAAAATGTGGGGACATTTTTGAAAAGTTACAAAATAAGAATGTGGGGACATTTTTGAAAAACTGTCCCCACGCCCCCGAAAAA
>JAZURO010000227.1:0-5544 GCA_045606265.1 Eubacteriales bacterium
TGTTCGTACCGATAATTCACCCGTGAATTATCGAAAAATTACGCAAAATCAGCACAACCCCAAGCCATTAAAGTTTTTCGGGGGCGTGGGGACAGTTTTTCAAAAATGTCCCCACATTCCTAATTTGTAACTTTTCAAAAATGTCCCCACATCTTCACTTTGTAATTTCCTCAACAAACCCTAATACATATTCTAAACAAAGGAAAAAACTATGAACTTAATTTTAGCATCAAAATCACCGAGAAGAAAAGAAATACTTGAAAATCTCGGTGTAAAATTTGAAATAATAACCTGTGAAACGGACGAGCATACAAGCGAAACCGACGGCAGAAAATACGTTGAAGAAATCGCTTTTCGCAAGGGCAATGCAGTGCGAGAGCTTCTTCAAAGCAAAGGAAAATTTGACGAAAACACGATTATTCTCTCCTGCGATACGGTAGTGGTTTCAGCTGACGGTGAAATTATGGGTAAGCCGCAAGACCGTGCCGACGCAAAGAGAATGATACTCGCTTTTTCGGGCAAGCCGCACTTCGTTATCAGCGGTATTGCACTCATCACAAAAGAAAAAACTGTTGTAACACACGAATGCACCACGGTATTCTTTGATGAACTTGACGTGTGCGACCTTGAAAGCTATCTTGATACTCCGGAAAGCTATGACAAGGCGGGAGCATACGCAATTCAGGGCTACGCTTCCCTTTGGATCAACGGAATCCACGGTGACTACTTTAACGTTGTAGGACTCCCCGTAAAAAAGCTTTCGGACACACTCAAAAAAGAGTTCAATATCAAATTGGCATAGCAAAAGCAGTCCGAATTACTCGGACTGCTTTTCAAGTTCACTTATTTTAACCTTTCCAATAAACAAATCTGTATATTGAACGGTGTATAATTTTTTTGCTCCGTTTTCGAGCGCTTCAATAGTAAAAAGATTTCTGTACACACCCGTTATTCTGGCAACAGCATTAACTACTTTTATCTTCGGTCTCGTTGAGTGAACGTCAATATGTATTTCACTTTCATTTTCATAAAGCGCCTTGATTTTCGCTTTAATAAGATCAATATTCTGCATATCAGTCCCGCCTTCAAAAATCTTCTTATTATTATTTTATCATAAAAGCTTTGTATTTTCAAAGGCAGTTTTTAACAAAAAACAAGCATTTAGTTTGTGAAATCGTAATAAAACCCGACGGATATTCCGTCGGGTATGCTTTTATTGTTCTGCGCCGTTGTTATCGGGCTGTGTTTCTTCCGGCTCGTTTGTATCGGGCTCGTTTGTATCGGGCTCATTTCCCTCGGGTTCGTTTCCTTCGGGCTCGTTTGTATCGGGCTCATTTCCTTCGGAACCTTCATCACTCATTAAATAATCTCTGAATTCATAGAAAAGCTCCAAAAATTCATCATTTGTCATTGTCTCATCATTGAACTCAATGCTAAAATGAGACATTGTCAATTCGTTATCCTGCGTGGGATCTGCAAATTCATCCAAAAAAAAGCTTGTCAGATTGATAACTGCGCTGCTGAGAACGGAGTTGTTGAGTCCTTCTTCTTCGTTAAACATATCCGCCAAATTAACCTGATAACGCACGGATTTAAGACTGTCACAGCACACAAAAGGCAAAAGCATCTCAACATCAGCAGGTATTGTTATTTCTTCAAGATTCTTGGTATATGCAAATGCAAGAGTTCCGATTCCCGCTACGTTTTCGGGCACCGTAAAGCTCGTCTCGGGCTTTGCAGCAGGATACTGAACAAGAACACGCAAAACGTCACCGTTTTCCTTCTTAGTAAGTGAATACAAAACTCCGTCAACAATCTCAAAATTCTCGTTTTTCTTGTCAACGGTTATTGTTTCAAGCACCGCACTGCCTGAAAATTCTCCACCGTAGGTGGCTTTGCAATTCTTACCGATTATAAGCTCTTTAACAGGACTTTTTGCAAAAATCTCACTTCCAACATACACAACGCTGTCGGGAATTTCAAATTTTGTTATTGAAGTACCTACAAAGGACTTATCGTATATGTGAGTTATTCTGTTTGAAAAGGTAATTCCAATTAATGAGATATCGTTCATAAATGCTCCGCTTCCGATAGCAGTCACGTCAATACCCTCGTGCTGTCTGGGAATTATGATATGCTCATCAGTACATGTACCTCTGCCAACTACCTTATAATAGCTTTCGCCAGTATCGGCGTTTGTGATAAGCTCATATTCAAGTCCAACTGATGCGGTCTCTGACTGCAAGCCCTCGGGATTATATCCGGGAGGATCAAAGGTCGGCCATATCGGTACGAGCAATCCGTCACACGAGGTGAGCATTACTATCGATACTATAATCAAAGCTAACGCCAAAATTAGATTTTTCTTCATAATGAACTCCTTTTTATAGCAAATCTTCTAATAAACTACCTATTAAATTAATTATATACTAAAATTCCGTAAAAGTCAACCTGAAATTGAATATATATCAAAAAGCTCACACTCAGGTGTGAGCTTTTTGCATTATTTTTTAGTCAATTCTTTTCCGTCGGTAACGAACACTATGTGTCCAAGCTTGTCAGTGCGGTAAACTGTCGCTCCCACACTTGCGAACACGTCAAGTGCCTCTTGATTAGGATGACCGTACGAATTACCCTCTCCGCACGATATTACAACGTACGCAGGTTTTGCCGCCTCCAAAAGCTCCTGCGAATTGGAGGTCTTTGAGCCGTGATGCCCTGCTGCGAATACGTCGCATTCAAGCTCGTTCTTGTGGTGATACAAAAGATCCTCCTCGCCCTCCTCCTCGGCATCACCCGTCAACAGAAACGCACGCTCGCCATAGGTTGCGTGAATAATCAAGCTTCCGTTGTTGGAGTCAGCTTCTGAAAAATCCAGACGGTATGGGCCAAGTATTCTCATTTGAAGCGCTCCCACGGTGAAAACATCACCCGGCGCCGCAATAATGGGATTGAGTCTTCCTTCGTTCTTTAATCTTTCAACAACATCAAGTGCTTTTGTAAAGAATACGGTGCTCTTTTCCTTACCGTTCATTACAAAATTCTTAACTCTTATATTTTCAAGCACGTAAGCTGCACTACCCATATGGTCTTCATCAGGATGTGTGATTATAAAATATTCAAGCTCCTCAACTCCTTGGGCACTCAGGTATTCAATTATCGTTTCTCCGTATTCCGGCTCACCGCAATCGATCAGAACACTTCCCTTCGGAGTCTGGAACAGCGTACAATCTCCCTGTCCCACGTCGATAAAATGTACCGCCATCTCATCTCCGTTAGGATCAATATATGGTACGGAAGGTGCTTTCGTTGAAAAAATGCCAAGTCCGTCAACAAATTCCCTGAAAGTATCGTTTGCTCCGTACAATGCACCAAAAATTGCTGTGATTACTGCAATCAGAATAATGATTATCGCCAATGTCTTGTTGGTTCTCTTTTTTCTTCTGTATGCTGCCATAATAACCTCCTTAACTTATCTCTATATATAAATTATATCAATATATCTGCTCAAAATCAAGGTGTTTTTTCACGAAAAACGCAAAAAATCGCATATTTTTTGTGCAACCGCAAGTTGCGTAAAAATTCTAACAAAAATTGGTTGCAATTATGAAAAAAGTTTGATATAATAATTAACAGTAAACTCGAATATACTTTATTTGTATAAATTTGGAGGTATTTATGAAAATAATTAAAGTTGGTACTTATGATGAAATGAGCCAGGAGGCACTTAATATCGTTCTTGACATTGTTAAGAGTAATCCGACTGCCGTTCTCGGTCTTGCTACCGGCTCAACCCCACTCGGACTCTATGCAAAAATGGCCGAGGATCACAAAAAGAACGGAACGTCCTATGCTGAATGCAGAGCAGTTAATCTTGACGAATACGTTGGACTTGACATCAACAGCGACCAAAGCTATATATACTTTATGAGAGAGAATCTCTTTAAGCATCTCGACATTAAACTTGAAAATACCCATATTGAAAACGGAAAAGCGGCTGATAAAGAAGCGGAATGTGCCCGTTATAATGCTCTTCTTGATGAGCTTGTGCAGGATATTCAAGTTCTTGGAATCGGCTCAAACGGTCATATCGCTTTCAATGAGCCCGGCACGGATTTTGATTCGGTAACTCATATCGTTGACCTTGCAGAAAGCACAATAAAGGATAATTCACGTCTTTTCAATTCAATTGATGAGGTTCCCCGCCAGGCATTCACAATGGGACTTGCAAATATTATGAATGCAAAAAAGATTATAATCCTTGCAAACGGCGAGGGTAAAGCAAAAGCAATATATGAGCTTGTTCACGGTGAAATCCGCCCTGAAGTTCCCGCAACAATTCTTCGCAATCACCCCGATTGCACACTCATCTGCGACGAGCTTGCAGGTAAATTAATTTAAGCATAATTAAGGAAGTAAAAAATGGCACAATCAAAAATTTTGCGCGCTATGACAAGTGACGGTAGCGCAAGAATACACATTATCAACTCAACCGACATCGTTAATCAGGCAATTAAATATCATAATACAACACCCACAGCAAGTGCAACCCTCGGTCGCCTTCTCACAGCAACGTCCATTATGGGCTGTATGCTTGGTGAGGTGGAAAACAGCATTACCGTGTGCTTTGGCGGTGACGGCCCTGCGGGCAGAGTTCTTGCTGTTGGCGATTACTACGGAAATGTGCGAGGATACATTCAAAACCCCGACGTTGACCTTCCCTTAAAGCCAAACGGAAAGCTCGACGTAGGCGGAGCCGTTGGCAATGGCTTGCTCAACGTAATCAGAGATACGGGCGCTGAAATTCCTTTTTCGGGCTCTATTAAGATCGTCAGCGGCGAAATTGCTGAGGATATAGCACAATACTATGCAGAAAGCGAGCAAATTCCGACCGTTTGCGCACTCGGAGTGCTTGTTGAAACAGATTGCACCTGCCGTGCTGCAGGAGGAGTTCTGATTCAGCTTCTTCCCTTCGCCGACGATAAGACGATTGCGGCTATTGAAAAGAACGTTCCAAAACTCTCAAACGCGTCTGCTCTCTTTGAAGCAGGACTTTCTAACATTGAAATTGCAGAAATAGCTCTTGAAGGCATTGAATATGACCTTTTTGACGAGCTTGACGTCGATTATCTTTGCAACTGTTCAAGAGATAGAATGGAGAGAGCTCTTATATCCCTTGGCAAACCCGAGCTTCATAAAATGCTTGCCGAACAAATAGCAGAGGGCAAAGATGAGCATTTGGAAGTTAATTGCCGTTTCTGCAATAAAAAGCATATCTTCACCCGTGATGACATTGATATAATGTTCAGCGAGGAATAAAAAAATAATAAAAATTTACAAAAAGCTATTGACATTTACAATTCACTGTGATATAATAACTTTTGCCGTTGATAAAACGGCAGGTATGGAAGCATAGCTCAGTTGGGAGAGCATCTGCCTTACAAGCAGAGGGTCATAGGTTCGAGCCCTATTGTTTCCACCATTTTTTATAACCGAGGAAAAAACCTCGGTGCAGGAACATGAGCGAGGGATACCTCGATCATT
>JAZURO010000228.1:0-2348 GCA_045606265.1 Eubacteriales bacterium
AATTCAGATTGCTTTTCGGAATGTATCGATTCAAAAAACATTTCAGTTCTCCGTCAAAAAGACTAATTTTTTCTTATATTATACCAAAAATCACATTGCTTGTCAAGCTGGAAAGTGATATAATCAAATGTATAAGGATGCAAGTCTTTTAAACGTTAATAAAGGAGATTATATTATGAAAAAAGCATTAATTGTGTATGGCGGCTGGGACGGGCATGATCCTAAAGGAGTAGCGGATTTGTTTTCCGAGATGTTGAAGGAGGAAGGATTTGAGGTGAGAATGTCCGATTCCTTAGATTCTTTTCTTGAAGAGCTTACCTCTTTTGACCTGATAGTTCCCGTTTGGACTATGGGAAAATTAAGCAGTCAAGCGGAAAAGAATGTCTGTGATGCAGTTGCCGCAGGTACAGGAATTGCCGGATGCCACGGGGGAATGTGCGATGCATTTAGAGAGAATACGGAATGGCAGTTTATGACGGGCTCTCAATGGGTTGCGCATCCCGGGAATAATAACGTAACGTATACGGTACACGTCATCGATTCGGAAAAAAGCTCTATTACCGACGGAATAAAGGATTTTGAAGTAACAAGCGAGCAATATTATATCCATGTAGACCCTGCTGTGAACGTGCTTGCAAACACTAAATTTTTCGCAAACGACGAGCCATATGGGGCGAACGGTGAGGTAACGGTTCCGGTTGTTTATACAAAGCAATGGGGAAAAGGGCGTGTTTTCTATAATTCCCTTGGACACACTAGCGAAATCTTCAAGAATATCCCTGAGGCGAAGGAGCTTATGCGTCGAGGATTTCTTTTTGCGGCACGATAAAGGAGGCTGTTATGAAAATCGGTGTTGTTGGCTGTGGAAACATCAGTGATATTTATTTTAAAAACCTTACTTCTGTTTTTAACAACACAGAGGTTTTAGCCTGTGCTGATCTTGATGAACAAAAGGCTTTGGCAAAAAAAGAAAAATATGCAATTCCATATGTTATGACTTTGGACGAGATGCTTGAGTGCAAGGATATCGACCTTATTTTGAATATAACTACGCCTCAAAGTCATTACTCCATAACGAAAAAAGCGTTGATGGCGGGCAAACACGTATACGTTGAAAAACCGCTTGCGCTTAATTATTCTGACGGAAAAGAATTGGTAGAACTTGCCTCTGAAAAAGGGTTGTATCTCGGGTGCGCACCGGATACTTTTCTCGGAGCCGGCATACAAACTTGCGAGAAACTGATTAATGAGGGAAAAATCGGAAAACCTGTTGCTGCGGGAGCATATATGCTTTGTCACGGTCACGAAACATGGCATCCCTCTCCAGAATTTTATTACGATATTGGCGGAGGACCACTCTTTGATATGGGGCCGTATTACATAACGGCATTGGTAAGATTGCTTGGTAGAGCTGAAAGCGTTACCGCTTGTTGTGGCAAAGCGTTTCAAGAACGAATTATCACTAGTAAAGACAAATACGGCAAAAAAATAGATGTTAAGGTAGATACGCATAATGCGACAATAATTAAATTTGAAAGCGGTACGATTGTTACTTTGGTTACAAGTTTCGATGTTTGGGGAAATAATATGCCGAATTTAGAAATATATGGTACAGACGGTAGCCTCAGTATTCCCGATCCAAACACGTTCGGCGGTGTGGTTCGTGCGACCTTAACAGATAAAAAGAAATTTGAGGACGTTGAACTGTGTTCTCCTTATTATGACAATTCAAGAGGGATAGGTCTATCAGAGATGGTACTCGCAATAAGCGAAGGAAGAGCAAACAATGCTTCTGGTCTACTAGCTCTTCACGTTCTTGAGATAATGGAAAGCATAATCAAAAGTTCAAAAGAGGGCAAAGCAATCATTCTTGAAAGCACGCCAAGCCAACCTGTTGTACTGGATTGGAATATACCGTTAGGTGATCTAAAAACGTTTGGTTGAACGTCGTAATTAAATACACGGGTTTAAGTCCATACGAAAACTCACAAAAATATCTTTTTTATCTTCTTTACACAACAAAAAACGCACTTTTGTCTACCGACAAAGGTGCGTTTTTTGAATGATGTTTGCCTTCGGCAAATGATGTTGGCTCCGCCAATGATGACGGCTTCGCCTAATGATGTGTGTCTGACGGCACATTGTGGCAAACATCGCATCATTGCGGAACGAAGTGGCGCAACATCATATTTGCGAAGCAAATGCATCATATCGCCGCAGGCGATACATCATTAAGATATACAAGGCTACGCCTTGATTTATTTGCGATTTTGTGGTATAATGAAAAAAGGAGGGTGGTGTAACTATGGACATGACATCAATATACGAATATATTCTGTCAAGAATAG
>JAZURO010000229.1:0-4732 GCA_045606265.1 Eubacteriales bacterium
CTTGGGAGGGATTTTCGTAGTACGGATAAAGAAATGACCGTCGAAAATTTATTTTCGTAAGGGCGTTTGTTTGTTCGTACCGATAATTCACTCGTGAATTATCGAAAATTTACGCAAAGCTTGTAGAAACCCATCAGCAAAAGTTTTTCGGGGGCGTGGGGGCGGTTTTGCAAAAAAGCCCCCACATTCTTATTTTGTAACTTTTCCCTACAAATCAAACTTATATCCAAAAAAATTATTCTGCAGCTTCAAGATAAGCTTTCTGCTCCTCAGAAAGGTAATCTATGTTTATTCCGTTTGAACGGAGCTTGATTTCTGCGACCTCACGGTCAATTTCAATCGGCACTGCATATACCTTATTTTCAAGCTTGCCACGGTTTTTAGCAAGATATTCAAGGCCCTTTGCCTGAATTGCAAAGGACATATCCATAATTTCGGCGGGATGACCGTTACCTGCCGCAAGGTTTACAAGACGTCCCTCTGCAAGAAGGTTAAGGATTCTGCCGTCGGGCATTCTGTAACCACGGATATTGGGCTTTCTATCCCACTCCTCAACTGCCATTTCGGAGAGTGCAATTTTATCTATTTCAACGTCAAAGTGACCGCTGTTTGAAAGAAGCACACCATCCTTCATCACTTCAAGATGCTCACGGCGAATAACATCCTTACATCCCGTAAGAGTCACAAAAATGTCGCCTATTTTTGCCGCCTCATCCATTGGCATAACGGAAAATCCGTCCATTGTAGCTTCAAGTGCCTTGATGGGATCGATTTCAGTAACAACGACAACAGCACCCATACCCTTTGCACGCATTGCCATACCCTTACCGCACCAACCGTAACCTGCGATTACAACGGTTTTACCCGCAATAATGAGATTAGTTGAGTTCATAATTCCGTCAAGTGTGGATTGTCCCGTTCCGTAACGGTTGTCGAAAAGATGCTTGCAATCGGCATCGTTAACGTCGATCATAGGGTAGTCGAGAAGTCCTGCTCGCTCACGAGCAAAAAGACGGTGGATACCCGTTGTTGTTTCCTCGCAACCACCGATAAGATTCTTTGCGTAATCTCTGCATTCACCGTGAATAAGATGCGTGAGATCTCCGCCGTCGTCAATCATAAGGTCGGGGCAAAGAGAAAGTGTGTTTATAAGATGCTGCTTGTACTGCTCGTCGGAAACGCCTCTCCAAGCATTAACCTCAAAGCCGTCCTCAACGAGCGCAGCGGCAACGTCATCCTGAGTTGAAAGAGGATTGCAACCCGTAACCCAAACCTCAGCACCGCCTGCTTTGAGTACCTTTGCAAGATATGCTGTTTTTGCTTCAAGGTGGATAGACATTGAAATTTTGAGTCCCTTGAACGGCTGGTTTTTAATAAAATCCTCTTTAATAGTATTGAGAATGGGCATATAGGATGCTACCCAATCAATTTTATCGTGTCCAGAGGGCGCAAGCTTAATATCTTTAATATCGCTCATTGTGTTTTCTCCTTTAATAAATGAAATAAATACATACACAATAATTTTATCATATTTTTCCATCTATTGCAATAGCTAATTAAACAAATTACCCTCCGTGCGCAAAAAAAGGGAAGCTCCCGCTTCCCTTTTGCTATTGCCTTTCAAATCCGTGAACAAATCCGTTCACGTCCGCAGAGCATATATCTCCCGCTATTACCGTGTTGCGATAGATCAGAAGATTTACGTAAACCTCCCCCGCATAATCCGGATAATTAGTAACAACGTAAGTGTATCTCATAACACTCTTTTTCTTGAAGGACGACAGATCAAGCCCCTGCTTTCTTTGAATCTCATTATACGCAGCAAAGACCTTGTCAAAATCCTTTGGAATTGTCACCTCTTGTTCCTTTATCGGCTGTGCCTCAACCTCCCAGCCGAATTGCTTTAAGAAATTGATTCTGTCGTCGTTGCTCTTGATTTTTTCGTAATTGTACGAGGCATCAACGCCCGCCTGCACAGCATCCCTTGAAGCATAAGTAGGCACAAATGCAACAAGTGCGATAAGCGCAGTTAATGCAAGACATATTACAGCAAAAAATTTAATGGTATTTGCCCTCATTGAATAAATAAACATATATTTTCCTCCAAAAAGATAGCTCTACCTGATTATATGCTCTATTTCGTTCCTTCATTCCAAGAAGAGTAAAATAAAGCAGGTAATGATGAAAAGAACCTTTTTGCTCTACTCGGCTCCGTAAACAGTCTCCAACACCATTCAAGTCCTGCTTTTTGTATAATTCTCGGTGCCCTTGCCCGCCTTCCCGACCAGATGTCAAACGCACCGCCAAGGCAGGCAATAACCTTTATGCTTTCAAAATCCTTTTGATGCTTATAAACGAATTTTTCCTGTCTTGGAAAGCCCATACAAACAATAAGCACGTCAGGATTTGCATTTTGAATTTTACTTATAACCTCTCCCTCGTCCTCGTTACTGAAATACCCGTTGTGAATTCCGCAAATTTTTAGATTTTTATGTCTTTGAAGCAGTTTTTTTGCCGCTTTTTTAGCCACTCCCCTTTTTGCGCCAAGCAGAAACACTCTCGCTTCTTCTTTTTCGGAAAGTGCAATAAGCTCTTCACCAAAATCAATTCCCGCAACTCTGTTTTCCATCGGCTCGGAGATAAGACGGGACATAAGCAACAGAGATACACCGTCGGGCAGTAAAACCTGCGCAGAGTTCAAAAGTGTTCTTATCTCCTCGCTTTTTCTCGCCCCCTCGATCATTTCAAGATTCGGAGTAAAGAATACCCTTCTCCCTCCCCCGAGAATACTAACTCTCGCAAGTGATATTGCACGCAAAAGCGAAATATCGTCCACCAAAACTCCAAATAAATTGACTCTTTTTTCAAACATTAACCATTTCTCCGTTGACAAAATATGAAAAATATGCTATCATTATTTATTATGATAGGTAAGTGTGCGCATTATTCACTTACGTGGGAGTTTTGTTCTGCCCAAAGAGGTAAATTCAACACAAAACTTCCTGACTTTATAAGGGTTATAAGGTCAAAGGCATTGAGAAATGGCAAAAGACAAAAAATTAGTTGAACAAATCACGTCAATGGACGTGGACTTCGCACAGTGGTACACGGACGTGTGCAAAAAAGCGGAGCTTATGGATTATTCAAGCGTTAAGGGTTGTATGATCTTCCGTCCCTATGGTTACGCAATCTGGGAAAATATACAAAAAGATCTTGATGCTCGCTTTAAGGCGCTCGGTCACGAGAACGTTTATATGCCTATGTTTATTCCCGAATCTCTCTTGCAGAGAGAAAAGGACCACGTTGAGGGCTTTGCTCCCGAATGTGCTTGGGTTACTATCGGTGGACAGAACAAGCTTTCTGAAAAGCTCTGCGTACGTCCCACCTCAGAAACACTCTTCTGTGAGCATTTCAAGAACGTAATTCACTCCTACCGTGACCTCCCCAAGCTCTATAATCAGTGGTGCTCGGTAGTCCGTTGGGAAAAAACTACACGTCCCTTCCTTCGCACAAGCGAATTCCTGTGGCAGGAAGGTCACACAATGCACGAAACAGCCGAGGAAGCAAGAGAAGAAACACTCAATATGCTTAAAGTTTATGAGGACTTCTACCGTGATTCACTCGCTATTCCCGCAATAACGGGCAGAAAGACCGATAAGGAAAAGTTCGCTGGAGCTGAGGAAACCTATACAATCGAACCTATGATGCACAACGGTGTTGCGCTTCAAGGCGGTACAACTCACTATTTCGGTGACGGCTTTGCACGTGCTTTCGATATCACCTTCGCAGGAAGAGATAATACAATAAGATATCCCCATCAGACATCCTGGGGTGTTTCAACACGTATGATAGGTGCCATTATTATGACACACGGCGATGATAACGGTCTTATTCTTCCCCCCGCCATCGCTCCCATTCAGCTCGCTATCATTCCCGTTGCTCAGCACAAGGAAGGCGTGCTTGAAAGAGCAGACGAATTAAAGCGTCAGCTTGCTAAAAAGTTCAGAGTTAAACTTGACGACAGCGATCAGTCAACCGGTTGGAAGTTCAGCCAGTACGAAATGAAGGGTGTTCCCGTTCGTCTTGAAATCGGTCCCAAGGATATTGAAAACAATTCCTGCGTGCTTGTAAGCCGTGTAACAAGAGAAAAGAAATTCGTTTCTCTTGATAATGTTGAAGCTGAGGTTGAAGCAATGCTCACACAGGTTCATAACGAGCTTTGCGACAGAGTTAGAAAGAATCTTGATGAAAAAACTCACGTTGCAACAAGCTTTGATGAGTTCCTTGAAATCGCTGAAAACAAACCCGGCTACATTAAAGCTATGTGGTGCGGAGAGGTTGAGTGCGAGGATAAAATCAAGGACGCAACGGGCGGCGTAAAATCCCGTTGTATCCCCTTCAATGAAGAAAAGCTCTCTGACGTTTGTGCTTGCTGCGGTAATCCCGCAAAGCATATGGTCGTTTGGGGTCGCCAGTATTAATTAAAATGTAATAGGGAGTCCCTATATCAAGGACTCCCTATATTACAAGTTGAAAATGTGGAAAAGATACATATTGAAGATGTGGAAAGATACATTTTGAAGATGCGGGGGCTTTTTTACAAAACCGCCCCCCCGCCCCCGAAAAACTTTTGCTGACGGGTTTCTACAAACTTTGCGTAAATTTTCGATAATTCACGGGTGAATTATCGGTTTAGAAATCCCAATACTGCCCTTACGTACAAGTACGACGG
>JAZURO010000230.1:0-7951 GCA_045606265.1 Eubacteriales bacterium
GTTAAGAATATCGTGGTGTTCGTGTTTTGTTTCGGGTCTGAATATCGCTGATACTGTGGGCGCGCATACGCTTACCATCATTACAAGCGCCATTACCAAAACGAGAACTCTTTTGAAATTCATATGATTTCCTTTCCGATACAAGTTTTGTATCACTAAATGTAATAATTTGCACACAAATATGGTAATAATGAACATATATATCTATGATACGACATACTTCAACAATTATCCATACAAATTCAGTATAAGTATATCACAAGGATCGTATTTTGTCAATAGGAAATAAACAAAAAAATCCTGCCGCATCATAAGATGCAGCAGGAAAATTTTTATTTATTTTTTATCAATTTCAGAAATTAAACTCTCTTTTTCTTGATAATGAGGAAGTAGATTGCAGCAGCAATACCGCCTACGCCTACAACAGCGCCAACAGAGATACCAACGATAGCGCCTGTTGACAATCCTTCAAGCTTTGCAATAGGCATAGCTTCCAAGAATCCGCAGTGGATACACGTGCGTTCCTGGAATCCCTGAGTATCGTGTGAGGGCTCTCTTACTACCTTCCAATCACCGAATACGTGAGGAAGCAAATCGCCTTCCTTAGCATCACAAAGCTCACAGGTTCTGGGTGCTGTACAAGTTGCATCAATCCAGATGTGTTCAAGAGCTGTACCGGGTACTTCTCTTTCATGCTTAGCCATACAGTTGTCGCACTGAGCAGTTTCTGTACCGTTTACACCGCAAGCAGCATTGTTGTTATATACATAGTTTGTGTACTTATGACCTACCTCGTCTCTTATGTAGCCACAAACGGTGCACTTCTTGCTAAGGCAAGTGAGATACTTGTGCTCACCTGCTTCTCTTTCGAATCCGCAAATGTTACATACGGTATCTGTACAACCGTCAAATGTATGTTCCTCAGCAGCTTCTCTGATATGTCCGCAAACGTTACATTCATTGTCTGTGCAACCGTCATAAATATGACCGCAAACTACGTTAAGCGCATCGTAAATATCCTTTGCATCAAGACTGTCAACGAAAATTGTGTTTTCGTTTGCAAGAGCAGCAGCAACAAGCTGTGCATTAAATCCTGCCATAATCAAGTCAAGTGCTTTTCCGTATTCGCCAAGATCAAGTCCAACAGAATCAAGAGGATTCTGGATGCTTGTGATAACTACTGTTGCATCGGGAGCCACAGCATATACGTTATCAAGTACTGTAACGAATCTATCAACAAATTCAGCATAAGAATAAATTGCGCTTTCAACTACGTAAACGAGAATGTCGGCCACAAATTCAGGTGTAAAAGCTGCTTGATTAACACCTGCTATTTCAGCAACGATATCCTTCACAGTGTCTGTCAATTCAGCAGCCTTGCCGCTTACAACAAGCTCCTCTTTAAGAGCTGCAAGCAATGATTGAAGAGCCGCTTTACCTTCTTCATCAAGATGTTTATCCCAATCAAGAGGAGTTCCGTAATTCTGAATTCTTGAAAGTGCAAATGCAAGAACTTCACCGTTATCAAGTCTGATTGTAATAAGGTCTGCATCTGCAATTGCATCAAGGTAATTGCCGTTCAAAGCAAAGTTCTGATATTTATCGCCAAGGCCGAGCATTGCTGCAAGTTCCTTGCCGTAAACCGCATTACCGAGAGATACGTACATAGAGTCGGAATCGAGCTCATAGTTGCCCTCAAATGCGTTTTCAACCATATTTACAAAATATTCGTAAATCTGTCCTGCTACGTAGAATGCATCCTGAGTTGCTCCGTATGCTTCAACTACGATAGCTACGATATCACCGTAAATCTTTTCAAGCTTTTCAGGTGTGAGATTTTCTGATGCGAAATCATATACGTAAGAGAAAATCTGGCTTGCTACGATAACGGCATTTTCGATATCGTCATATACGTGTTCAATAATGTTAAGAATTGTGTTGTAAAGCTCGATACCGTCTGCAATAGCATCACCTGCAACTTCTATAATGTTTGCAAGAACGTCCTTTGCAGCTTTAAGAGCTTCTTCAATGCTATCGTAAGACTCAAAGAAAGCCTTTACAAGCTTAGCATAAGCACAAGCGATCTGTTTGAATGTGTCAGCGATAAATTCGCCGTTTTCTTTGATTACAGAAAGAACGTCACCAAGCACGTTGCCGATAACCTTCATAGCTTCTTCAACGGAGCCATAGATTTCTGTAAGTGTGCCGAGAAGTTCGAAATAAGCATCTACGATAGGAGCAAGAGCATTTTCAATCTTGTCACCAACGTAAAGCTGAAGTCTTACGAGTGTTTCAACGATCTTGTCATAAACTTCCTTGGTAATTCCAAGAACTGTTGTGTAAAGAGCGTCGAGCTTAGCAAGAACATATTCAACAACTGCATTGGCAAATGCTTCTGCTGTTGCGATAATCTGAGGAAGAACCTCATCATTGATTATTCTGATTGCTTCATTGAGTGCAGGAAGGATAACGAGCTGATTTACGTCGATGCCTGCCTGTTCAAGGATAGCATAAATGTTACCAAGATGTGTGTAAAGGTCATCTTCAAGAGCAAAAACTGCTGCTACAAGACCTTCAACATCCTTAGCGCTATCATAATAAAGAACGTCTTTGAGTTCTTGAAGAGTATTGATGGTTGCATCAAGCTCTGCTTTGATCTTTCCTTTAAGCTCTTCGGTTACGCCAAGCACACCGGAATCAACTTCGTTCTTTGCGAGTTCAATCGCTGCAATTGCTTTTTCAATAGCTTCTACAGAAAGCTCAATGTAGTGGTTTTCTTTTGCATAATTATAACCAAATTCGTAAGCTTCATCGTAGTTTTCTGCAACAAATTCACCGATAACCTTAAGGTTTTCGATTGTTTCATCCATAGTTGTGTACTCATTCTCGTATGCATTGATAAGAGAATCAGTAAGTGTGTCATGACCTGCTGCGGAAGGATGAGCAGAAAGTCCCCAAGCGAGTTTAAGACGTCCGTAAAGAGCAAGAAGTGCTTCAAGAAGACCTACGCTTGTAAGTTCTGCGCTCAATGTTTCAGAAAGAACTGTTGCCATAGAGAGAGCAGGAAGACCACTTTCAATCTGAGCATATCCGTCAACAAGAGCAGCCTTCATTGTCTTAAGATCGTTAGTAAATTCAAATCTTGAATCGTTATTCAATGCCAAACTGATCATTTCAAGTGTCTTTTCAACACTGTCATCGCCATATTTTTCAAGATCTGCGCCGAATACAGAGAGGAATCCTGCATCGCTGAAGTAGGGTTCAAGCACGGGTGTGATGTTTGCTGCAATGAGCTCATAAGCCAAGCGAGGTGCAACAGCAGTAGCATTAGCTTCTACCTTTTCGTAAACAGTTGTTCCAAGATCACCAACGATAGGGCCAAGGATTGAGAAAATGCTGATTTCTCCGCCTTCGGCAACAGATATCTCATCAAGGTTTATGCTGGGAGTTGACTGAATAGAATAAAGAACTGCATCAATAATACCGAGATAGTAACCAATTGCCTGAGCTTTTTCGGGATTAGCTGCCGCATAAGCAGCAAATGCAGCTGTTCCCTGAGCCTGTGCTGTTTCATAAGCAATTATATCTGTATCTGTAAATGATCCGCTGAGACCCAAAATCGGGAATACAAAGTCAATGATATCTTCATAGAAACGGTGATGGCAGAACTTTCTGCTGTCAGGATAGTCAACCGTACCGTCTTCAAGAACTTTGATAGGAGCATAAAGTGTATCAAATGCCTGTGCATATGTTTCAACCTGAATTGTTTCACCGTTTTCGTCTGTGGGAAGCTCAGCATAAAGGAATGTTGCTTCCTTATAATCACCCGTTATCTTCTTTGTTGCTGTGTAAGCAGCAAGGTAAGCACTAAGAGGTGTATAAAGAGCGCCAAGGAAATCACCTGCATTAAAATGCTTTGTAATTCCGTTCAAAGTAATGTCAAAGTTGAAGTCCAAGCCGTTATTGATGAGAGGAACGATGATAAGTGTTACATCGGGGTTCATCTCAACGATAAGGTCGATGGTCTTCATTGTGGAAATAACGTAGCTTGCTGTTGTGTAAGCCAACAAATCTGCAAGTCTTGTGATAAGATCCATAGGAAGTCCCATAGCCTCAAGATATGCAAGTGCGCTGTTATATGTATCCATTACAAGCTTTGTGATCTCTTCATTTGCTTCGCACAAAGCAAGAGCATTTTCAACTGTGTAATAGCCATAACGTTCTACATCGTCAGCAAGGTCATCGGGTGTACCGAAACCAACAAGGTTCATGATTCTACCCATCATAAATACACCGAAGTTACCGTTACCTGTTGCAAGAGAGATGATGTCGGCATTCTTCACTGCTTCTCTGTGAACCTCTGCGACTGCAGCATTGAAGATTGCATCATTTTCGTTTTTGGGATCGCCCCAACGGTCGCTGTTCCAAAGAAGCTCGTGTTCAGTCCAAGCATCGGGCTCAAAAGCATTCTCTGTTCCGTGGTTAAGGATGTAATAAACGTCCTCAATACGAGCGCCGCTTGTTGCAAGCTGTGTAAGATTTACGTCCTTACCCGTGTACTCTTTAAGCCACTCTGTAAACTGTGCAGGATATGCATCAGGAGCAACTTCAAGATAACCGTTTCTACCGTCATTATCTGTGCCGGGGTTGTCGGTTGTGTCGTATCCATCCATACCGATACCGTTTGACATGGAGTCACCAAGGGATACGTAGTTGAGTTTGTCGTCTTGTTCGTGGTCATGCTCATGCAATTCGTTAGCAAATACACTAAGTGTAGGTGTAAAAGCGCTAACAAGCATTACAAGAGTCAATACCATAACAAGAATTCTCTTTGTATTCATAAAACTTCCTTTCCGATACAAGACCTCCTCTTGTATCACAAAATAAATTAATTAACATTGTACTGTGGACTATTAATCTTATGCAACTTTTTGATCAAAAAGCACATTACGTCGCATAACTCATAAGTTACAACACAATTTCATTCTACATTATAACATAATCATCGAAAATTGTCAATATAAAATAAATAAAATATATATATGACAAATATTAACAATTACATAAATAAAGCCGCCGTTCACGATGGAACGGCGGCTGTTTATATAGGTTTACTTTTTATTTGTTATTTAAGAATATCTTTCTTTCTGAGACGCCAAAGGATAATAGCGGATACCGCACCGGCAAATACAATTGCTGACATAACAACAACTATGATAGTACTTGCAGGATACTTAGGCATAATCTTAGGAATTACTTCGGTTTCTACAAGTCCGCAAGTGCGGCAGGTATGCTCTTTCAAACCTTCCTTAAAGTAATTGTTCTCTTCAAGAATTACCCAATCACTGAACTTGTGTCCGGCAGGTTCTCCATATACGTATCCGCATACCTTACAGGTTCTTGGATCAACGCAAGTTGCCTTGCTGTAATTGTGAGAAAGCATACCGATTACTGTCTGCGCAACAATTATCTCGCCGCAGTCAGCGCACTTCTTACCGTCTGTAAGACCCGTCTTTGTACAAGTTGCAGGAGTACCCGGAATAAGTACCTCTCTGTGAGGAAGTGGATCTCCGCTTGTTACACCGCATACAGTACATTCTTTTGCTGATGTACAAGTTGCCTTTGTCCAGGTGTGAGGCAATTTAGAATCTATCTCAGTTCTTGTATTAATTGCTCCGCAGTAGATACAAGTACCTGTTTCTGTTCCGTCCTTTGTACAAGTTGCATCACCGTTAGATACGTATTCGTATGTGTGTCCTGGAGATACTCTTGTTGCAAGACAACGGTTACAAGTGTCGTCAAGACAGTTATCGTAAATATGTTCGCAATGAACGTGAATTGCTTCATATATAACGTCTGCATCCTCTTCTGCAACGAATATTGTGTTTTCTCTTTCAAGTGCAGCGAGGTAAAGTGATGCATTGAAAATCTGAGTCATAACCGCAGATGCTTCAAGGCAATCTTCAAAGTCGATGCAATCGATTCCGTAAGCGGAAAGATCAATGTTCATTCCTTCAAGAGGATTATCAATTCCCAAAAGAACAACAGTCGCCTCGGGTGCTGCTGCATAAACGGTGTCAAGAAGAGCACCGAAATCGTGTGCAAATCTTGCGTGTGCGTAAATTGCACTTTCAATAGCATAAAGTGCTATATCAGCCACAGGAATTTCAATGGGATCTACAACGATTGAGAAAGCGGGAAGGTCAAAAAGTCCGAATTCCTTCAAGGCATTGTCTACCATAGGTTGAAGATCTATGTAATAGTATTCGGGAAGACCTCTTGAAATAAGCTCTGCCTTTGCAAGCGCAAGAAGATTCTCAAGCTCTGCCTGCTTTTCAGCATCGAGATATTTATCCCAATCAAGTGTTTCTGTCTGTGCGTTAATGTCTATGCCGTATCCCTCTATAACATTTGAAATATAGCCGCCCAAAATGGGGTTGTTATAGAGATTCATAAGCTTTTCATTATCTCTGATAATGTTTGCAACTGTACCTGCGGCCTGCTTGCTTGCAAAGTCAACGAATTCGTTTCCGTCAACCTTAATTGTGATAAGGTCAGCAGAATGAACATCTCCAAGCCACTCGCTCTGATTTCTTACACCGTATTGACGGTATTTTGTGCCAAGAATGAGCTTGTCTGCAAGATCCTTAGCAAACGGAGAGTTGCCGAGCGCTACATACATTGAGTCATCCTTGAGCTCATAAACTGTATTCGAAGCACCATAAAGTGTATCTGTTACAAACTTATCGAAATCGTTGAGAACACCCAAAACGTAAGCTATAAGCTGTGCTCTCACATATTCGGCAAAAGCATTTACTCCATTAGGTGCATTTTTGATAATTTCAAGCAAATCAGCATATACCTTGTCCAAAAGTCCGGGGATATTTTCAAGTCCTTCTCTGATAACATCCGCATTATCACGGATCAATACGATAACGTAATCAAAGAGCTCTCCCGCAACAATGAACGCTTCTTCATAATCACCATAGATTTTAACAAGAAGATCAACAGTGTATTCATATGCATTTGAAGCTGCTTTGATAACGTCCTTAATCATATCAACAGCGCCTTCAACCTTTGCATTGATAATTACGATAGTATCAATAATCTTGTTGTAAAGGTCAGCAACTGTGTGAATTGCATTTTCAATATCGCCTTTAACCTCTGAAATTACAGAGATGAGCTTATCAATTACCTCAACAGCCCCCTCAACGTAGAGGTTGATCTTAACGATAACTTCTACCAAAAGGTCATATGTATCACGTGCAATTCCGATTATCTCAACTGCCTTATCATAGTAAGGTGCAAGCTTCTCTGTTACGTGTTCAACTACTGCTTCTACATATGCATTTACTGCTTCTTCTATCTTGGGAAGTACTTCTCTTTCAAATACTTCCAATGCAGGAATTACGTATTCTACTCCTACCTGCTCCAATATTGCGTAAATGTTATTAAGGTGTGTATAAAGGTCGCCTTCAAGTGTGAGCATTGCCTTTACAAAACCGTCAAATTCCTCTGCTTCTCCACTCTCAAGTATTCCAAGTATCTTCTCAAGCGTGGGCTCAAGCGCTTCAAGCTCTGCATTGAGATCTGCCTTCAATTCGTCTGAAATAGGCGCTCCCTCAAGGTCAATCTCAGGAAGTGTATTAAGCGCTGCCTCGATCGCCTCAATCGCTGCTCCAATATAGCCTGCTTCCTTAGCATATGCATATCCTAATGCATAATACTCCTCGTGGTTTTCCTCGATATCCTTTACTATCGCTTCTACGGTTGCTTTCGCTTCTTCATATTTCTCTTCAAGCTCTGCTCCGTTAAGAATATCGTGGTGTTCGTGTTTTGTTTCGGGTCTGAATATCGCTGATACTGTGGGCGCGCATACGCTTACCATCATTACAAGCGCCATTACCAAAACGAGAACTCTTTTGAAATTCATATGATTTCCTTTCCGATA
>JAZURO010000231.1:0-3162 GCA_045606265.1 Eubacteriales bacterium
ACGGCTTTGCTGTCAAGATTTGTTAGACGCTTTTTCTTTTGCCACAAGAGGCACAAAAGAAAAAGCTTTGCAAAAAGAAAATGCCGTTTTCTTTGCGCTCGTGCCGCGCGGGCACCACCTTTGAAAAGGTGGACGAAACAAATAGCACGGGGTTTGTGCTAACATCTCTATAAACCCCAATTTATATATCTTGAATTTTATTATATCAAACAACTTTTTCTTTGTCAACAAAAAGAGGAGATTTTGCAATCTCCTCTTTATTTTTATTCGGATTTGGTTTTTGCTTCTTCTTTTTTTGCTTTTTTCTGTGCTTCAAGCGTCTTGAAAATCTCCTCGGCAGCAAGACGTGCCTTGCCGACAACGTGCTTATCCTCTTTTGGCATTGCAAAATAGAGCGCACGGTTATTTCCCATTCCGATTACGTCACCGAGCGTGTACCAATGGAACGCAGCTTCAAGCGTGTACATTGACTTTGAGGACTGGCTGTAATCAATTCGTCCGTCACAGCCCGTGAGGTGCAATCCGTCAAGATTGTGCGCCACTCTGCCCTCGCCCACACGGTAAACGTCCTTGGTATTCACTATCATATATATGTCACAGGGAACGTCGAAGGAATATGTTCCCGCCTCGACCTCTTCTCTTACGCATTTTCTTTGCCAAGCATACCAATCGGGAATATGATCGAAATAATCCTCTCCTTCATTTGCCTTCAAATAGCCAAGCTCAGTAAGTTCCCAAACCTTGCCGCACTGATGGCAGGTGAGATGTGTTCCCTTGCCTTCCATTTTGCCCTCTGTCTGACAGTGGGGACATTTGTAAAGCACGCTTTCAAGTCCGTCTGCACGGAACGGCTCATCAATAACGATATTGTTTTCCTTTTGCCAACGGTATTGGTCATAAGAAAACTCACGGTCGATAACTGCCTGAATTTCCTCAACACTCATTTCCTTGATCTGCTCGGGTGAGAGAACGTAACGCATCTCTGCCGAAACGGCAAGATCACGGTTCTGAAGCTTGTTGAAAATAGGGTCGCGAAGATATGATCCGTATGTTTCTATCATACAGAAAGGAACGCCGAGCTTTTTGATAAGATGCGCAACCGTTGAGGGCAACGTGGTCTTTGTTCCGTCAAAGGTGTAAGCTGCCTCAGGAAACATAAGCACTGAGCAGTTATTTTTTGTAAGACAGTATTTAATATCTCTTATGAGCTGCAAATCGGCAACAAATTTTCTTGTGGGAAAACAACCGATCTGCTTCATAATCCAATTGAGTCCGACAAAGGAGTCAAGAGTTGCCACCGTATTGAACTTTCTTGGAAAGAGTATGGAATATGCGATTTCAAAGTCAAGAAAGCTTGAATGATTCATCAAAATGAGTGCCGGCTCGTCTTTGCCGAGCTTTTCCATACCGATCTCACGGTGAGTAAAATGAGTTTTTTTGAGTGCGGGCTGAGAAATTACCTTGGTAAGCACTCGCCAGAAAAGATTCGGTTTTTTCGGATTAAAATGCTTGGGAACCTCCATAGCCATCACTTCATCATAATCACGCACAATGTTTTTAATTTTCATGTTTTTTCCAACCTTTTGTGTGTTTTGTTTTTATGAACACAGTATATCATCTTTTTTTCACTTTTGCAAGGTTTTTTTCATATATTGATATTAAAAATGAATTTTTATGTAAAAAATGTATAAATTCTGAACAATTCAAGATAATCTGAATTCACAAAAGGAGTATTTATGCGGTTAGATTTTATAAAAATGCACGGTGCGGGCAACGATTACATATATTTTGATTGCCTTGCAAGGTCAATACCCGAGCCCGAAAAATTAGCGGTGATTCTCAGCAAAAGACATTTTTCAGTGGGCGCTGACGGTATCGTTATGATATGCCCCTCTAAAATTGCAGATGCTAAGATGCGAATTTTTAATGCCGACGGCAGTGAGGCAAAAATGTGCGGAAATGCCGCCCGTTGCGTTGGAAAATTGCTTTATGAAAGTAATTTCATCAAAAAAAGCCGAATTCGACTTGAAACCGAAGGCGGTATTCGTGAGCTGTTTCTTACAATAAAAAACAAGCAGGTGGATAAAATCTCGGTCGATATGGGAGCCCTCACACTCGGAGAAATGTTTTTTATCGACGTCTGCGGTCTGAAATATGAAATGCGTGCAGTTAACGTGGGAAACGAGCATCAGGTAACCTTTGTTCCCGACGTCGATTTTCTTGATCTCGATAAGGTCGGAAGGCATTTTGAAAAAAACGCTCGCTTCACTGATGGAGTTAATACCGAATTTTGTGAAGTCTTAGGCAAAAATCACCTCAAAGTCCGTGTTTTTGAGCGAGGAAGCGGTGAAACCCTTGCCTGCGGCACGGGCGCTTGCGCTTCCGCACTTGCAGGAATCGTCGCCGGATACTGCGATTACGGTCGCTTGATTAAAATTTCTATGAGGGGCGGTCAGCTTGCCGTGGTTTGCGACGAAAACCTCAATGCCCGCCTCCTCGGTGATGCTAACAAGTCCTTTGTGGGATCTGTCGATATTTGAGTGGAGTTACAAAGAAGAATTTTCTTGTTCTTTTTCGAGAAAAGTTACAGAGAAACACTTTTCCGTTCTTTTTTGAAAAAAAGAACCAAAAAACTTTTTAATGGAACTTCGTGGCAAAACTCTGCGCAAATCGTGTTGCGTTGCAACACATAACGATTTTTGAGGCATTTTAACAGGCGCCTCAAAAATCTGTGATTTGCTACTATACAAATAGACATAATGTTTGTGCGAAAGATATTGTTTGTAAGAAGTTACAAAGGGGGGATTTGCCACTTTTTGAAAAAAGTGGCGCAAAAACTTTTTATAGCGCTTCGCAGCAAGACTCTGCGCAAATCGTGTTGCGTTGCAACACATAACGGTTTTCTCGCCATTGGGCAGGCGGCTCGAAAACCTGTGATTTGCTACTTTGTTAATAGACGTAATGTTTGTGCGAAAGATATTGCTTGTAAAAAGTTACAAAATGGGGATTGCCACTTTTTGAAAAAAAGTGGCGCAAAAACTTTTTATGGAACTTCGTGGCAAAGTCTTGCGCAAATCGTGTTGCGTTGCAACACATAACGGTTTTCTCGCCATTTTAACATAGGCGTCCTCTTTCTTGCCTGACTTACGTCAGTCATTTGCT
>JAZURO010000232.1:0-4092 GCA_045606265.1 Eubacteriales bacterium
TAATGAGAACTGTATTTTTGTGAAATCGGAGGGTTTCACTATGGATAACAACCTTATTCAGCGAAAGAGATTATGGATCATTTGGGCGTTAGCTGTGATACAGTTCCCGGCTGGACTGAACATCGCAATTTGCCCGCCGCTAAAAGCGGCTGATAAGTAACGATATCGAAAGGTTTAGTAAAATGAGTGAAAACAATAAGTTAAGAGGAATATTAACATCGGTAAAAAATGTTGCCGAAAAAGTTTCTGAAAAAACAGTTTCAGCTGCAGAAGAAGTAAAAAGCACGGCGATTCAATTAAAAGACGACGCAATGGCGAAGCAAGCTGAGCGCAAAATAACAGCCGCAGAAAAGAAAAGACAAGATGACCTTATTAAATTATCCCCTATCTTCAAAGATGATATTGCTAACGACGAACTATTAACCGAGCGTGTCATTCGCATTGTCAACTATGATCCTCGACTTGAAAACGATGTGTGTCAGGGTTCTATAGGATTTTATGAAAAAACTGATGACCGGAAAATGCCTACGATATATTCGAAATTCGTTCCTGATTTAGGTTTGTCATTTTACCCCCAATTGAGCGAATCTGTTTATATTGCCGATCCTTGCATCGCCGGAAAATACATTGAAATCGATGAATATTACAACTATATGAAACAAGTTCGAGTAAATGAACTAACTCTGGTAGCTCAGTCACTCGGAGCAAAAAGTGTGACTATCGAACTAAAAAGCACCTCAATTTCAAAGAGCATATTCTCTAAATCAGCCCAAGCAAAGGCGGGTCCTGTGCTTGAAGGGGGTTACAAACAGCAAGGAAACAGCACAAACTCAAATTCAATAGAAATTTGGGCACACACCACCTTCAAAACAGCTATTTGGAATGGCAGACCGACCGTTCCCACTCTTTTGTACTTTAGAAACGAAAGCGATATTTCTTCGTTGATTCAAATGGTTTTGGTAAACAGAAGTAAAGTTACCGAAAGAAAATATTCAATGAAAGCAAGCTCTTCTTCAGGAATGTCGCTGAACGAAGCAATGAGCATTTCCGGTACCTTGAAGAAGATAAAGTGCAGTGCCGGCGCTAATTTTGCGAAGTCTGCTGAAAATGAAAGTAACGCTTTTTTGGATTATACAATAATATTTTAATGATAACCTTGAAAATGCAATAGGGGTGAACAAACCGTTCACCCCTTTTCCTATGCTCTCTCACCCAACGTTTTACTCATCGACGCTCCTGTATCCGCTTTGGTGACGGCATCGAGACAGCTGTAGATATTCGCCGTGATGCTCTGTTCGAGCCATTCTTTGATCTGTTTCATTTGCACAGTACCATACCCACGTCAGAAAAAAGCAATATTACCATTTCATATATTTTCCACCTATACTTCCCTTCCGTTACTTCGACCGTAATTAGTTTCGCAAGATGAATCCGGTCAAGAATACTATCAAACAGTAAGGTCACTCAGTTTTTTGACATTTCTAAACTTTTCAAATGCTTCTTTTTGCTGTTTGGTGAGAGTTTTCGAGAGACTGTCGTCGTTTTACGGAGCAGTTTTACCGCCTTGACTCTCCTTTTTTCAAAACAAATACATACACAATACGTTTCATAAATCCGGCGTTTTTCTCTATAAAAAGCAAAAAGCGCCGCATTTCTGCGACGCCCTTAATTGCTTAAAACAAACCACCTGTTATATTTGAATTGTGCATACATACTTTGAGTATGAGATCAGAAAGAGCAAGCGGAATAATTCCTAAAAACCATTTCCAAACGCAAAAAACCAAAGTAAGAAACGTAATGCAAAACCATAATAGCGGTTACAATAATCGGACCGATAATTTTTTTATGTCACTTCACAAATTCACCGAGTTATTTCAATTTTTGCAATTTCTGTGTATTAGCAATAACAATAAGCTGCATTCCTTTTTCAAGAGGAAGTGCAGGATCGACCGTTGTGGTGAGTTCATCACCGCTTCGCATTGCAACCACGTTAATGGAATACTTTTTACGAAGGCTGAGTTCTATCAGCGTTTTACCAATCCACTCGTCTCTTACGTCTATTTCTACCATAGACACTTCATCTGAAAGCTCGATCATTTCCGAAAAGCCCGACGTAAGCAAATTTCTGGCAAGTCTTATTCCCGATTCTTTTTCGGGAAAGATCACCTTATCGGCGCCCACACGGCTTAAAATTTTTTGGTGCATTTCATTGCCGCATTTAACAATAACCGTGGGCACACCCGCTTCCTTACAAAGTGTTACAGCCATAACACTGACTTCAAGATTACTTGCCGTAGCAACGATGACAACATCAACATTTGAAATACCGAGTCTTTTGATCGTTTCCGCATCAGTAACGTCAGCACATTTGCAAACGGGAATGGTTTCAATTGCATTGTTAACATTGTTTTGGTCGATATCAACAGCCAGAACTTCTGCACCATTCTTTACAAGCTCTTCCGCAACGGCTCTTCCGTATCTGCCGAGACCTAATACTGCATAGGTTTTATTGACACTCATAAAATTTATCCTCCCTATCCCACGCTGATCTCTTCAATGGGGTTTCTTACGATATTTTGATTATCTTTTCTTTGCTTAAACGCAACAGCAAGCGATATCGGTCCTACTCTGCCGAGATACATTGTTACGATAATTACAAGCTTTCCGACACTACCGAGAGATGCCGTAAGATTTCTTGTAAGACCTACGGTTGCGGTAGCACTGACCGTTTCATAAACGACATCGAGTGCATTTGCATCCGTTACCGCTGAAAGCAAAACCGTTGAAATAAACATAATAGCAAAAGACATAGAGGTAACGGCAACCGCTTTGCTGACAGCCTGTTTTGTGAGCTGTCTGCCGAACACCTCGGTATCCTCTTTATTGCGAACAGAGGCAATCGCCGCCACAATAATAACAGCAAATGTCACCGTTTTGATACCTCCGGCTGTACCGACGGGTGAACCGCCTATAAACATCAAAAGCAAACATACGATAGCACTTGCATTAGTGAGATTTTCCTGCGGCACTGTTGCAAAACCGGCTGTTCTCGTTGTAACCGACTGAAACAAGGAGACTTCTATTTTTTGAAGCAAAGTATAATCTTTAATTGTTTGCGGATTATTATATTCAAATATAAAAATAAATACCGCACCTGCAAAAATCAAAATTAATGTTGTCATAACGACAATTTTACTGTGCAGAGTGAGATTTCGGAAAAATCTCATCTTCGTCGTCCGTACCTTTTTCAGCACTCTGAGTACGTCCCACCAAACGATATATCCGATACCGCCCAAGATGATCAACGCACACGTAACAATATTGATAATGGGATCAAGTGCATAATCACAAAGGCTGTTTTCGGCGATGATATCAATACCTGCGTTGCAAAAAGCGGAAACGGAAGTAAATACAGATATCCATATTCCTTTTGCACCAAAACGAGGTATAAAAACCGTCATATAAAGCAGAGCACCGATACCTTCTATAACGAGCGTTCCTGTTACGACCTTTTTGACGAACCGAACAAGTCCCGAAAGCGAATTCAGATTAAATGCATCTTGCAAAAGCAGTCTGTCACCGATACCGATTTTCTTGTGCAGAAGTATCATAAGTCCCGACATAACGGTGATGACACCAAGGCCGCCGATTTGAATCAGCATCAGAATAACGGCCTGTCCGAAAACGCTCCAAGAAGAAACGGTCGGTGCAACTACCAAGCCCGTAACGCAGGTGGAGGTCGTTGCAGTGAAAAGCGCATCTAAGAGGGGCGTTGCCTTTCCGTCAGCTGAACTTATGGGAAGTGAAAGCAACAACGTGCCTATCAATATCGTTATCAAAAAGCTCAGTAATATGATATGCGTTGTGGATATTCCCGACCGTTGTTTTCTCATATTATCCTAACGCCACCATACTGAAAACAAGCGCAAACAGAGCAACGGTTTCACAAAGACCGACAACGGTAATGTACTGTGAAAATCCTTTTCCCGTTTCAGCCAAGGCATCTGCACCCGCAGCCCCTGCCTTGCCCTGAGCGACAGCGGAAAAAGCCATTGCCAATCCGGATGCAAGTCCGAGACCGAGCAAAAAGGC
>JAZURO010000233.1:0-74816 GCA_045606265.1 Eubacteriales bacterium
AATCTCAACAACAGTACCTTTAACTACAACTGCTGTACCTTCAGCAGAAGCAAGAACTTCGGGAATAGTCATAACTGTTTCATCTTCACCACCGGTAGGAGGCTGATAGTTAGGATCTTCTTCACCGCATTCGCACTTACCGTCAACAAATACGTGCTCGTGTGTATCTCCACCGCCCTGATTATTCTCAGAAAGTGTGTAGAACTGGCAGAAGAAACCTGCATAAGAAACTGCGCAAGGACCTACTGTTGTGTATGTCTTGTCATTTCTTGTACCGAACCAATAGTCAGCTGCTTCGCCACCTTCGGGAGTTACGCTAGCAATGATTGTATTGTTAGTAGCATCCCAAGTATAAACTGTTGAAGGAGTAGCTTCGTAAGCACCGTTTACGTGTGTGCCGCTAACAACCATGTTTACGTATGTCTTAACACCGTCAACCATGGTGTAGAGATAATAACCGTTATCAGCTGCTTCGAGGTAAAGATCGATAGCTGCATCATAGTTAGTTGTTGAAGCAAGGTAGTATGTCTGAGCCATACCGCCGGCAAGATAGTAAACAGCATTATCAAGGTTGCCCTGGATCATACCGAACTTATAAGCTGTGTCAACTGCGGGAGTTGTAACGATAGTAGGAACGAGAGTAGAGTCGCTGCCGCTACCTGCGGGAACGTCAATAACTGTTGTACCGCCCTGAGCGATCTGAATTGTTCCGTTGTAAAGAGTTGTTTCACCTGTAACTGTTACCTGGTCACCAACAACAACCTTTGTACCTGTTCTGAAAACAAGGAGTCTGTTGCCCTGGTCATCAGAGATGTAGAAGGAGATGTTATTGAACTGGTCGCTCCATGCCTGATAGATTTCGGATACTGTACCGGAAACTACAACAGAAGTACCTTCAGCAGAAGCAAGAACTTCGGGAATAGTCATTTTTTCAGGTGTAGGAGTGGGTACTTCGCCTGTGCCGGGAACAACTGATTTGATCTCGCCACCTTGAAGTGTTTCGTATTCGCCGTTGTAGTTTTGAATACCTGTTGCAAATACTGTAATTGTGTCGCCAACCTTAATTGTGTCAGCGCCTTCGCCCTTAATTCTGTACAAGATAAATTCTTTACCGTTTACAGTAATCTTAGGAGAAACGTTACCGTATGATGGATCATAATCATACTTAAAGCCTGTGATAACGCCTGTAACTGTAAAGTTAACATCCATCTGCTGGCCGGGCTCAAGCTTAAAGAGTGCTTCGATAACGTCATCTGTTGTATAATTGTCGGGAAGAACGGGGAGCTGAGCTTCGGGAAGCTTAATTTCATCGCCGCCTGGGCCGAACAAATAACAAGGATAAGATGTTGCGCTGTTCAAATAAGAAATAGCGGAACAAGAAATGGATTTATATGTACCGGATGAACCCAAGTAGAACTGTTCGCCGGTTGTAGATGTGTAAACAAGAATGTTACGTTCTGTATCAAATGTGTAATACTCTGTGGGAACAGCTGTATCGAATTTAAGTGTACCCTTAGTTGTATCACCATCACGAGGATAAGCAACGATGTATGTCTTAACATCATCCTTCATGAAGTAAAGTCTAAGACCGCCTTCAACGTTTTCAACCTCTTCAAGGTAAACGTCAACGGATGCCATTACGTCGGTTGTGTATGAGAAATACCAAGCGTAATTGTTATAGTTGTTACCGTCAAAGTAAACGATGGGGTCGCCATCTTCACCACCGTGACGGAGAGCAAGCTTATATGCCTTGCCGATTTCGGGGTTCTTGATCATACCGCCGGATGCAGCAGCGGAGAGAATAAGTGTGTAGGAAACTGTAGCTTCCTGACCGCCTTCGCTTGTAAGCTTACCTGTAATTGTGTATTCAACGTCGGAGAGAACTGCTCCCAAGTTGATTACATAAAGACCATCATTATATGTGAATGTTACGTTTTCATTGTCGGATGTCCATTCAATAGAGAAAATTGTCTTTCCTACGGGAATCTGTGCAATGATTTCATAACCGTCTGCAATTGACGTACCGTTGAGATCCTCATACATGTCGTCAAGCAAATTAACAGCTTCCTGAATATCAGCTTCTGTGTCGGAAGGATTTGTGGGAGTTGTAGGTGTGGTGGGAGTTGTGGGAGTTGTGGGAGTAGTAGTTGATTGCTCGCCACCATTGTTTTCTTCCGGTTTCATAAACCAATCACAGGAAGCAAGAGTGCTCAACAAGAGCACAAGGACGATGAAGAGAGATAAAAATCTTTTCATAAATAGCTCCTTTTTTTATTTTTTATTTTAGACAGTGATTTATCACTGATTCTAACATTAATAGAAGTGAGTTATTGTTAATATTAGTGGAAGGTAATATCGTTGATAGAGAAGACCTGGATCTGATATGTACCAACGCTTGAACCTTCGGGAAGGTAATAGTCAATGGTTCCCTTAACGTCAATAGTCTTATTATAGAACAAATCTTCTGTAATAAGCTCACCGTTTTCGTCACGAAGAACTATTGTACGAACCTGAATTTCCACACCGTTAACTCTGCAATAAAGAGTCATAGCGCCTGTGGAATCACCTTTTTTAGTGGTATATACGTCATATATCTCAAGGTTCTTCATAGATACAGAGGAATCCTGAGCAAGGAACATAAAGGGCATTTCCTTGATTACTTCTTCGCCGTCTACGATTGTTTCAATCGGAATAAATCCCTGATTGGACTGAACGTCAAAGTGCAAAGGAGTAATTTCCTGATAAGCGGGCTCATGACCTGTGGAAATAAGATTCATATTCTTGGAGTTGGAAGTATTCCAAACGTCGTATTTAAGGTCAGTAATTTGATATGAGCCGTTAAACTCACCAACTACGCCTGCAAAACGAACCTTGTTACCAACCTTCAAAACCTCAAGACCGTATCCGTTAAGACCGGATGTGAGGTAGTATGCGGAAATACCGTAGTAGATACCGTCAGATTCATCATATGATTCGATATATACGGAACCGCCGCTGTCTTTAACTATAATGCCTTCAAAAGCAACTCTCTTGCCAATGTATTGGTCAATGTTAACTTTGAGCTCTTTAAGTGTCATAAATTCGGCATCACCGTAAGGGAAGTCAGGGTCTTTTACGCTTGAAGGTGCGTAAACGTACTGTCTCTTGTCAGCTGCCTGACCGATTGCCTTGTCACAAATATCACCGTAGATGCAGTCAGCGGATTTGCTGGAAACAGCAAGACCTTCCTGAAGGATTTCAAGATTAAGGTTTCTGTAATCCTTTGCACCTGGAGCTTTGTACCATACCCAAACAAGGAATCTTTCACCTGTGGAGTCAACGTTCCAGTTAGCATCTTCACTCTCAATGATGATGGACTCAGCATTTTCGAGCTTAGATCTTGTGAAATTGGAAGCTTTTTTACCCCAAGGTTCAATTTTACCTGTGGATTCAGGAGTATTGATAGCAAGATATCTTGCTTTAAGAACTCCGTCAATACCGGGAGTTTTGGAAATATCGTTTATATTTCCTGACTGGTTAATGTAAAAGTGAGTTGTATCACCGTCTATAAACATCTTAACGGTTACTTCCCATTTAAGAGTGGGAGATTCCATATCAAGCTTAAGCTGATCTGTGTAATCTATCCATTCATCAACGGGGGGTTCATTACCGCTTGTTGTTGAAGATGTTGTAGAAGATGTTGTTGTTGAGGATGTTGTGCTTTCTGCCACTGTTGTGGTTGGGGTAGTGAACCAGTCACAAGCCCCAAGCGCACATACAAGTGTGCAGATAAGAAGAAACATCGATAAAAACTTAATAAAATTCTTCATATCAGCAAATTATATTATTTTGTATTTTTGTACTTATAAACAATTATAAATGAATTATTCTAAGCAGTATTCGTAATATTTCTGGAATTCAGAATTAATCATACTTGAGTTGTCGCCGTTAAGCTCATATTTTGAGAATATAGATTGAACGAGAAGACCAACCTGTGTACGAGCATCAGCAGAACCTGCAAATGCGGGAGATGTGAAGTAGTATTCTTCCTGTTCAAGAGCTACCTTAGCAACCAAAGATGTGATGAAGTCACCACCGTCAGCTTTTTCAAGGTAATCCTTGTAGATCTGTGTTTCACCAACAGACTTGATTACGGGAACGTAACCGGAATCCATTGAATAACGAGCCTGGAACTGCTGGTCAGTTGTGAGGAACTTGAGGAAGAGCCAAGAAGCATAAACTTCCTGAATGTTGTTATCATCTTCAAAGATACAGATTGAAGGACCCTGAGAGATAACCTTGGGATTGTTTACGTCAACCTGAGGAAGGGGAACGATACCTACTTCGAAAGGATATTCGCCGTTAACCTTGTCAGGTCTCTGGTATCTTGCACCTGCGGAAGAACCGATGGACATAAAGATCTTACCTGTTTCATCATTTGCCTTTGTGAAGGAGTCAGATGTGTAAGAACCACCCATAAGAGCAGATGTTGTCATCCAACCCTTCTGATACCATTCAGCAAACTTAGCAACAAACTGTTTGTTTGTATCATTTACGAATGTGTAGTGGTTACCTGTTGCACTTGTATAGTTTGAGCCGTACTGAGCAGCAAGTGTGATGAAGAAGTTTTCTTCTGAGTCATATCCGAGAGGAGTTGACATAGGATATCTTGATTTAAGAAGACTGATAGCGATTTCAACGTCGTCCCAAGTTTCGGGAGCAGGGATACCGAGCTGATTAAATACTGTCTTGTTATAATAAAGAACTTCAGTTGATTTCTGGAAGGGGAGAGAGTACATTTTACCGTCGCCGTATTCCTTACCTTCATTGTAGTAACCTTCGATGAAGTCGTCGAGCTGAGCCTGTGTAAAGCCCATCATTTCGCCTGTACCTTCAATAACGTTTGTATTGTTGATAAGATCGTCAAGAGTAATTACAGAGTAGGATTTGTTGTAAGTTGCAACGTGGTCGGGATAGCAGAATGCCAAGTTGGGCTGCTTACCTGCTGTGAGCTTTGTTCTGATCTGGTCAAATACCTTATCGTAGTCACCGTAGGAGAGATGTTCAACCTTGATGTTAGGATACTTTTCGTTAAATCTTGTGATAGCATCTTCAAGTAACGTTTTGTTTTCCTGACCCATTGTGTGCCAGAACTCAATAGTAACTGCGGAGCCGTCATAAACACCGTTGTAGTCAGGGCCACTGGGGGGGTTAACGGGACCGCTGGGGTCGGTTGATGATGTTGTGCCGTCTCCGTTGTCATTGGTGGGAGTTGTTGTAGGTGTCTCATTATTAGGACAAGCCACCAATGAGAACATACTGAGAATCATAGCAACGAGGAGAAATAAGCTAAAAATTCTTTTCATTTTGGTTTTTCCTTTCGTAAATGAATTAATATTTGTCAAGATCTATTCAAATCTCTTCAATAGATCTTAAAACCTATAATAAATTAACCCTTGATACCGCTTCTTGAAACACCCTTCATAATGTATTTTCTGAAGAACATAAATACAATGAAGAGGGGAAGTGAAACGATAGTAACCGCACCCATTTGTACAGGAATGTTAACCTGTGAAGGAACGTTCTGCAACAAATTTCTCATGGGGTCGTAGTCAAGAGTGAAGCCTGCATCACGGATACCCTGAGTGATGAGCTTCATATTTTCATCACTGATAACGAGGTTTGGCCATACGTAAGTATTCCAAGAGCCCATCATTTTAAGAATAGTGATGGAAATAATGGTTGGGAATGAAAGTGGGATCATAACCTTCCAAAGATACTTAAAGTCACTTGTACCGTCAACCTTAGCGGCGAGGTAAAGCTCATTAGGAATCTGCAAGAAGTTCTGTCTTAACAAGTAGATGTAGAATACACTGACCAAGAACGGAATAATAAGAACCTGATAGGTGTTTTCCCACTCAAGCATAGCGATTGTCTGATAGTTCGTAATGGTGAAAAGCTCACCGGGAATCATCATAGTTGCAAGAAGAGCAGCAAAGAGAGCGTTTTTGCCCTTGAACTCAAGTCTTGCAAAAGCAAATGCAGAGAGAATAGTAATAATGAGAGAAAGTCCTGTTGAAACCAATCCGACAAAAATTGTATTCAAGAATAATCTTGAAAGATTACCTCTTTGGAAAGCATAAAGGAAGTTTTCAAAGTGGAATTCAAGCGGGAAGAGAGTAGGGGGATTTCTCATATACTCAGTTGTGGATTTAAGTGATGAAACTATCATCCAATAGAATGGAAGCAATACAGTAAATGCAACTAATATAAGGAAGGCATAATTAATAACCGTACCAATTGCTTTGAATACCTTTTGTGTAGCGGTTACTCTGCTGAAATCCTTTTCTTGCATCGTGCGTTTTGTAAGAGAATTAGCCATTATGCGCACCTCCTTAATACTGTGTCTTCTTGCTGCTTACCTTGAGGTTGATCATAGTAACCACAAAGATAATGGCAAACAAGATAAGAGCAGCGGCGCTGGCGCGGCCTTGATTTTCTGCAATATACTTATAGATGTAACCAACCATAGTATTCAGTCGGTATGCCTCACCAACGGGACCCATACTTTCACCAAATACACCGACGATACTTGTGTACTCCTTAAATCCTCCGATAAAGCCCGTTATAATTACGTATGCGATCATCGGTGAAAGAAGCGGAACAGTAATTCTTGTAAATGTTCTTACTTTTGATGTACCGTCAACCTTAGCTGCATCATAGTATTGCTTGTTAACGCTTTGCAAACCTCCAAGAAGAATAAGAATCTTGAAGGGAAGAGCGTTCCAAACGATATAGATTACCATAACGAAGATATTTTGCCAATAGGTCGATTTCGGTCCCAGCCAGTCAATCGGCTCGACTCCGAATAACCCTATTATGTCATTGACAATACCTGCCGTAACAATAATCGTTTCACCATTATTCTTAACCGTAGTCATAGTAAACATCGCTGCAAATACGATACCGATTGCAATGGAGTTTGTAACGTAGGGAAGGAAATAAATGGTTTGAAGTGTTCTGTTAAGGAACTTAATTGAGTTAAGGGAAACTGCAATAACCAACGCAATAAATGTTGAAAGCGGAACTGTCAATACGCAAAGGAGGAGTGTGTTTTTAAGGATGTTCACAAACTCTTTGTTCTTAACAACAGTTAAAAAGTTTCCTAAACCAAATGTAAATGGATATGCTTCGCCACGGGCTTGACCTTTACGCATCCAACCAAGCTCAACTGCTGTATCATATCCTTCAAGGAAGGCAAGTCTAACTGTATTAAAGATTGGCCAAACCGTGAAGATAAGCAACAGAATTATGGCTGGGGAAAGATACAACCAGGCCTTCCATTGTTGTTTATTATCAACCATAGTCGTTCTCCTTAGAATTTAATTCTTTCTTCAGTTTCCTTATTGAAAACAAATACCTTATGAGGTTTAAGTGAGAAGGATACTGTTGATGCGGAGCGATCTATATTCGCATCAGAGCTGATTATGGATCTTACAACGGGATTTTGAGAGTTGTCGTGTCTTGAAACAACACTTACGTCACGTCCCATAACCTCAACGTTAGAAAGATTTGAAACAAAAGGACCGTTGGGATCAAGTGTAAAGCCCTCGGGACGAATACCAACTGTTACCTTCTGATCGGCAACGTTGGGAGTATCAAGAACTGCGGCACCACCGATAAAGAGCTTGCCGTTTTTAATTTCACCGTCAAATACGTTGATAGGAGGAGTACCAAGGAACTTAGCAACAAAGAGGTTAGCGGGATCATCATAAACATCCTGGGGCTTACCTACCTGCTGAACAACACCGAGCTTCATAACAACGATGAAGTCAGAAATGCTCATAGCTTCTTCCTGGTCGTGAGTTACGAAAATTGTTGTGATTCCGGTTTCCATCTGGATTCTCTTGATTTCTTCACGTGTTTGGAGTCTGAGACGGGCAGCAAGGTTTGAAAGAGGCTCGTCAAGAAGAAGAACACGGGGCATTTTAACAAGAGCACGGGCAATAGCAACACGCTGTTGCTGACCACCGGAAAGCTCACTGGGCTTTCTGTCCATAAGCTCGTCGATCTGAACAAGCTTTGCCGCCTCGTATGCTCTTTCAAGCATAATGGTTTTTGAGAGCTTATCTGCACCCTTAAGATTCTGAAGGGGGAACAAAATGTTCTGCTTTACCGTCATATGAGGATAAAGTGCATAGTTCTGGAATACCAAGCCAACGCCGCGGCTTTCAGTGGGAAGCTCGGTAACGTCTTCGTTACCAAAGAAGAGCTGTCCTGAAGTTGGTTTTTGCAAACCGCTAATCATGTAGAGGGTAGTACTTTTACCGCATCCTGAGGGACCGAGCAAGCCAACGAGCTTACCGTCAGGAATTTCGATATTAAAGTTATTTACCGCTACAACGTCTTCACCGGCCTTTTTCTTATCGCGATTTGGGAAGACTTTTGTGAGGTTTTTTAATACAACTTTCATATAATCTCCATTTCTTATATAAAAAATTTTTAAGAACTAATTTAGTGGGCATTAATAACTTGCCTTATCAGCCGCCTCTTTATGCAAACGGAGCTGATATTCTTGCTTTGCTTCAACGGACTCAAAAATCATTTGGCTTTGGAAGTCAACTACTACCGTTGAAGAAAGGTTGTCGTGAATGAGGGAACGAGTTCTTGATGTAATCATAAGAACAAGCTGAATAAGCGGAATAAGCAAAATAACCGCAATACAAACGATTGGCTCAAATCCGATAATCAGCAATAAGAACATAAAAATCGGAAGCATCGTTTCAACGGTGAACTTTCCTAATACTGTACGAATGAACAGTATCTTAGAGGAAATCTTTACGCCGTCACTACGCATAACTGCAATAGAGAATATCTTTTTGCCAATGGTTTGTCCGTTTTTGAAAAGCATTGGAACTAAGAACTCTAAAAGCAGGAAAGAGATCAGTAAGCTTATCGAGAGAATTGCAAGTGATAAGTTTACTAAAATCTCAAAAAGTCCGATCATTTCGCTGTCGGTAAAAATTGCCTCCTGCGTTGCTTTATAACACGCATCGAAAGTGGTGCGTACGTCAGTGGGAAGATTATTCAACTCTCTTTCATCCATTGTCAAATATTCTTCGTATGAAATGTAATAGTAATCTTCAAGTGTTTTTACTTCGTATTTTACCTTATATTCTTCTTCAATTTCTACGGGACGTGTCTCATAGCGCTCCCAATAGGCACTGTAATCAAAGACAGATGATGCCAAAAGCATAATGCCTGTGAAAACCATCAGAAAAACTACAAGGTCAAGTAAAAAAGCCGAAAAGCGCTTCATCAAACTTGCTTTTTGTAAATCGTGAATCATATCGTAAAACCTTCATTATAATTATATAAGGACTGGCATGCAAACAAAAGTTGGCATACTTATAAATCATAAAATTATCCTATATACATAATAGCACAAACTTCACCAAAAAACAACCCTTTTTTGTGTGAAATAAAAGATTTTTTTACTTTTCGTCATTTTGCCAAAAAAGTTACTAAAAAATGCCTTTCAAAAGACATTTCAAACAAATCACAGTATAATAAAAACTCTTAAAAAATCAAGAATTCAGAGCATTTTTATATAAAAAACGCAACAGAAATCAATCTGTTGCGTTTTTGTGCAATTTTACTCATCAGAGTCGTTTTCTTCAAGTGCGACCTCTTCGGGATGTACAATTACCTCAATTTCGTGAGACATAATATCGTCTGCCTTGGTAACGGTTACGGAAATATTGGCGTAATCGAAGCTGAATCCGACCTCGGGAATTGACTCAGCACGTTCGCCAACCCAACCGTTGACGGTAGTTGATTCACTTTCCTCATCACTGTCTATTTCGAAGAATGTGAAGAACTCGTCAAGAGATACAGTTGAAAGTACTCTGTATTTATCTTCTGCTATTTCTTTAATTGGCTCAATGGCTTCATCCAACTCGTCCCAGATTTCGCCAACAAGCTCTTCGATAATATCCTCCATACTTACAACACCTGATGTAACACCGTATTCGTTTACAACGATTGCGATATGGTTGTGAGTATCCTGCATCTCTTTAAGAAGAGCATCAAGGTGCATTGTTTCAGGAACGTATTTAGGTGTAAACATAGCATTTTCGATTTTGTACTTGGGATTGGTATGATTAAGAAGATACTCTCTTGCATAAAGGATACCGATAATCTTATCAAGACTTTCAGTATATACGGGAATACGTGAATAACCTTCTTCTTTGATAATCTTAATAAGCTGTTTTTCTGTAATATCATCGGGAATTGCAACGATGGAAGATCTTTGCGTCATAACGTCAGCAGCGGTGAGATTGTCAAGCTTGAAAACGTTTTTGATATACTCAACGTCATCCTCGTCAAGACCACCCTCGTCAGCACCTGCATCAAGCATAGTAACTATATCCTCTTCAGAAACAGCTTCTTCTTTTTCGTTGGGATCTATTCCAAAGAGTCTGAGAATACCGTTTGTTGAAATGGAAAGGAACCAGATTACAGGTTTAAGTATAGTTGTAAGAACAGAAACCACACCGCAAAAAGCTCTCGCTACTTTTTCTTTGTTCTTCATAGCAACTCTCTTGGGAACAAGCTCACCGAAAACGAGTGTGAAGTAAGAGAGAACAAGTGTAACGATAATTACGGATACAGTTCTTATAAGTTCAGAATTAGCACCACCCATAGCCGCGGCAAGCATATCGCCAAAGCTATCAGCAGCAAAAGCTGATCCCATAAATCCGGCAAGAGTAATTCCAACCTGAATGGTGGATAAGAATTTTGTGGGATCGTCAAGAATTTTAGCAATTTTTGTAGCTTTTTTGTCGCCGTCCTCGGCTTGTGCCTTCATCTTTTGACTGTTAAGAGAAATAACGGCAATTTCCGTAGCGGCAAAAAAAGCATTGAGTGAAATAAGTAAAATTTGTAATAAAAGTTGTCTTAGTATAGGCATAATTCCTCCAATTAATTTAAGTTCAGATATTGTTCAGTAAGATAGATCAAGATTTCACTCAGCAGATAAGCGGTGAGTGTAGTCTTTTGCCCGAAAACGAGCAAAAGCATCTGAACAAATTGGAATGCCTGTCGTTATAGTTCCGAGTTACAGGGCAACTTCGGGGTAATGGGTCCACAGTAGTAAACTCCTTTCATAAAAATTCAACATACAGTATAACATACATTTTGTCAAATTTCAATAGGTTTTTCATATATTTTTATTTATTAATAGAAAAAAAGGTAGAAAACAGCTATAATTTTGTTGACTAATACAAGGTTTTGTGATAAAATTAATTTAATTTGATATTGAGAGGAACTGTGTATGCTTTCAAATGAAATTATTACAACTTATGAAGATATATTGATAGAGGAGCTGCAAGTAGCTATGGGCTGTACTGAACCTATTGCAATTGCATATGCATCGTCTATTGCACGACACGCATTGGGCAGATTACCCGAATGCGTAGTTATTCGCCTTAGCGGAAATATAATTAAAAATGTAAAAAGTGTTATCGTTCCTTCAACAGGTGGAATGCACGGTATTGATAGTGCTGTTGCTGCGGGTATTGTTTCAGGACGGTATGACTTAAAGCTTGAACTATTATCAGCACTTTCTGAAAAAGACGCAGAGCTGATCAAAAACTATAAAGAACAGAATCAGATTATAATTGAAGAGCTTGAAAGTCCCTGCAATTTTGACCTTTTCATCAAAGCGATATCCGGAAATGATAAAGTTAAGGTCAGAATTTCCGATTATCATACTAATGTTGTTTCAGTTACCTATAATGACGAGGATATTACCGAGCATTATCGTAACGAGAAAGCCGAAATGGGCAAAAGCTTGAAAAAAGCTGACAGATCACTTTTGAACGTCAAGGATATTGTGGAATTTGCCGATACGGTTGATCTTGAAAGAATAAGACCGCACCTTATGCAGCAAATAGAAATGAATATGGCGATTTCAAACGAGGGATTGACCAATGACTATGGAGCAACTATCGGAAAAATACTTTACAATGACGGTGACGCAACTATCAAGGATAAGCTGAAAGCTTATGCAGCAGCAGGAAGCGATGCTCGAATGAGTGGTTGTGAATTACCTGTGTGTATTATTTCGGGAAGCGGAAACCAAGGTATTACAGCTTCTGTTCCTGTGGTGGTATATGCCCAAGAAAATACCATTGATGAAGACACAATGCTTCGTGCGTTACTTGTTTCCGACCTTGTTACTATTCATCAGAAAACGGGAATAGGAACGCTTTCTGCGTATTGTGGAGCAATAAGCGCCGGCGTCGGTGCAGGAGCAGGTATATGTTATCTTCAAGGGGGGAGATACCGTGAAATTGCACACACTCTTGTCAATGCGGTTGCAATACTTTCGGGAACTATTTGTGACGGAGCCAAAGCATCTTGCGCTGCCAAAATCGCTATGGCAGTTGAAGCTGGAATTATCGGTTGTAATATGGCAAAGGCGGACAAGCAGTTCTACGGTGGAGACGGTATCGTTACCAAGGGCGTGGAAAATACTATAAGAAACGTTGGAATGCTTGCCAGAGAGGGCATGAGCACCACCGACAAAGAAATCATCAAGATTATGCTCGGCAAATAATTATTTGTTAACAAATTCATACATATAAAGGAGAAAACTATGAAAAACTTTACTTTTACCAATAAGGTGAGATTTGACTCCTGCGGATATGACGTTTATGAATACGATCATATTAGCGGAGCAAAGCTTATCTATATTGACTCAGGTACAGAGGAGAAATCCTTCTGTGCAGCATTTAAGACAATTCCGGACGATTCAACGGGTGTTTTCCATATTCTTGAACACTCGGTGCTTGACGGTTCAAAGAACTATCCTATGAACTCACCGTTCTTGTTTATGCTTAAAAACTCAATGAATACGTTCCTCAATGCTATGACATTCCAGGGTAAGACAATGTACCCCTGCGCTTCTTGCAATCCCGATGATTTTGAGAATCTTTTGAAGGTATATCTTGATGCGGTTTTCAATCCGATTCTTGCCGAAGGAACGTTTCTTCGTGAAGGCTGGCATATTGAAAAGGCAGAAAACGGATATGACATTAAGGGTGTTGTATATAATGAAATGCAGGGTGCTACGGCATCAATTCAGCGCCAGCTTTACGGAGCTATGACAGCTGATCTTTACCCCGATACCTATCAAAAGTATAATAGCGGCGGCGAACCCTCTGTAATTCCTTCACTTACCTATGAAAATTATCTTGCTGCATACAGAAAGTATTACAGCACAGCAAACTGTGTACTTTTCCTCAGAGGTAATATGGATATCGACAGATACACCGATATTATTGACCAATGGCTTGCAGGTGCATCTCAAGAGAGAAGCGAGATTAAACACACGATCCAAGGTCCAAATCACAGAGTATGCGAGCACGAATACCCCATTTCTCCCTCAGAGGATACAAAAGGTAAGACAAACATTATCTATTCATATAATGTTGGTATGTATAACGATGCCGAGAGACAGTTGGCAGCGGGCTTGCTTGCTAATTATCTGATGGACAATAGCTCATCACCCTTGAAAAAAGCTTTGACTTCAAGCGGTCTTATGGCAGATGCGGATATTTACGATTCAACGGACGATATTCAAACTTCGTGGGGATTTGCAGCTTATAATACCGAAAAAGAGCATTGTGACGCAATTAAAAAAATAATCGACGATACAATTCAGAGCATTATTGATAATGGTATTGATAAAGAAATTATGCTCTCACAAATTTCTGCGACAAGCTTCAGAATGAAGGAGCAGAGAAATGCTGTAACGGGTCTTTGCATCTATGATTTCATAAATATTGCAAATAACTATTTCTATAATGTTCCTCTCAATACTTATTTTGAGATTGATGAAGTATTTGAAAAGTTTGAGCGTGAGCTTGACAATGGATATTTTGAAAACCTTCTTCGTGAAATATTCTTTGAAAACGAAATAACGGCAATTTCATTGCTCGTTCCCGTGCAAAGAGAATCGAGTGCGGCACATCTTGCGACGGTTGAAAAATACACGTCAGAGCTTTCAGAAGAAGTTAAGGATGAAGCATTTAAGAGATTTGTTGACGGAACGAAGCTCGCAATGGATAGAGATACACCAGAGGTTATTGCAAAAATGCCTACTCTCTCACTTGATAAGCTCACAAAAGAGCTTCCGAAAAAGGAATTTCACGTTGATGAAAACGTTCTTTATACACCCGCTGAAACTAACGGGATAGCATACTATCGCTTCTATTTTTCACTTGCGGGACTTAACGCAGATGAGATTATGACAGTTGAGCTTCTTTCACGTTCACTTGGAGATTTTGCTACTGAAAGCAGCACACCGTCAGAGCTTTCCAACCGTCTTAACAGATATGCGGGCAAGTGGAAGTTCTCAACAACAACTCTTTCTCCCACAATGCAGAAAGCAGAACCTTATCTTGTAGTAAGTGTTGCTTGTCTTGAAAAGAATGCAGAAAAAGCACTTGAAACAATAAGTGAAATGCTTTGTAAGACTGTTTATGATGAAGAAACGGCAAAAACAGTTCTTGCCCGTGAGCTTAATAACACAAGAATGCAGTTTATGGGCAACGGAGTAGGACTTGCTCTTAACAGCTCCGAAGCACTTATTTCCGCAAGCGGATATTATAGCATACTCTTTGGCGGATATCCGTTGTTTATGAAGATTCAGGAATATTCACAGGCGCCTGCCGAATTCTGTGAAAATGCGAAAGCACTTCTTGCGAGGGTATTTGGTAAAGATAATCTTTGTTACACGGGATTGACAGGCAATAAAGAGCTTCTTGCATACAAACTCACACTTAACAATGGTTCTAAGCTTGAAGGAGCAACGCTTGTAAATACGGATACAAAGAAGGTAGCTTATGCAATCCCCGCAGGAATCAGCTTCAACGTTCGTTCGCTTGATATTAATGAGATTCTTCCTTATAGTGGAAAGCATATAGCTATTTCAAATCTTCTTTCACTTGGATACTTGTGGCATAATATTCGTGAGGTCGGCGGAGCTTACGGAACAGGACTCCGTTTTGCAAGACGTGGAGCTTTGAACGTTTATTCATACCGTGATCCCAAGGTTAAAGAGACCTATGATATTTATGATAAGATCGCAGATTATCTTGCTAACAATGAATTTACTGACGGAGAAATTCTTGGATGTATTATCAGCACACTTGCAGATTTTGTAAATCCCAAATCAATGGAGCAAGAGGGTATTGAAAACGAAATCGGATACCTTGCAAACTATACTTACGAAGAAAAAGCGCAGCATATGGCAGACGTACTTTCGTTCAGTAAAGATGACATTAAGTCTTTCATTCCCGTATTTGAGGCATTTAAGAATGCACACGCCGAATGCTCTGTGGGTAACGGTGAAAATCAAAAGAATTACGGCAAATTTGATGAGATAATTAATCTTTAATAAAAAAACCTGCGAGAATTTCTCGCAGGTTTTTTCTATAATCTTTTAATCCACTTATCCGCCAGATCAACCCAAGCTGAGCAAGGATGCGGCTCGTTTTCGGGTATTTCTTTGCAGGTTTCGCTTGTCGCAAGAGAGAGACCGTGATGTCCGTCAGGAAAGAGAACGAGCTGATGTTCAATACCGTGCTTTTTAAGGGCATCGGCTAAGTTTTTAGAATTCTGCACGGGCACGGCATCATCATTTTCGGTGTGCCAGATAAATGCTGGCGGAGTATCGTCATCAACGTGCAAATCAAGTGAAAACAGATGCTTTTGCTCGTCGGACGGATTGTCCGTTCCGCAGAAGTTGAAAAGAGAACCCATATGCGTGGGACAGGAAGCGGTTACAACGGGATAGCACAAAATCATAGCATTTGGACGGGCATCCTTTTGAAGTAAGGTTCCGCTTGAAAGAGCCAGGTGACCACCCGCCGAAAAGCCGACTACAAAAAGCCTGTCAGGGCGTATATTATAAGGAATTGCGTTATTTCTGACGTGCTTGATTGCAAGCTCAATTTCACGCAATGGATTAAGATCCTTTGCTAGTTTTGCAACTGAATATTTAAGTACAAATGCATTGTATCCGCGAGCTAAAAATTGGAGTGCAATCGGCTCGCTTTCACGGTTAGAAACCCATTCATACCCACCGCCCGGACAAATCAGAACAGCTCGTCTTGGTGGATTGTCCATTTCCGGCGGATTGTCTTGGATATAAGTTATTAAATGTGCATTTTCATCTTGTGGGAATATATACAATTTCTCAATTTTCATAATATCACCTCTGCAAATCATTATATCATTTTTTCACGCTTTGTCAACATAATTGTATATTTTTCTTTTAATCGGGAATAATATTTTTACCAATTTTATCAAGGAGAAATAAGATGAACGATAAACAAAGAAACAAAGACGCCGAGCTTTTGCAGGATATCTACTCAAACGTAAAAATGGGATCTGATTCCATTATTAATTTGCTTCCCAAAATAAAGGATGATGATATGAAAACACTTATGACAACTCAGTTGGATCAATATGAAAAATATGCTCAGGACGTAAAAAAACAGCTTACGTCGCAGGGAATAGAGCCCAAGGAAGTGAATCCTGTTTCAAAGCTTGGGGCGAAAATCGGAATGGAAATGAAATCGATGCAGGACAGTACTACAAGTCATATGGCAGAAATGATGGTACAGGGCTCAACTATGGACGTAACAGATCTTTTGCAAAAAGTCAGCGCATATGAGAATTATCCCGAATGTAAGAATTCAGTTTCATTGGCTAAGGAAATCGTGGCTTTTGAAGAAAGAAATATCGAAAAAATGAAGGAATTTTTGTAAAATTATTGCCAAAAGTAACTTTTTTATTGACATGTGCCAAAAAATATTATATAATATTTTTCGTAATGATATAGAATAGGAGATTGTAAATATGAAAGTTACTAAGGAATCCATTATAGGCGATGTTCTTGATTTCAATCCCGAAACTGCACAGTTTTTCTTTGAAATAGGTATGCATTGTCTTGGTTGTCCCGCTTCTCGCGGTGAAAACATTGCTGATGCTTGTGCAGTACACGGAACTGATGCTGACAAGCTTGTTGAAAAGATCAACGCTTTTCTTGGAAATTAATTGAAAGGGGCTGTAAAGCCCCTTTTCGCTCTTGGGAGAATTTATGGAAAAAATCAAAATCAATGATAGATTACTGACAGCTGTTCCTTTTGTAAGAAACGGCAGGATGTTCGCTGATATTGGAACTGATCACGCATATTTACCCATTTATCTTATGGATATGGGAGTTATTTCAACAGCTGTTGCTGCCGATATAAACCGAGGACCGCTTGATAAAGCGGGAGAGAATATTGAAAAATACGGTTACGGGAACAGTATCTCAACCGTTCTTTGCGACGGACTGAGTAAAATCGATCCCGAAAAGGTTGATGATATTGCGATATTTGGAATGGGTGGAGAGCTGATAGTGAAAATTATAGACGAAGCTCCTTGGTTAAAGGATAGTGATAAAAGATTAATTTTACAGCCAATGACTCATCCCGAAAAGCTCAGAGAGTATCTTGCTCAGAACGGCTTTAATATTCTTGGAGAACAGCTTTCCTCAGATAGAGGAAAGATATATCAGACCATTTGTGCGCAATACGATGGAACTCAAAGGCAGTACGACGCCTTTACTTACGCTTTTGGCGAATACATACTCGGTGAAAAAACTGAGCTTCTTTTGGCGCTTTTAGGTACAACAAAAAGAAAGCTTGAAAGAAAAGTCCTCGGAAAAAATGCAGGCGGAGAGGATATTACCATTGAAATTCAAATGATTGAACGAATAAATAAATACATAGAGGAGTAAAAAATGACAGTTTACGAGCTTAGCAAATATATGAATGAAAGAATACCAAGAGAGCTTTCCTGTTCTTGGGATAATGACGGACTTATGTGCTGTCCCGACGGTAGCAGAGAAGTAAAAAATGTACTTTTTTGTATGGACGTGACTCCCGAAGCAATTGATTTTGCAATTGAAAACGGATATGACCTTATAATTTCTCATCATCCTCTTATTTTTAAGGGGGTTAAGAGTGTATCAGGTGATTTCGGCATTCCGTCAAGAATAATCAAATTGATCAAAAATGATGTTTCCGTTATGTCCTTCCATACTCGTTTTGATGCTGTTGACGGCGGTGTCAATGATGCATTGGCAAGCTTGTTTGAATTGACGGATGTTGAGAAAATCGAGTGTGACGGAATTGAGCTTATGCGAGTTGGTAATTTGCCAAGTGAGATGTCTCTTGATGAATTTGTCATTATGGTAAAAGAAAAGCTTGGATGTGAGCATCTTAATTATGCATCAAACAATAATTCGGTTCACCGTCTTGCGCTTGTCGGGGGAGGTGGCGGAAGCTACATAAGAGATGCATACCACGCAGGAGCTGATACCTATCTCTCCGGCGAAATAGGTTATCACAACCTTACCGATTGCAAGGATAGTCATATAAATCTTGTCGAAGCAGGACACTATTTTACCGAGAATATTGCTCTTAAAAATCTTGCTGATATAGTTCTTGGTGCTGATAAAGATATTAATTGCGGATTTTTTGAAACCAATGTAATTAAGCATATATAAGGAGAAAATTATGACATTTGTTGTTGCAAATCTTTATGGAAGACTTGAAAAATTCGAAAAACTGATTAAAAAGATTAATCTTAAAGATAGCGATATACTTTACGTTCTTGGAAATATTGTAGATTACGGTGATCAGTCCATTGAGCTTGTTAATGATCTCAGTGGAAGATATAACGTTTATTCGGTTCTTGGTGAACACGACTACAAAGCATATTTGCTTCTTTCTGAGTTTGATAGAATGATAAAGGAAGGCGGAGTCCCTTCCGCATCATTTACAAAGGATATGATTTCTTGGGCGCAGGACGGAGGACAAGCTACGCTTGAAGCATTTAAGGATGCTGACTCCGATTCAAAAGAGGGATTTTTAGATTATCTTTCAGATCTTCCCGTTTTTGAGGAGGTTACGTTAAAGAATGGCAAGGAATTTGTTCTTACTTGCAGAGGAATAGCCGATTTTGATAAAAATACTGACCTTTATGATTATTCTCTTGATGCATTTATTAATGGTTTTCTTGATCTTGATAAGACCTATTTTGATGAAAAAACTATGATAGTGGGCTATCTTGATTATGAGCATACACCTGCAGGAAGAGCAGGAAAGGTTACTGCTAAGAACAATAATATCGCACTTGCTCCCGATATGAGCGAGAATGATGACGTTGTTTGCGTATGCCTTGAAACAAATGATGAATATTATGTTTAATTTGAAAAAGAACGATACTGTTGAGCTGATTGTTGAAGATATAAATAATCTTGGCGCAGGTGTATCACATCTTGAGGACGGACGGGTAGTTTTTATCCGCGGTGCAGTTACGGGTGACAAAGTTAAAGCAAAAATCATTAAGGTGAACACAAATTTTGCGGTTGCCCGTCTTGAAGAAATACTTGAGCCATCGGTATATCGTGATGAAACGTGCTTCTGCACTGCAAGTGAGAGTTGCGGTGGCTGTGTTTACCGTCATATTACCTATAAGCACGAAAAGGAAATAAAAAAGAGCTATGTAAAACACGCATTTATCAAGGCGGGCTTACCCGATGTTTATGTGAATGATGTGCACAGCACAGAGAACACAAGAGCTTACAGAAATAAAGCACAATATCCGTTTGCGATGACCAAAGGTGGAATTGTCGCAGGTTTTTATGCATCAAAAACGCATAACGTTGTTCCTGCTTTTGACTGCTCGCTCCAACCCAAGGTGTTTGGTGATATTTTGCATACGGTTTGTGATTTCGCAAACGCAAAAAAGCTGACTGTATATGACGAAACAACGGGAAAAGGACTTCTTCGCCATTTGTACCTGCGATATGGCGCAGGCACGGGAGAAATAATGCTCTGTCTTGTAATTCACGGTGAAAAAATACCTGATGCGAGGGAGTTTGTTGACCTTGTTGTTGAAAGATTTCCCTCGGTAGCAAGTATTCAGCTCAATATTAATAAAAAGAATACTAATGTAGTTCTTGGTAATGAATACCGTTTGCTTCACGGCAAAAGATTTATCGAGGATGTACTTTGCGGTGTTCGTTTCAGAATTACTCCCGAATCATTTTATCAGGTAAATCACGATGGAGCCGAGATTCTGTACGGACTTGCCAAGGAAAAGGCAATAAGAGGATTTGATCAAAAAATCTCCCTTGTGGATATGTACTGCGGAACTGGTACGATAGGTCTTTCAATGGCTGATGCTGTAAATGAGATTGTCGGCATTGAAATAGTCGAAGGTGCAGTTGAATGTGCAAGAGCTAACGCTCAGCTTAACGGATTCGAGAACGCAAAGTTCTATGCAGGCGACGCTAAGGATATTGAGAGTCTCTTTTTGTCCGTAGAGTCGCAGCACGGTGCACTCACCCCAGATGCAGTGATTCTTGATCCCCCAAGAAAGGGATGTACACCAGAGGTAATTGAATTTTTAGCAAAACGCAGTATTAAACGAATCGTTTACGTATCTTGTGATCCCGATACACTTGCAAGGGACTGCAAATTGTTTGCCGATCTCGGTTATGTTATAGGGGAAATAGATCCGGTTGATATGTTTCCAAGAACAGGACATATTGAAAACGTTGTCTCAATAGTAAAGGAATAAAAAAAATGACACATTTAGATTATTTGAATAAGAATTATCCAATGCGCAAAACTGCTGAGGAAAAGGAAAGTTTCAGAAAATACATAATTACTACCCTTAAAGATAAGGGAATTGATGCCAGAGTTGAACGAACAGCTGACGGAAAAAACGATAATATTATTGTTGGTGAGCCCACAAATGCAAAAGCTGTCTTTACTGCTCACTACGACACACCTGCGCAATCAATATTTCCCAATATTATGATCCCTAAAAACAGAGTGGTCTTTTATGCATATCAATTTGTACCGATAATATTTTTGCTTGCAGTATCGTTTGCGTTTGCTTTTTTGATGGGCGGACTTCTTATTAATGACGATAGAGTATTCTATTTGTCATTTTTGATTGCCTATTATGGATTATTCTTCGGAATAATGAGAGGGTTTAAGAATAAAAATAACTATAATGACAATACGTCGGGAGTGGCAACTATTCTAAGTATTATTGATGGACTTAGCGAAACCGAGCTAAAAGAAGTAGCATTTGTACTTTTTGATAATGAAGAAAAGGGCAAAAAGGGCTCAAAGGCTTACTTCAAGGATCACGAGAATGATATGAAGGACAGGTTCCTGATCAATTTTGACTGTGTTGGAAATGGAGATAACGTTCTCTTTATCGCTCAAAAGGAAGCGATTGAATCCAAGGAGTACAGTTATCTGAGGCAACACTGTCACTCTGATGAAAAGTTCAAAGTAGAATTTTTGACACATAAGGAAGCAGATTCTAATTCCGATCACAAAAACTTCCCAAAAGGAGTTGCTTGCGTGGTGTGCAAGAAATTGAATAGCGGACTTTTATACACTCCGTATATACATACAAGCAAGGATACGGTGGTGAATAATACCAATATTGAATTTTTGTCCAAAAACACCTGTATTTTTATTCAAAATCTTGTTTGAAATTAGTGCAAAATTAACAAAGTTTGTCGAAAGCTATTGCTAAATGAATCAAGATGTGATATAATTCATACGTTAGGATAATTTTTGTAATTATTGTATGAATATTCATAATTTGTGAATATATTCATTTGCACTGAATAAGGAGAATAATATGGCTGAAAAGAAAAGAAAGCGTCGCTTGGGCGATAGAAAAGAAGGCAGAAAACTAAGAACTCTTAGTCCTATTATCAGACTTATGCCCTATATTATGTCTAAGCGTACTGACTCGTTGAACTTTTTCACTGAAAAACTCGACGTTGCCGAAGCTGATAAGTTTTGCAGAGCTCAGATCAAAGAGGGCAGAACTAACTTTACGCTTTTGCACGTGTTTATTGCTTCTTACATAAGAGTAGTTTCTCAACGACCCGCTATCAACCGTTTTGTCAGCGGACAGACTATTTATTCGAGAAACAATATTGAAGTTTTGATGACTATTAAGAAAAAAATGTCTCTTGAGGGGGAAGAAGCCTGCATTAAGGTTGAATTTGAGCCCACTGATACAATTTATGACGTATATGACAAATTCAATAAAGCGGTAATGGAAAATAAGGGTGATACCGAAGGAAACGACACCGATAAGTTAGCAGGCGTATTGAACTATTTGCCAAGATTTTTGCTCAGATTTGTTGTTTGGTTAATTAAAACACTCGACTATTACGCACTTCTTCCAAGAGCAGTTACAAGAATAAGCCCCTTCCACGGATCTATGATCATTACATCTATGGGTTCACTCGGCATCAGACCTGTTTATCATCATATATATGACTTCGGAAATCTTCCCATTTTCGTTTCATACGGTGCTAAGCAAACGGGAATTAAATTGGATGATGAAGGAAACCCCAAGAAATACAGATATATAGAGATGAAAGTAGTAACCGATGAAAGAATTTGTGACGGTTATTACTATGCATCTGCGTTCAAAATGATGAAAAAGATTTTTGAGAATCCTCACGTTCTTGAAAATCCACCCGAACAGGTTATAGAAGACATTGAATAATACAGAAAAAGCAGCCGAAAATTCGGCTGCTTTTCCATTTTTTACACTTGTTGAATCTTGTATAATTTATACTTTGTAAAGTCAATACTTAATATATAAAAATGGCTTTATGGAGTTGAATATGTATTATAATAAAGTTGAAATTTGCGGAGTAAATACGTCGAAGCTAACAGTATTGAGTGACGAAAAAAAGAAAGAGCTTCTGAAAAGATGTAAAGGTGGAGATAAGGAAGCGCGTGAAGAGTTAATTTACGGTAATCTTAGATTGGTATTAAGTATAATTCAAAGATTTATGAACAGGAACGAAAATGTTGATGATCTTTTTCAAGTCGGTTGCGTTGGACTTATCAAGGCAGTGGATAATTTCAACGTTGAGCTAGACGTCAAGTTTTCGACCTATGCAGTTCCGATGATTATTGGTGAAATAAGACGGTATCTCAGAGATAATAACAGTATAAGAATCAGCAGATCAATGAGAGATCTTGCATATCACGCATTAACAGCAAGGGAAGAGCTATCAAGAGTAAATGAAAATGAACCAACACTGGAACAAATTGCTGAAAAGCTTGGTGAAAGCAAAGAGTCGGTAGTTCGCGCGATGGAATCTATTGTTGCACCGATTTCATTATACGAGCCCGTTTATTCCGACAACGGTGATTCTATATATGTAATAGATCAATTAAGTGATGTGACATCGGGGGATGAAAAATGGCTTGAAAGAATAGCTCTTGCCGATGCTATGAAGGTTTTAAGCGAACGCGAGCATATGATAATCACAATGCGATTTTACGATAATAAGACTCAAATGGAAATAGCGCAGGAGATCGGGATCTCGCAAGCCCAGGTGTCAAGAATTGAAAAAAGTGCGCTTGAAAGAATGAGAAAACAGTTTTGTTTTTGAATCTATTGTCATAGATTATATTTTTGCATAATATGTTAAGGAAGAAAGAATTTTTCTTCCTATAACTATTTTGGAGGGTTGATTTATGCCGGATAATAGATTTATGTGTTCAGGACCGGGCTTACCAAAGGAAACAGTTTGTATCGAAGCAAACAGAGTTTTGGATTCTTGCAGAGATAGAGACTGTTATGAAAATGTTCAGGTATTCTTAACTGCATTCGGAAATGAAATAATAGAGCGTACAGGTAATATCAGAGTAAAGGATTCCTGTATAAATTGGAGCAATATTACCGTTGATCCAATCGCATTCAACAGAGGATTTTACTCAGTAAATTTAAGATTGTATATCAAAATTACCTTTGAGGCCTGCTTATCTCCCGGAAGAATTCAGGAATTTGACGGTATTGCAGTAATCGATAAGAATGTAGTATTATTTGGTGGTGAAAGCAATCTTAACGTGTTTAAGAGTACAGGTACATCGGGATTTTGTGAAATGCCGACCGAGGTTTGCTGCACAGATGGCAATGTGCCTACAGCTGTGGTTGAGGTGGTTGATCCAATCATACTTAACGCAAAAATAATTGAAAAGAAACATGAACATCATTGCATTTGCTGCTGTAACTGTTGCGATATTCCCGAGGGAGTTACAAGAAACATTAATGGCCCACTCAGTGATTATGACGGTACTCGTTTTCTTGTGGTATCAATTGGCTTGTTCTCGGTTGTAAGAATAGTTCGCATAGCACAATTCTTGATTCAGGCGACCGAATATACGGTTCCCGATAAGGAATGTTTAACGCATTCTGAAGAAAATCCTTGCGATATTTTCAAATGTATGGCTTTCCCAACGCACGAATTTACAAGTGGAGCAGCTCCAATTCCTCACCAGCTCAAACATGAGGATAAGGGCTGTGGCTGCAAATAAACAAAAAATTGGCTGTTGCTTTTGCAACAGCCAAATTTTATTTCAGTATATATTCAGGTTCGCTTTTGTTCATTACAGTATCCTTTGTAATAATGACTTTCGAAATGTCATTACAGGAGGGAACTTTGAACATAATATTAGTCATAAAGCTTTCAATAATGGAGCGAAGTCCTCTTGCTCCCGTATTTTGCTCAATAGCCAGCTCAGCAATAGCATCAATAGCGTCCGATTTGAATTCAATTTCAACGTTATCAATGGAAAACAACTTGATATATTGCTTGATAAGTGAGTTTCTGGGTTCTGTTATAATGCGTCTTAAAGACGTCTTGTCAAGTTCAGAAAGAGCCACAATAACGGGAATACGACCTGTAAGCTCGGGTATCAAGCCGTACTTAACAATGTCGTGTGAGGTAACGTCCTTATATATTCCGTCCTTCTTCTTTTCGTTCTTTTTCTTAACATCGCCGCCGAAACCGATTACGTTGTTACCCTTACGTTTTTCGATAATATCCTCAAGTCCGTCAAATGCACCTCCGCAAATAAAGAGGATGTTTGAAGTGTCAATCTGAATGAACTCTTGGTTGGGGTGCTTTCGTCCTCCCTGAGGAGGAACGTTTGCAACCGTGCCTTCAAGTATTTTAAGCAAGGCTTGCTGAACACCTTCACCTGAAACGTCACGGGTAATTGAACGGTTTTCGCTTCTTCGTGATATCTTATCAATTTCATCAATATAGATAATACCTTTTTCAGCTCTCTTAACGTCATAATCAGCTGCTTGAATTAACTTCAATAAAATGTTTTCAACGTCTTCGCCGACGTAACCTGCCTCAGTCAGAGTGGTAGCATCGGCAATAGCAAAGGGAACTTGAAGCGTTTTTGCAAGCGTTTGAGCAAGATATGTTTTTCCAACACCGGTGGGGCCTATAAGAAGTACGTTGGATTTTTGAAGCTCCACACCGTCTGCTTCTTTATTATCCCCGGACTCAATTTTTGATAAAATGCGTTTATAGTGATTATAAACCGCTACAGAAAGAGCAATTTTTGCATCATCCTGAGCAATAACGTATTCGTCAAGAGTTCTTTTAATGTCTGCGGGCTTAGGGAGATCCTGGAGAGTGAATTCGTCAGATGAATCTGAAAAATCCGAATATGCATCGTCCAAGATATCCGAGCAAGCAAGAACGCAGTAATCACAAATATAAACGCCCTTGGGTGAGGGAATTAGGAAATTAACTTGATTTTCGTGTCTTCCGCAGAAACAGCAATACCTTTTTGGGGTATTGCCGTTTCCGTCGGGCTTTTTATTTTCAGCCATAATATTTACCTCTTATCAAGCGTGCTTATCGATAACCTTGTCAATAAGACCGTAAGCAAGTGCTTGCTCTGCGGTCATATAGTTATCTCTTTCTGTATCACGTGCAATTTCATCAATTGACTTGCCTGTGTTTTTAGCAAGAATTGAATTGAGACGGTCACGTGTGCGAAGGATAAGCTCAGCCTGAATCTTAATATCAGTTGCTTGACCTTTTGCTCCTCCAAGGGGCTGGTGTATCATAATCTCACTGTTGGGAAGAGCAAATCTTTTGCCCTTAGTTCCTGCTGAGAGAAGAAATGCACCCATACTTGCTGCCATACCGATACAAACGGTTGATACGTCGCATTTTATGAAGTTCATTGTATCATAAATTGCCATACCGGCTGTTACTGATCCGCCGGGAGAATTGATGTAAAAGGAAATATCTTTATCGGGATCCTGTGCTTCAAGGTAAAGGAGCTGAGCAACCACAAGAGAAGCGGTTGCATCATTTACCTCGTCAGAGAGGAAGATGATACGGTCATTAAGAAGTCTTGAAAAAATATCATAGGATCTTTCGCCCCTGCCGGTTTGTTCAACGACCATCGGGACGAGTGCATTATTCATCATAGGTAATGACCTCCTTATTGTTTATAAAAGGTAATTAAGCTTCTGTTTTTTCTTCAGTAGCTTTCTTAGTTGTTTTTCTTGTTTTCTTTACGGGTTTTTCTTCGCCTTCAACTGCTTCTGCCTTGGGAGCCGTCTTCTTAGTTGCTCTTTTCTTGGGAGATTTAACAACTGCGTGATCCTTTACAGCATTATATGCATTTTTAACAGACAAATCAGCTGCGATCAATTCAGGATTGATAGATGCCTTAACCTGTTCAATTTCCATATTGTATGCCTTAGCGATCTTTTCAAATTCAGCGTTGATTTCTTCATCAGATACTTGAATATTTTCAAGTTCAGCAATCTTTTCAGCAGCAAGTCTAACCTTTACGTTGCGTTCAGCCTGAGCTCTGTACTGTGCGCGAAGTCCTTCAATAGTCATGCCAACGTACTGCAAGTAGATTTCAGTGGGGATACCCATTGATTTGATCTGATTTTCAAAATCGCTGAAGTACTTGTTGGCTTCGTCTTCAAACATAACCTCGGGAATGTCGGCATCAATCTTAGAGATAAGAGCGTCTTCGATCTGAGAATCGATAGCAGCGAGAGCATCGGACTCGTGTCTTGCTTCAATTTTAGCCTTAATATCAGCCAAATATTCATCGATTGTGTCAAATTCGGAAGCATCCTTAGCAAACTCATCATCAAGCTCGGGAAGCTCAATTTCTGTAATTGCGTGGATCTTTACCTTAAATACAGCTTCTTTGCCTGCAAGGTTGTCGGCATGATATTCGCTGGGGAATGTAACAAGAACGTCAAATTCGTCGTCAACTGAGTGACCAACGATCTGATCCTCGAATCCGGGAATAAATGAACCTGAGCCAAGCTTGAGGGCATAATCTTCACCCTTTCCGCCATCAAAAGCTACACCGTCAACAAATCCTTCAAAATCGATAACTGTTGTGTCACCAAGCTTTGCGGGACGATCGTTAGCATCTATCTGACGGCTGTATTTTTCTCTAACAAGCTCAATTTCGTGATTGATCTCGTCTTCTGTAACGGGAGCAACTTCCTTAGTTACTTCAATTCCAAAATAACCTTCGATTTTAACTTCGGGTTTAACAAATACCTTAGCTGTGAAAACAACACCGTTTTCATCAATTGAGAGAACATCAATCTCGGGCATAGAAACTGCATTGATACCGGACTCGATAAGTGCTGCCTCATAAGCATCAGGAAGGATATCGTTAAGAGCTGTATCATAGAAGAAGCCCTTACCGTACATTTTTTCGATCATAGATCTGGGTGCTTTACCCTTTCTGAATCCGGGAATATTGATTTTTCCTACTTCTTTTTTGTAAGCACGCTCAATAGCTGCTTCAAAAACGGATTGTTCAACAGAGAAGTGAAGCTCAACTTTGTTAGCTTCGATTTTTTCGTTTTTGATTAAATTCATTTTTTAATCCTCCAAATATTTTTACATACATCGTTTATTATACATAATTAACAACAAAATGTCAAGGTTTTTTCGCAAAAACGCCAAAATATTAGATAAAAATTGGCATTGGAGCAAAATTCAGGTAATCTGCTGCAACCATTGTGAAGCTGATTGAGTCATAAGTAAATTGTCTTGGAATTGAATAATTGTTATGAATGTGACCGTAATAGCAGTTTGTGATATTATATTTTTTCAATACGTCAAGTATTTTATCACAAACGCAGTCAGCATAAACAGGCGGAAAATGAAGAAAAACAAGTATGGGCAAATCCGTGTTCTCATTTTTTATTTTCATCGCTTCCATAAGACTGATTTCTAGTCTTTGAGCTTCACGGGCAACTATTTTTTCATAGTCAACCTCGCCAACTGTTTTTTGTTGTTTTTCATCATAAAACCATCCTCTTGAACCGCAGATTATACAATCGTCAAGCAAATAAGCGTTATTGTGCAAGAGTTTGATAGATTTTATGTTGTTTGCTTCAAAAAATGAATTTATTTTTGTTGCGGTTGACCACCAGAAATCGTGATTTCCTTTGCCGATAATCTTGGTTCCGGGCAATGAATCAAGAAACAAAAAATCCGATTTAGCTTCTTCAAGTGTCATAGCCCACGAAATATCACCGGGAATAACGATAATATCATCGTCATTGATGATGGCTTTGAAATACTTTTCAAGCTTTTGATGATAATCCTTCCATTTAGTACCGAATTTTTCCATTGATTTATTTGTCGTTTCATTCGTTGATAAATGGAGATCTGAAATAACGTATAAAGACATTAAATAATCCTTTCTTGTGAATAAGGTCTCCGAAATAGCTAATAATAATATCGAGAGTTAACTCTCAATAAAAAGCCACAAGGCAGAACGGAGCATAAGATGAATAACGAGAAAAATTGCTGTGGAAATTCCAAAAATGTGATCAAGGGTATCACCTGCGACGTAATCACTTGTCAGTATCATACAGGTGAGGGGCATTGTACAGCAGGTCATATCAAGGTTGGACCAAGTCAGGCGGAGGTAAGCAGAGAAACACTTTGCACAACCTTCAAAAACAGAACTGAATAAGCACACATAAAGCATATCTCTTTGAGGTATGCTTTTTATTTTTCCAAAAAATGCAACAATTCGTTATACATATTATTGGGTGTCGTTACACCGCTGAAATTGACAGGTTTTTTATCGAGATCTGTCAGTGGTGACGGTATTTTTGTATGGGTCTTTTCAGACAGCTCCCTAAGTATTGAAAGATCGTCAAATTGATTTTCACCAAATATAGCACCGTAAACGTTGCCTGCAAATTTATAAGGATTTGCGGTTGAAGCTACAACAGTTTTTGTATCATCGGATGAGTCATACCTATATGATTCAAGAGCTGAGAAAGCAACAGCAGTATGCGTATCCATCAGATAATCGTAGTCATTATAGTACTTTTTGATAGTATCTGAGGTTTTGCTTTCATCTGCAAAATAGCCAATAAAATTCTCAGCAATTTTTGCTTTAACTTCTTCGTCAATTTGAAATACTCCGTTATCATTCAGTTCTTTCATATACTCAGATGTCTGCTCAGCTCCGCAAATCCAATAAAGAAGACGTTCAAGATTACTTGAAATCAAAATATCCATCGACGGCGACATTGTAAGATAGAAATCTCTGTTCCTATCATATTTTCCTGTGTTCAGGAAGTCGGTTAAAATATTGTTGGAATTGGATGCGCAAATCAGTTTATTTATTGGCAATCCCATCATCTTTGCTATATATGCGGCAAGTATATTACCGAAATTTCCCGTGGGGACGCAAATATTGATCTTTTCTCCAAAAGTAATTTCATTCTGTGACAGCAAATCGCAATATGCCTTAACATAATAAACAATTTGTGGAGCAAGACGTCCGAAGTTTATTGAATTGGCGCTTGAAAGAAAATATCCTTTTGCGTTTAATTCATCTGCTATTTTTTCATTATTAAATATTTTTTTGACACCGCTTTGAATATCGTCAAAATTACCTTGAACCGCACAAACATTTACATTGTTACCGATTTGTGTGGTCATTTGTAATTCCTGAATTGCGCTTACACCGTTTTGGGGATAAAATACGTTTATCTTAATTTGCGCTGCATCCTTGTATCCTTCAAGTGCAGCTTTGCCCGTATCTCCCGATGTTGCAACAACTATAAGTGCCGTGCGAGTTTCTCCCGTCTTTTTAAGTGACCGTGAAAGAAGTTTTGGCATAATTTGAAGTGCCATATCCTTAAACGCACACGTAGGGCCGTGCCAAAGTTCAAGGGAATACGTATCGGAATTAATTTTATGCAAGGGGCAGGGATCCTTAGAAAAGGATGCCTCCGAATAAGAATGAATACAATCTTCAAGAAGCTCGTCGTATGAATAGTCGCTCAAAAAGAAAGAAAGAATCCTTGCGGCAAGCTCAGGATATGAGAGGGAACAAAAGGAAATTATTTCATCTTTTGTAAACGTCGGTATATTTTCGGGAACAAAAAGCCCTCCATCGTCAGCAAGACCTTGCTTGATAACTTGCGCAGAGCTGTATTTTTTTGCTTGTTTATCTCTAGTGCTTTGAAAATTCATAAATTTCTCCATCATATATTTCTTTTGAAAAACTCAAAAGCATTTTTATACATTATTTTGTTTATAAGCTCTTCAGAATAATTAAGTCTTTGCATCTCGTCAGCAATTTTATGAATATCCTGAATTCCGAAAAAACCATCGGGCAAATCTGTTCCGTCAAGGTCAGTTCCCATAGCAAGTATATTTTTGCCACCCAATGACAGATAGTGCTCGATATGTCTTATGACATCAGAGATGTTTGCTGAATCAGCGGAAGCAAGATGAGAGGGGCAGAGATTAATTCCAACAAGACCTCCAAGCTTTAATAATTCAAGAAAATGTTCGTCTTTAAGATTCCTTGTGTGTTGATTTACGGAATAAGAATCGGAGTGAGACGCAACGATTGGATTATTATATCGTTGGGCTAATTCAAGTGTCATTTCGGCACCTTTGAAGGAACAATGTGAAATGTCGGGAATAATACCGAGATCAAAGCAGGATTTAACAACTGATACTCCAAATTCCGTGAGGCCTTTGTTTGTATCGTGACCGCCTCCAATGCAGGTTTCACCGTACCAGTTCAATGTAAGCAATCTGACACCGTGATTGCGCAAAGTCGTAAGACGTAAAATATCGTTATTGAGGATTCTCGCATCCTCTACTGCAAGAATTATAGGTGTCTTTCCTTCGTTAGCAGAAGATAATAATTCATCCGAGGTTGACACAAGTTTAGCACGACTTTTATTAATTTCAACTTCATTTCTAAGGTTTGTTTCCACTTCAAAAAATCTGCTGTATCCTTCATCATCAGTCAGTTTGTAATTAGTCCAAACAGCCATGACCTGAGCATACTGCTCAAAGGATTCGGTCCTTTTGAGGGATATGTGTAAATTATTATCGTAAAGGGACTGCTTTTCGCTTAACAGACGTGTAGAAGTATCACAATGCAAATCAAAAAGTTTCATAATCAGTTACCAAATGCATCTTCAATATGGTTTATTTTCATAATATTTAGTGGGTTATTTCTGTCAAGATAAACCTCAATTACGTCAATGCGGGGAGTTTTCTTGCTTGGATGTTGCGTAAGATATGTCTGTGCAGCCATCAAAGTTCGTTTTTGCTTTGAATACGTAACAGCAGATGCAGGAGTTCCAAACTCAAAGCTTGAATCTCTTGAGCACGAGCGAGTTTTTACCTCAACAAATATAATATATTGTTTGTTTTCGGCTATGATGTCAATTTCATTGTGAGAAGCGTAATAATTCTGCTCCAATATCTTGAATTTCTTGTTTCTGAGATACTCACAGCAAGCGATCTCGCCGTATCTTCCTATTTCTGTTGTGTTTTTCATATCATTCTTCATTAAGAAAGCGTATGAACTTTTTTCTGTGAATAGGAGACGGTCCAAACTCGCGTAAAGCCTGCATGTGTTGTTTTGTGCCATATCCTTTATGCTTGGCAATACCGTATTGGGGATAGTCCTTATCCATTTGCTCACACATTTCATCTCTCGTTACTTTTGCAAGAATTGATGCAGCTGCAATACTCGGGCTTGTAGCATCACCTTTGATAATTGTCATTGTTGGGATAGTAAATCCGCGACTGATATTGCCGTCAATGATTGCAAAATCAGCTTTGATTTGCAATCCTTCTACAGCGCGGCGCATAGCAAGCATATCTGCTTCAAGAATATTAAGCTCGTCAATTTCCTCAACGCTTGCCTCGGCAATACAGTATGCAACAGCATTTTCCTTTATCTTGTTGAAAACTTCTTTTCTTTTCTTGGGAGAGAGCTTTTTTGAATCGTTAAGTCCCTCTATGTATAAACCCATAGGCAAAATGCAAGCAGCAGCAACAACGGGACCGCAAAGGGGACCTCTGCCTGCTTCGTCAACACCGCAAACAAATTTGTAGCCCTGTTCAATAAGGGACTGTTCAATGGAATATTCTAACATAAACTAAATCCTGTCAAGTGTAATTTTTCCTATTTTTGCGCTTCTGAATTCTTCGAGAAGCATATTGGCGGTTCTTTCGTAATCAATTTCGCCGCCGCTGATAAGAAATCCTCGTTTTTTACCAATTAACTCAAACAATTCAAGATCGGTAAGATTATCGCAAACTGAAATATCACCAAGCTTGTATCGTTCTGAGAGTAGCTTGGGGTATTGTTTTCTGAGTCGGGAGCAGAGAACTATGGCAAGGGTCTCAATGTCAAGAATTTTATCTTTAATGGCACCTGTAAGAGCAAGATTTTCACCAATCGTTCTATCGTCGAATTTGGGCCAGAGAACCCCGGGCATATCCATAAGCATAAGACCTATATTTGTGTCAACCCATTGTTTGTCAACAGTAACTCCAGGACGGTTTTCCACCTTTGCCTTCTTTGAGCCGCATATTTTATTAATAAGTGAGGATTTTCCGACGTTGGGGATTCCAACGATCATAGCTTTCAGCTTTCTTCCTGTCATACCCTTGGCTTCATAGCGTTGAATCTTTTCAGCAAGAACAGTATTAACAGCATCTTTAATTTTGTTAATACCCATACCGCTTACGCAGTCAGTGGTAATACAAATTGTTTGTTCATTTGAATAATACTCACACCATTTCTTTGTCATTTCCGGATCGGCAAGAGTTGCCTTGTTAAGTAACAAAATGGTGGGCTTTTGCGCAGTCATTGCCGCAATTTCGGGATTCCGTGAGCTTTTGGGTATTCTTGCGTCAAGAATTTCGATTACGACGTCAACGTTTTTTAGATTTTCCGTGATCATTCGGCGAGTTTTTGCCATATGACCGGGGAACCACTGTATTTGTTCTGATGGCATAATTTTTTCTTCCTTAATTTATAATTCCAAATTTATCTTTGGGAGATATTCTGAGCAGCACTTTGCCAAGCACAGTCTTTTCATCAATTACTCCCATCAATTCAGATCTGCTGTCAAGGGAATTGTTTCGGTTATCTCCCATAACAAACAAATGACCCTCGGGAACATAGACCTCGTACACTCCTCTGGCATCATATTCGCCCGAGTCGAAAAAAGCATAGGATGATTCGTCAATTATATCCTCATCCGTAAATATTTCGTCATCTGAAACGAATAAAGTACCGTTGTTATAGTCGATTCGGACGTATTTATCACCTGTTGCAATAACTCTTTTAACGCAGGGCTCATTTAGATAATCTCCGGTTTGATGAAATACTATAATGTCATTTTCTTTTGGTGTGTATAAAAAATTATAGATTACCAGTTGTTCACCTTCGTGAAGGGTATCTATCATTGAGTCACCAACAACGGTGCAAACCCTGAAAATAAACGTTAATAAAATTAAAATTATGATTAGCGCTTTAATGATAGAGTCAAACCATTCATATAGAGAAGATGAAGGTTCTTGATTTTTATATGAAGAAAGATTGATATCAGAATTCAAAATATACCTCCGAAAACCAGTAAGAAATATTACTTAACATTAATTGTAACACATTTTAGAAGAATAAACAAGTTTTTTTGAAAAAAATAAAAAAATATGATAAAAAAATTAAAAACGATATTGACAACTTTTGAAAAATATGCTAAGATAAATTGAAACATAATATTGAATTGTCAATTGGCTTCTTTTTCGGCTTTTTCAATTCAAAATCTATAGATACATGTAAGGAGAACAATATGCTTGTTTATGTTTTGACGGGTATTTGGGCGGCATTGTTGGCTTGTTCAGTGCTCTATTCAATCTTTGGCGATGCTAAGTTTGGTGTCCCCGCTTCTGCTGCAACAGGCGCAGCTATGATAGTGTCTCTTGTAATGCCTGCAAATGAATTTTACGTAAGCTTCTTTGCACAGGTAGCTGTTGCCGGTGTTATCGTTGCTATACCTCTTATTTGGTATATCATAGCAGGTAAGGCAAATAGCGATAAGAGAATCAGAAAAGGAAAAGCTAATATTAGAGCTCTTATTGGTCAAAGATGTCTTGTTGTTGAAGATATTTCCAACATCCATGACAAAGGCCTTGTAAAATATAAAGGCAATTTGTGGAGCGCGCGCTCTGTTAGCGAAAACGATTATATCGAAGAAGGTACGATCGTTGTCATTAACTATGTTGAGGGCGTTAAGCTCATTTGTTCAAGAGAAAGATAAGAGGGAGGTAAAATAATATGTTGTTAGATTTGGTTTTGCTGTTTATAGCAGTTTTAGTTATTATTTTCCTTCTTGTTATTGCTCACCTCAGAATTGTTCCCGAATCTGAAGCTTGGGTAATGGAAAGACTTGGCGTTTATTCAAGAACCTGGCACACAGGTCTTCATCTTAAGGTTCCTTTCATTGAAAAACAAAGAGGCGAACCTATTGATCTCAGAGAACAGATTCTTGTAATCGGTGAAAGCTTCAATCATAGCAAGTATCCCACAAAGAATGGTGATAAGCGTGAGCATTACGATAACGCATACAGCCCCATTCTCCACGCTCCTGAATCACAGCCCGTTATCACAAAGGATAACGTTAGAATGCTTGTTGATACAATCGTGTTCTATCAGGTAACTGATCCTAAACTCTTCGTTTACGGTCACAGATATCCTCTCCAGGCTATCGAGCATCTTGCCGCTACAACACTTCGTAACCTTATCGGTGACCTCGAACTTGACCAGACGTTGTCATCAAGAGACTTGATTAACGCAAAGCTCAGAACAACCCTTGACGACGCTACTGATGCTTGGGGTATCAGAATTACACGTGTTGAAATCAAGAACATCATTATCAATGACGAACAGCTCAGCGCAGCGATGGAAAAACAGATGATCGCTGAACGTGAACGTAGAGCTGAGGTTATTAAGGCTGAGGGTTATAGAAAAGCTCAGATTCTTATGGCAGAAGGTGATAAGCAGTCTGAAATTCTTAGAGCTGAAGCAGCTAAGCAGAAAGCTATTCTTGAAGCTGAAGGTAAGAGAGAAGCTGATATCTGCGAAGGTGAAGGTGAAGCTGAAAGAATTATTTTGGTTGAACAGGCTAAGGCTGAGGGTATCAAGATGATCAATGCTTCTGAACCCGGTCAGGGAGCTCTTACTCTCAAGAGTCTTGATGCTCTTGCTAAGGTTGGTGAAGGTAACTCCAACACAATTATCGTACCTTCCGAACTCCAAGGTCTTGCAGGTCTTGCAAAGAGTGCGGCTGAGGTTTTTAACGCATAATGAATTGTAAATAATAGAATTGAAGGCACAAAGAAATTTGTGCCTTTCTTTTTTCGCAAAAAGCTTTGACAAAAGCGTGTATATATAGTATAATGAATTAATTTAATAAAGTACTGCAAAGAGGTAAATTATGCCAAGATTTTTTGTTAATCAGAATCAAATTGAAGAAGAATATGTAACTATTTACGGTGAGGATGCTCATCATATCTCGAGATCTTTGCGAATGGCGGTTGGCGAACATATAATCGTTTCCGACTCTGAAAAATACGAATTTGATTGCGTTCTTGAATTATTTGCGGACGGATATGTTAAAGCTAAAATAGTAAATAGATTCATTTCAGAGAGTGAATTACCAATAAAAATACATCTGTTCCAAGCAATTCCAAAGGGAGATAAGCTTGACTTTATTATTCAGAAATCGGTTGAGTGCGGTGTTTATGAAATCACACCATTTGAAAGCGAGTATTGTGTTGTCAAGGTTAAGAGGGATGCAGAGGAAAGAAAAACCGAGCGAAGAAATAAAATAGCACTTGAAGCCGCTAAGCAGTGCGGAAGGGGAATAATTCCAAAGGTTAAAAACAGTATATCTTTTGCCCAAATGGTGCAAGCTGCTTCAAATTGTGATGCAGTATTATTCTGCTATGAGGGACAGGAAACCGAGCCGATTGGAACTGCTATAAATAGAATAAAAAAGGGAAAAGATATACAATCCTTGGCTGTAATAATAGGTAGCGAAGGCGGATTTTCAAATGATGAAGCACTTCTTATAAAGTCACACGGATTTAATTCTGTTGGGCTCGGTAAAAGAATTTTGAGGGCTGAAACTGCTGCAATTTTTGCTCTTAGCTGTCTAGTGTATGAATTTGAATTAAAGTAGAGCAAAGTTTTAACATAAAAATATAAAAAAAGCACAAAAAAAATTAAAAAAATTAGAGAAAATATCAAAATACCTATTGAAAAATAACAAAAACTGTTGTATAATATAGTACAGTATGTACAAAAACTTTTAATCTAAAAATTGAGAGGTTTAATTATGTCTAACAGATTATTTCAGGGTGTAGTTCACCAGATGAAGGATGCAGTTGATCGTGTGATCGGCGTTGTTGATGAAAATGGCGTTGTGGTTGCTTGCTCAGAGCTTACTAAAATCGGTGAAGTAGTTCCTGGTGTTGCAGAAGAAGTATCTTATTCTGCTAAGATGTTTACTTTGCTTGGTAATACATATTGTCCCATTACATCCGGTACAAAATCAGAGTATTTTGTATTTGTGGAAGGTGATGACAAAATGGCAGAAAAGGTTGCCAAAATACTTGTTGTTTCTTTTGCGAATATCAAAAACCTTTATGATGAAAAATATGATAAGGGCTCATTCATTAAGAATATAATTCTTGATAATATTCTTCCCAGTGACATATATATTAAGAGCAAGGAGCTTCATTTCAATACAGAAGAGGTTAGAATTGTATTTCTTATCAAGTTCTACGGCAGAACAGATATGATGCCTTTTGAAATGCTTCAAAATATGTTTCCGGATAAATCTAAGGATTATATCATTAGTGTTGGCGAACAGGATGTTGTTCTTGTAAAGGACATCAAGCCCGGTACTGAAGCCCGTGATATTGAGAAAATGGCAAATTCAATTGTTAATACTCTTAACAATGATTATTATGCAAAGGTTTCAATCGGTGTATCTACCATTGTCGATAACATCAAGGATTTGGCAAGAGCATATAAGGAAGCTCAGGTTGCACTTGATGTTGGAAAAGTATTTGAAACCGAAAAGAACATTATCAGCTATGAAAATCTTGGTATAGGAAGACTTATTTATCAGCTTCCTACTACAATGTGTGAAATGTTCCTTCAAGAAGTATTCAAAAAAGGAAGTCTTGATTCTCTCGATAGAGAAACTCTTATGACAATTCAGTGTTTCTTTGAAAATAATCTTAACGTATCCGAGACATCAAGAAAGCTTTTCGTACACAGAAATACACTTGTTTACAGACTTGAAAAGATCAGAAAGCTCACAGGTCTTGATCTTCGTGAATTTGAACACGCAATCACATTCAAGGTTGCACTTATGGTTCAGAAATATCTCAAGTCAATTTCCACAAAATATTGATTTGTACTTAAATTTAAGCGAAACGGCCAAAATCCGTTTCGCTTAGTCTCGTTCATAAACTACTTATAATACTATGGAAATGGAGATATATATGAAAAAACTATTATCAATATTGGCTATATTTCTTCTTTTGGCATTGACATTTTCAATTTCATCTTGTATTCCGTTTGTTCAATCGAATACAAATACTACAAGCAGTTCCGTTAATCATAATAACAATATTCAGAATCCCGATTCAGAGCAAAAAGATCCAATAGATTATTCAGATACATTCTATCTCATTGACGCACTTTTCAAGAATTTTTCTATTTTTGATGTTGATTATGAAAAGGCAATGCTTGCTGCAATAAAAGCATACGTTGAAACAACGGGAGATAAATATGCAGTTTACTATACACCGGAAGAATTTGCAGAAATGACCGCAGAAAACAACGGTGACTTGTACGGTATTGGTGTTCAGGTAATATTCGATTATGAAGAATATTTTATGGAGCTTATTCTTATTATGCCCGACTCACCTGCGCAAGGCAAGCTTGAAATCGGAGATAAGGTTACTCATATCATCTTGGATGGAGAAAAAATCGCACTTGCCGATATAGTAGCTGAAAACAAAGAAAAAATCAAAACACTTTATCCCAGCTATACGGATGAAGAGATCAATAATGCAGCTTGTTATGAAACATTCGAATATGCTGTATCAAAGCTCAAAGGACCCGAAGGAACATACACTGAGTTTGTTATAGACAGAAACGGACAGACTCAAGATATGAAGATTAAAAGAGCAAAGGTTAAAACAGTTTCTGTAACTGCAAAAAAATCCGTACGTGATTCTGAGGTAGGAATAATTCAGATCAGCCAATTTGATCTGACAACTCCCACACAGTTCAAGAGCTGTATGGATTCCTTGATTGCAGACGGCTGCAATAAATTTGTGTTTGACGTTAGAAATAATCCCGGTGGAGATCTGGCATCTGTAACAGCAGTTTTAAGTACTTTGTTGCAAAAGGATGATGTGATTGTATCAACCAAAGACCATCAAGGAAATACAAAGATTACCAAGGTAGGAGTTGTAAATTATTCTTCAAATTCCAACTATTCTACTTGTAGCGTTACTGAAAGAGATATTGGAAAATACCGCGGTTACGAATTTGTAGTGCTTGCAAATGAAAATTCTGCAAGTGCTGCCGAATTGTTTACAGCTGCTCTTCGTGATCACAAGCTCGCTCAGATTGTAGGTGTTAAGACTTACGGTAAGGGAAGTGTTCAGAGTATTATAGACCTTTCCTATTACGGTGATGCTTATCACGGAGCTCTTAAACTCACAACTCAGCTCTATTTCCCGCCCTGTGGTGTTGGTTATGACGGTGGAATAGGTATAACACCCAATTACACGGTTGAGCTTGAGGGCATTGCTGCCGACACACATTTCTATAAGCTTACAGAAGATATTGATAACCAGCTTCAAAAGGCTGTATCTATTTTGATTGATTAATTTATTTGACAGGAGATTTAATTATGGCAAAGGCAAAACAAATGTTGTACACAAAAGAAGGTTTTGAAGCACTTCAAGCTGAACTTAAAGAGCGTCAGACAGTAAAACGCGAAGAGATCAAAGAAGCTATTGCAACCGCACGTTCTTTCGGCGACCTTTCGGAAAACTCCGAATATGATGCAGCGAGAAATGAGCAGGCACAGAACGAAGCAAGAATTCTTGAACTTCAAGCACTTATTGATAATGCTCTTATCATAGATGAAACAAAAATTGATTCAAGCGTTATAAGTATCGGTTCCACAGTTAAAGTATATGATAATGACTTTGACGAAGAAATTGAATATAGCATAGTTGGTTCAAACGAGGTTGATCCTCTCTCCGGAAAAATCTCTGACCAATCTCCCATTGGTCACGCACTTATGGGTAAGAGTGCAGGCGCTGAGGTTGTTGTAGAAGTACCTTCCGGCACAATTTCTATGAAAATCCTTAAAGTAACAAGAAAATAATCCTTTATTGGGAGGTTAAAATGTCAGAACTTAATAACATCAATGAAGAAATTGTTTCTCTTGACGAAGAAAGAGAGCTTAATTCAATACTTCAAATAAGAAGGGATAAACTTGCTGCACTTAAAGAAGCCGGAAACGATCCCTTTGAAAAGGTAAAGTATGATTTTGATACTTACAGTATTGATATAAAGAACAATTTTGATGAATACAATGAAAAAGATGTAAAAATTGCAGGCCGTATTATGAGTCGCAGAGATATGGGAAAAGCCAACTTTATCGACGTTATGGACGGCAAGGGAAGAATTCAATGCTACATTCGTATAAACGATATAGGCGAAGAAGCATTTGAACAGTATAAAAAGTGGGATATCGGTGATATTGTCGGTGTCAGCGGAAAGGTATTTCTTACAAGACGAGGAGAGATTTCCGTTCACGTATATTCTATTGAGCTTCTTGCAAAGAGTTTGCTTCCTCTTCCTGAAAAATTCCACGGATTGAGAGATACCGACCTCAGATACAGACAAAGATACGTTGATCTTATTATGAATCCCGAGGTTAAGGATACATTTGTAAAGAGAAGTCTTATACTTAAATATATCAGAGAGTATCTTGACGGTAAGGGCTTCCTTGAAGTAGATACGCCAATTCTTGTTCCTCTTGAAATCGGTGCAAGTGCCCGTCCTTTTAAGACACATCATAATACACTCGATATGGATATGTATCTTCGTATAGAAACAGAACTTTATCTCAAACGTCTTATTGTTGGCGGTATGGATAAGGTTTACGAGGTTGGACGTATTTTCAGAAATGAAGGTATGGATACAAAGCACAATCCTGAGTTCACATCTATTGAGCTTTATCAGGCATTTACGGATTATAAGGGTATGATGGATCTTGTTGAAGAGATGAACAAAATGCTTGCAGAAAAGGTATGCGGTTCCACTCTCATCACATATCAGGGCAAAGATATTGATATGTCCAAGTGGGAACGTCTTACAATGGTTGAAGCAGTTAAAAAGTATGCGGGTGTTGACTATTATGATTGGAAATCCGATGAAGATGCAAGAGCTTGCGCTAAGGAGCACCACGTAGAAGTTCCTCAAAATGCAACTAAGGGAACAGTACTTGTTGAGTTCTTTGATGCATTTGTTGAAGAACATCTTATTCAACCCACGTTTATCTATGATTATCCCGTTGAGAACAGTCCTCTTGCAAAGAGAAAGCCCGAAGATCCCGCATTTACAGAAAGATTTGAATACTTTATCAACGCAACTGAATTCGGTAATGCGTTTAGCGAACTGAATGATCCAATTGATCAGAGAGAACGTTTTGAAAAGCAGGTAGCAGCAAAGAAGAAGGATGAGCCCAACTGCAACGCTGAGGTTGATTACGACTACGTAACTGCCCTTGAATACGGTCTTGCTCCCACGGGCGGACTTGGATTTGGTGTTGACAGACTTGTTATGCTTCTTACTGATTCAGCATCAATTCGTGACGTACTCTTGTTCCCAACTATGAAACCTTTGGCTGAATAATTTTTAAGAGCTTGGAATTTTCCAAGCTCTTTTTTTGTAATATCTATTGAAAAATAAATAAAAAATGGTATAATAATATAGATACACTAAATTTGGAGAATTTTATGGCAGAATATAAATATCTTGACAGAATTAATTCTCCTGCAGACCTTAAAAAAATGCAGGAGGAAGATATAATTCCTCTTGCTGAGGAAATAAGGCATTTTTTAATTGAAAAAGTTGAACAAAACGGAGGTCATCTTGCTTCAAATCTTGGTACTGTTGAGCTTACACTGGCAATTCACCGTGTGTTCGATATACCGAGGGATCATCTGATTTTTGACGTTGGACACCAAAGCTATGTTCATAAGATTATAACGGGAAGAAAAGACCGGTTTGATGAGCTTAGACAGGGCGGTGGGCTTAGTGGCTTTACAAAACGCAACGAAAGTGAGTATGATTGCTTTGGCGCAGGTCACAGTTCTACTTCAATCTCAGCGGGTCTTGGCTTTGCTCACGCAGATAAATTGCAAGGGAATGATGCCGCAACAATTGTTGTTCTCGGCGATGGAGCATTTACCGGTGGAATGGTGCATGAAGCACTCAATAATTGCGACAGAAATCTTAAACTCATTATTATTCTGAATCAAAACGAAATGTCAATATCAAAAAATATTGGCAGCTTTGCAAAGATATTAACCAAGCTCCGTTTAAGAGAAGGATATGTAAATACTAAAACGGTTACACGAAAAATCATTTCTTCCATACCATTAATTGGTAAACCCATATTTAAGTTTTTAAGAATGATTAAAAAGAGAATCAAGGATATGTTCTATGGATCAAACTACTTTGAGAATCTTGGCTTGTTTTATATTGGTCCTATCGACGGAAATGATGAAAAACAGGTTGAAAATGCGTTGAGGTTGGCAAAATCCTGCAATGAGAGTGTTCTTGTGCATATTAATACCGTAAAGGGTAAGGGATATGAACCGGCGGAAAAGGACCCTGGAAAATATCACGGCATTTCTCCAAAGAGCGCCAAGGTGCAATATACTAACTTTTCAAATGAATTTGGCAAATATTTAGTAGATTCAGCTGAAAAGGATGATAAGATTTGTGCCATAACAGCTGCAATGCTTGACGGCACAGGACTTTGCGAATTTGCATCCAAATATCCCGCACGAACGTTCGACGTTGGAATTGCAGAAGAACACGCATTAACCTTTGCCTGCGGCTTGGCCGCAGAGGGTATGAAACCTTATTTTGCTGTGTATTCTACCTTTTTGCAAAGATCGTACGATCAAATAATACACGATATGGCTCTGCAAAATCTACCCGTTAATCTATGTATAGACAGAGCGGGGCTTAATCCGTCGGACGGCGCTACACATCACGGAATTTATGACGTTGCAATGCTTTCACAGATCCCTAATATTACCCTATATGCTCCTGCAACATACAGTGCATTACATACTGCTATGAAGCTATCCCAAACTCTCAACTCTCCCTGTGCAATACGATATAACAAAGGCGAGGAAAAGCAAGAGATTGTGAATGAGTTTTACAGCAACGGTTCCTGCAATTTTGGTATAAAAACAAATTTTGATGATTCGGAATCACTTGATGCATTGATAATTACTCACGGATCTATAGCTGTTGAGGCAATCAAAGCAGGCAAAATACTTCAAGACAAGGGAATTAATTTGGGAATTATTCTGGCTGAAAGAATTATGCCTTATACCGATTTGGTAAAAGATGTAGAATCCGTTTTGCCTCAAAAGAGCATTAAGATAATCACTCTTGAAGAAGAGATCAAGGCAGGCGGGTTTGGTATGATGCTATTGGATAAGCTTAATAAAAAACAGATTATGGGCAATAAAAAGACTTTGATTATCGCCTTGGAAGATACGTTTGCTGATAAATATGAGAAAAATATATATAAGTCTTTTGCTCTTGATGCCGAATCAATAGCCGAGCGAATTATTAATATGTAAAGGAGGGCACTATGAGTTTATACGAATCAGGGGAGATGTACCTTGAAAGCATCTTGGTGCTTTCACGAGAGAATAATACAGTTCGTGCCATAGATCTTTGTGATTATATGGGGTATTCTAAGCCGAGTGTAAGCCGTGCGCTTGGAATATTAAAGAAGACGGGGCATATATGTGTAGATAAAAACGGACATATTTCTCTCACTGCGGAAGGAAAAAATGTTGCCGAGAAAATATATGAAAGGCATAAAATTTTAACTGAATTTCTTGTTAAAATAGGAGTAAATGAAGAAATAGCAAGTGATGATGCCTGTAAAATTGAGCATCACATCAGTGATGAATCATTTGAAGCAATAAAAAAATTAATGAAGCAATAAAAAATCGCTCGCAATTGCGAGCGAATTTTTCTATTGAAAAAATGAATAATTGATACCGAAGCTAACGGCATATTTTTGAGCATAGGAGTTTTGCTCGCAGTATATTGTAAGTGATTTTGAGCACGAGTCAAAGGCCCCGTATCCTATCGTATTTGTGCTTGAAGAGATATATACTGTGCTTAGCGCATAGCAACCGTAAAAAGCGAACCAATCAATTTCTGTACAGCTTGAGGGCAACGTTACACTTTTGACCTTGGTATCCGCAAAAGCATTTTCACCGATTTTGAGAACGGGTAACTGTTCAATTTTATTTGGTATTTGAACCATTGTGTTTTTGCCGATATATTTTGTAATCGTAATCCCACCATTTTCCTTTATGTATTCAAATTCCGTGAGCTGAGTGTCATTATCGGGTGTAGTTGAAACACTTGGTTTGCTTGTGGTAACTTTATCAGAATTAGAAGTGCTGCTTTGATCGTTTTTGTTTGAGATATTGATGATGGAGTTAATCAATTCTGATTGTTTATTAATTTTGTCCTTCAATACTTCAATTTCGTTTTGATAATTTGATTTGATTGTTTCTTCAATGGTAGAATTGATTTGTTTTCCTCCGATAAATACTGCTAAAAGTATTACCGCAAGAAATAAAAAAAGGGAACCCAGTTTGATAGTTTTCATAAAAATTTAACCTCCGTTTTTTTAATAGTTAATAAACTATATGATAATCGGAGGTAAAATATTACTATTTAATTTCAATATCCTGGGGTTCGGTTTTAATGAATGCTTCAAGACAGGTCTCAGCTGCGGAATTCAGAGTTTTGAAATAAAATGTATCGTTTTCGCAACATCTATGTATTTGAATTTCGTCATTGTAAATAGCCCCCTTTGCGAAATACAGCATAAGCTCTTTTACCTTGAATTTCTCGGGATTTGGCAGAAAGTCAATAAGCATATTCGGGTAATGAGTATTATTCATATGCCTATTGTAATCAATATCGCTGTAAACTATCTTTCTGTTACCGACATATTCAAGCTGAATGTCGGCCGGATATTTAATCTTTCTTGGCATATCGACCGATAATGATGGTTCATCAACAAAACTATTATCAAATTTTGTGACAGGGAGCAATCTGTGGTTTTGCGTATCAAGGAGGCACCAAACAGTTAATGCATCTGCAATAACCGTATCACCTTTTTTAACAGCAAAGCTTCTGTAAAACGTAAATCCCCTTGATTCCTCACCCGTCCAGGTCTCTACCGTAATATCGTCATAGGAATGTGCGGGCTCATAGAATCTCATATAAACCTTAGAAAGAATAAATGCCTGGTGAAGCTCGTCACGGATATATTCTAATGTAGGGTACATAGTTTGTATATGCTTGTTGGTAGTCTCTTGCATTAATGTCAATATTGCAGACGGTGTAATCTCTCTGTTAGCATTAGTATCGTGCCATCTTATATTATAGTTTTGTACAAATTTCATAATAGTGTCTCCGTTTTTGGGTTTTCAATTGACTCTATAATTCTACATCATTTCAGATAAAAAATCAATAACATTTTGTAAACAAAAATCAATTATTCATTATTTATTATATTTGAACTCAAACCGAAGCTGACAGCAATTGCAGAATTGACCTCATTCATTGTACTCTCATCAAGATGCCCCATTTTTTCTTTCAGACGTTGCTTATCAATCGTTCTGATTTGTTCAAGAAGTATTACAGAATCCTTGGCAAGACCAACGCCATTTGCGTGAATATCTATATGTGTGGGAAGATGTGTCTTCCCAATTTTTGATGTAATCGCAGCTGCTATTACAGTTGGGCTGTATTTATTTCCCACATCATTCTGAACTATCAATACAGGTCTTAGTCCTCCTTGTTCAGAACCGATTACGGGACTTAAATCGGCATAAAAAATATCCCCTCTTTTAACACTCATCAAACTACCTCCAAAGCAGATAAGTTTTCAGTCTTATCCGAATATACAGGTATATTTTTTCCATTCATATATGAGTTTTAATCACATTCACTCAAAAATAAATAGGAAATTTTTGCACAAATAAAACTGTTCTGATATCAGTATATTATTGTGACAAATTATGTGTTAAAAAGAGGAGATTTGTTAATTAAAGTCGAAAACGACCTTTCCGTCCTGTAATTTAAGAAAAGCATCAAATTTTTTACCATTTTTAGAGGTAAATCCCTGAATTTTAGATGTCTTTCCCGTGGTGATAAGCATTTGAACGTTAGATTTAGAAATTGAACGTCCCAAAATAAATGCGCCAATGGTAAATCTACAACCGCTTTCCTTGTAATTTGAACAGCCGTATCCGAATTTCGTGCGCTTGATTTCGCCATCACAAAGCGGGCATTTGCCAATTATGTCGCCAACAAAGCCATTATCGGTGTCAAGCTCAATCGGAGCATCCTTTGATACGAATATTTGTGATAATTCATTCTCGGTTAACTTTATTGCATCTTCAATTTCTATCTGTCCCCGATATACTTTTTTCAATGCCTGACCCAACTGGCTCGTCTTATACTTGTCCATGTTTATATTCATTCTCAAAAGAGATTCGATCATAAATATACCACCCGGAAGAATAGTATAAACATCTTTATTCAAGTGAATGTACTGACTGTTTCGGGCATTATCGATTATACCGGTTCTTGTTGCCTCTGTACCAAGTTCAAGACCCTCAAAAATTGCCTTGTAATCCTCGGTATCATCAACGTTTTCAGAATCTTCTGATTGCGCCTTTTCATCAAGGGCTGCCTTGTCATCCTTAAACGGATTTTTCAGATAATTGTTCAACGTTTCAATAGTATAGTGTCGTGGAGGTGCAGTCTCTTTTTCATTGGGCTTAAAGTTTATATTCACAATATCACCCTTGGATAATTTGGGCAAAATTTTATCCTTTTGATTGTAGTCGTCGTATTTAGTCCAACCCTTTTGAAGAATAACAGTTCCTTTAATAGAGAACTCTTCATATTCACCAACTTTGATTGTAATTTCACTGCGCTCTACAATACAGTCCTCAGCACAGAATACTGCAACGAATCTTCGAAATACGGTGGAATAAACCTTCATCTCGTCGGGAGTCAGCTTTGAGGCATCAGGTATTTTATAAGTTGGTGTCAATGCGGAGTGTGATTCTATTTTTGAGTCATCAAATATCTTCTTCGAAAACTTAAATTCAACGGGATAACCGAGCTTTTTGCAGTTTTCGAGAATAGTCTTAACCTTACCTTGCTCAGTTGTAGCAAGATACTCGGAGTTCGTTCTCGGATAAGTAAGATAACCGTTCTCATAAAGCTTTTGAATAATATCAAGACTTTGTTTCATTGACATTTTATACTTTTTACCAAGAACGTTTTGAAGCTTGGAAAGGGAATAAAGCTTGCCGGGAGCCAAGGTATCCTTTTTCCTTTTTACGTTTGTTACAACAGCGGTTGAAGCGTTATATTTATCGCAAAGCTCCTCGGCTTTATTAAGCATATCCTTCGGGAATTTTTCTTTTCCGTTCAGCTCTATGATCTCACCGTTTGTAGCTTCTTTACTTGCAATAATATAGTAAGTTTCAGGAACGAAATTCTTAATTGCCATATCTCTGTCATAAATTGCCTTAACGATAGGAACAATAACTCTTCCAACACGCAAAAAAGAACCAGTTTTTAGAGTAGCATATCTCGTTAAATTAACGCCGTACAGCCAATCTATATAAGTTCTTGCAAAGCCCTCGTTGGCAAGATTGTTATATTCATTGTCGGGCTTCATTTCACTTAGAGCTTTCGCAACCGTTTGCGGAGTCTGGTCAGGCAGCCACAAGCGTCTTATTTCTTTTGGAGATTGAAGTGCGTTCTGAATACATAAACGAACTATAATCTCACCCTCACGATCGGCGTCTCCTGCGTTGACAATCATATTAACGTCGTTACGGTTGCAAAGATATTTTATTGTATTAAACTGTTTTTGAACGCCGCTGTCAACTTGTTTTTTTGCATCCTTTTTCAGCTCGAACACAAATTTCTGTGGGAAGCAGGGAAGATTTTGCATAGTCCAACGATTGCTTCCATCCGGAGACGGATTATAATACTCAATATCAGCAAGTGAAAACAGATGTCCAAATGCCCAGGTAATAATATACCCATTACCCTCAAGATACCCATTTTTGTTTGCCATTTTGCCAATTCCGGCAGCGATATTTCTTGCAAGACTCGGCTTCTCAGCAATAATCAGTATCATACAAAATCTCTCCTTTCTTAAACGTACTTTATTATTATACCTTATTTGTTTCACTGTGTCAATAAATTATATTACAATTTTATTTTTGAAATATAATTTGCTTGGTATATTAATGCAGTCATTTACCAATTTATGCAAAGCTGAAATTGAAAAAACAAATCCCCAATTTTTGAGGGCATTTCTTTTATATATTATCAGAAATATTAATATAATCCATATAATTTTCTTGACTTTTTGGCGCAAATAATGTATAATTATAAATTGATATAATATATACTGGAGAAATATGCATTGAAAACAAAAATATTATCACCCGAAGATATTGAAAAGCAATACAAATATATAAATCAAATAAAAGCTGAAAATGACAACTTTGCGTTGGAGCACGGATTCAGAAAAGGAGCCTTCGTTATGACTTTCGGTTGTCAACAAAACGAAGCTGATAGCGAAAAAATTGCAGGTATGGCTGAAAGTATGGGATATGAAATTCTTAATTCACCCGAAAATGCTTATCTTATTGTTGTCAATACCTGCGCAATACGTGAGCACGCAGAACTTAAAGCACTTTCTATTATAGGACAGTATAAACACATAAAACAAAAGAATCCTGAGCTTGTTATTGCCGTATGCGGCTGTATGGTTACACAGGAACACAGAGTTAACGACATAAAGTTCAAATATCCATATGTAGATTTTGTTTTTTCAACCGCCGCAATTCACAAATTGCCACAGCTTCTTTCTGAAAAAATAAAAAGAGGAAAAAGACTTTATTGTACCGATGAAGACTATGCGGTTGCCGAGGGATTGCCGATAAGACGTGAAAGCAATTACCGTGCCTGGGTATCCATTATGTACGGCTGTAACAATTTCTGCACCTACTGTATTGTTCCTTATGGCAGAGGACGTGAAAGAAGCCGCAGAAAAGAGGAGATTTTTGCAGAAGTAAAATCTCTTGTTGAAAATGGATATAAGGATATTACTCTTTTGGGGCAAAACGTGAACTCCTACGGCAAGGATATGGATTTTGATTATGATTTTGCCGATCTTTTAGACGAGCTTGCGCATATTGAGGGAGATTTTTTGCTTCATTTTATGACCAGCCATCCTAAGGATGCAACTAAGAAGCTCGTTGACGTAATTGCAAATAATAAGAACGTTGCAAAGCAGTTTCATTTGCCCTTGCAATCCGGAAGTGACAGAATACTTAAAGCAATGAACCGTCACTACCAAATGGACAGATATCTTGAAATAGTTGACTATATGAAAGAAAAAATTCCGGATATAGTTATTTCAACGGATATAATAGTTGGATTCCCGGGTGAAACCGAGGAAGATTTCGAGCTTACTCTCGAAGCACTTAAACGTGTAAGATACGATATGATTTATTCATTCATCTATTCACCGAGAAAAGGAACACCTGCTGCCGAAATGGATGAGCAAGTGCCGTCCTCCACTCAATCAGAAAGATTTAACAGATTGCTTAACCTTCAAAACGAGATTGCATATGACATAAATCAAAAGCATCTTGGAGAAACTATAAGAGTACTCTGTGACGGGCCAAGCAAGAATAATCCCAAAGTTATGTCAGGCAGAACCGCGGGAAACAAGATTGTTCTTTTTGACGGCAGTGAAGATGATACAGGGAAATATTTGAATATCAGAATCACTAAATGTGAAACATTTGCTCTCATCGGAGAGATTGTAGAATAAGGAGTTAGTATGAAAATTTTTGAACTTGCCAAGCAGCTTGGCGAAGAGATAAAAAAAGACAGAAGAATGATTGAATTTGAGGAGGCAAAAAAGGAATACGAGAATAACGTTGACCTTCAAAACGCTCTCAAAGAATATGAAGTTCAGCAGGAAGTACTTCAAGCTGAGATGATGAAGGAAGATAGAGATACCTTCACCATTGATGCAATAAATGAAAGAATCAATGAGCTTTATCATCAAATTGTAACTCACGAAGCATTCCTCAGAATTAATCAGCTTCAGGTTGAAGTTAATGATCTTATGAACGAAGTAAATAACACTATCACCTGCGCAATTACAGGAGAAGATCCCAAAACAGCTTGCACTCATAACTGTGCAACCTGCCACTCACAGTGCCACTGAAATAATCTTTTAGAATAGGAGGTATTGTCCATGACACCAATGATGGAGCAATACTTTGAAATTAAAAATAAATATAAAGATTTTTTGCTTTTCTACCGACTTGGAGATTTCTATGAAATGTTCTTTGATGATGCAATTCTTGCCTCACGCGAGCTTGAATTAACTCTCACGGGCAGAGATTGCGGAGAGGAAGAAAGAGCACCGATGTGCGGTGTTCCTTATCACAGTGCGGAGGGCTACATAGGAAAGCTTATTGAAAAGGGATATAAGGTAGCGATTTGTGAGCAGATGGAAGATCCCTCTCTTGCAAAGGGACTCGTACGAAGAGATGTTACACGTGTTGTAACACCCGGTACCCTTATTGAGTCCAACCTCTTATCTGAAACTCAGAATAATTTTCTTTGTGCTATATATTATGATGCAGAAGAAATTGGCGTATGCTTTGCCGACGTATCAACAGGACAAGCATTTGCAACTGCTTTTACGGGTAAGGAAATGTATTCAAAGCTCAATACAGAGCTTTCAACATACAGGCCAAGTGAGATTATTGTTAATGTTTCCTTAGATTCGATTAAGGATAAAGGACAGTTTATTAAGGAACGAATCTCATCATCAATTACGGACAATCAAGGTTTCAGATTTGACTATAATATGGCATTTGATATTCTCAGATCTTCCTTTGATAGTGAGAGAAGTGCATGGGAAGGACGAAAATCCATAATTTGTTCAATCGGTGGATTGCTGAATTATCTTTCAGAAATGCAAAAAACCGATAATACAAACATTAAGGACTTGAAGGTTTACTCATCTGGTCAATTTATGGAAATTGACGTCAATTCGAGAAGAAATCTTGAGCTTTGCGAAACAATGCGTACAAAAGAGAAAAGGGGTTCACTTCTTTGGGTTCTTGACAAAACAAAGACTGCTCCCGGCGCACGTTTGCTTCGTCAATGGGTAGAACATCCGTTACTCAAATCATCTCTTATCTTAAAGCGACAAAGTGCAGTTGAAGAGTTATACAATAATTTTATAAAAAGACAAGAAATTGAAACACTCCTTGCAAATGTTCTTGACCTTGAACGTCTGTTAACTAAGATAATATACGGGACGGCAAACGGTAAGGATCTCAGAGCTGTATGCTCCACCATTTCGGTTTTTCCCGAAGTAAAAAGTCTTATTTCCGATTGTAAGAGTGAAGAACTCAGAAAGATATATGGAAGCTTTGACACTCTTTCTGATATTCATAATCTCATACAAAAATCCATCAAAGAGGATGCACCTTTCTCTGTAAGAGACGGTGGAATAATCGTTGACGGATATAATGCTGAGATTGACCATTTGCGTTCTATAATGTCTGACGGACACAGTTGGATTGATAGTATCACACAGCAAGAGAGGGAATCCACAGGTATTAAAACCCTTAAAATCAACTATAACAAAGTATTCGGATACTATATTGAGGTAACTAAGTCCTTGATTGATCAGGTTCCGGATAGATATATCAGAAAACAAACCCTTTCCAACTGTGAAAGATACATAACGCAGGAGCTTAAAGACGTTGAAGCAACAATTTTGGGAGCTGCCGATAAGGTTTGCACGCTTGAATATAATTTGTTCCAGGAAATCCGTGAACGAATTGCTAACGAGAGTGATAGAATCAGAAAAACAGCTAATCTCGTTGCAACTATTGACGTATATAACAGCTTAGCTTCGGTTGCTGCAAAGAATAACTATGTTAAACCTGAAATTGATGATAGCAACGTTATTGACATAAAGGATGGCAGACATCCTGTTGTAGAACAGTTCGTAAAGGATACATATTTTGTTCCAAATGATGTATATCTTGATACTGATGCTAATAGATTGATGCTTATTACAGGCCCCAATATGGCAGGTAAATCAACATATATGCGTCAGGTAGCTCTCATTGTTGTTATGGCTCAAATCGGTTCTTACGTTCCCGCAAGTGATGCAAGAATAGGTATTGTTGATAAGGTATTCACACGTGTAGGTGCCTCGGACGATTTGGCATCAGGTCAATCAACATTTATGCTTGAAATGAACGAGGTTGCCTATATTCTTCGTAACGCAACTCAAAAGAGCTTGATCATCTATGATGAGGTTGGACGAGGTACATCAACGTTTGACGGTATGAGCATCGCAAGAGCAATTACTGAATATACAAACGGTAAAAAAATAGGTGCAAAAACACTTTTTGCAACCCACTACCACGAGCTTACGTCGATGGAAGATGAATTTGCAGGCATTGTTAACTATAATATTGCCGCTAAAAAACGTGGTGATGACATTATCTTTTTAAGAAAAATAATCCGTGGCTCAACTGACGACAGTTACGGCATTGAGGTTGCCAAGCTTGCAGGTTTGCCAAATGAAGTCATAAAGCGTGCTAAGGAAATTCTTTCAACCGTTGAAAAAACCTCACGTACTTTAACAACCTCCAACACAAATATTGTTGAGGAGATGGAATCATTAATTACTTTTGAAGAAGTCACTGAAAAATCAGTAATCGAAGATATTAAGAAAATAGATATCAATTCTATGACGCCCGTAGAGGCAATGAATTTGCTGTTTGAGTTAAATAACAGACTTAAATAGAGAGAGGAGAAGTTATGGGAAAAATAAACGTATTATCGTTTGCGGTTGCAAATCTGATCGCTGCGGGCGAAGTTGTTGACAGACCTGCGTCGGTAATAAAAGAGTTACTTGAAAATGCAATTGACTCAGGTGCTAAACAAATAACCGTTGAAATAAAGAACGGTGGAATTACATATATGCGTGTATCAGATAACGGTTGCGGAATCGAAGCTGAAGATCTTCCCATAGCTATCAAGCGCCACGCAACGAGTAAGATAAAAACGTCCGATGATCTGATGAAAATTCTCACACTCGGTTTTAGAGGCGAAGCTCTTGCTGCCATCGCATCGGTTTCCGATCTCAGAATTATATCCAAGGTTGAGAATGCAACCTATGGTGCAATGATTGAATCACACGGTGGAGAAATTACAGAATACAGCGAGCAAGCTGCAAGACAGGGCACAACAGTAATTGTTGAAAACCTTTTTGCCAATATTCCCGCAAGAAGAAAGTTTTTGAAACGTGATGCCACCGAAGCAAGTGCGATTGGAACCATAATTGAAAAGATCGCATTTTCTCATCCTGAAATTTCTTTCCGCTTTATTTCTGACGGCAGTCTTAAACTTGAAACACCGGGTGACGGTAAGCTCGAAAACGTAATCTATACGGTTATGGGCAAGCAAATGCAAAATGCTATGATATATGTTGACAGCGAGATCAACGACATCAGAGTACAGGGATATATAGGTCGCTCAGATGTTGTTAAATCTAATCGAAATTATCAGAATTTTTTTATTAACAACAGATATATCAAAAGCAAACTCGCAATAGCCGCTATTGAGCAGGCATATACATCATATTTGCCGCCTGAAAAATTCCCTTGTTGCGTTCTTAATTTGATTATCAATCCCGCAACGGTGGATATTAATGTTCACCCCACAAAGCTTGAGGTGAAATTTGCAAATGAGAAGCCCGTATTTGAGGCGATTTATCATACGGTAAAAACTGCACTTGAAGAAAATACGACCCGACCTGAGATTCAAATCGGTCAACGTAAAAATGATACTTTTACACGTATTTCGGCAGAACAGTTCAGAAATATAGCTGATGCACGTCCAGTATCTCACGCTTTTGCTCCGATAGTTGATTCACGGCAGGAAGAAAAGATCGAGCAGTTGAATTATTCGGATGTACCTGCTGTGCCAGTGACAGAAGAGCCAAAGCCACCAATTGTAATCGAAGAAAATATAGAAGAAAGGGTAATTCCTAAGGAAGCTCTGATTCTTCACGAAAAGTATTCAGTATTGTCTGATGAAGATTTCATCAAGCTAAATCCTTGCGAGGTTTTGGAATTCTATTCAAATTATATTTCTTACATAATAGATCCCAACGAGCCACGTATTGATTATGATACATTTGATTATGTAGATGATGAATTTGCCGATCAGTATCAGTCAATATCTCAGACAGATACTCCTCCTGCTATTCCTGTTTACCGAATTGTCGGCGAAGTATTCAACTCTTATCTGATAGTTGAACGTGATGATAAAATACTAATTATTGATAAGCACGCAGCTCACGAAAGAATTATCTTTGAAAAGAATAAGGAAATGATGAAGTCAAAGGAGCCATCCTCTCAAATTCTAATAACTCCTATTGAAATTATGCTCACCTCTGCTGAAATTGCAGTAGTCAATGATTATTTCACGGAATTTGAAAAGCTCGGCTTCAAGCTTCAAACAAAAAAATACAGTATTCTTGTATATTCAATACCTACCGAGCTTGCTTCGTGCGATGTTCAGGATACCTTATCTACAATGATAAACAGAATCAAAGACGGTCTTGGTAATGCAAAGCTTACCCGTGATATACTCTTTGAAAAAGCATTGTATCAAGCATCCTGCAAAGCAGCAATAAAAGCGGGCAGGGAATACGTAGAAGCACATGTCGAATGGATCGTTGAGCAGCTGATGAAAATCCCCGACATTACGTTTTGCCCACACGGCAGACCCGTTGCTATGGAGCTTTCAAAAAGGAATCTTGACCATCAATTCGAGCGAACATAACCCCTTACGAAAGGAACAATAATGAGTAAAAATTTTGACCTAATTAAGACCGAAGGACGTGCAAGACGTGGTGTTTTGCATACTGTTCACGGTGACATACAAACCCCCGTATTTATGAACGTTGGCACTTGTGCGGCAATAAAAGGTGGCGTATCCACAATGGATTTAAGAGAGCTAAAATGCCAAGTAGAGCTTTCCAATACATACCACCTTCACGTAAGACCCGGGGATAGATTAATAAAAGAAATGGGCGGCATACACAAATTCTTTAATTGGGATAAACCTGTATTAACCGACAGTGGCGGATTCCAGGTATTCTCACTCGCTTCCCTCAGAAAAATTACTGAGGAAGGTGTGCATTTTGCCTCACACGTTGATGGTAGAAAGATTTTTATGGGACCTGAAGAAAGTATGCAGATTCAGTCTAATCTTGCATCCACAATCGCTATGGCATTTGATGAATGTATTGAAAACCCCGCTGAATATCAATACGTTCAACAATCGTGTGACAGAACAACAAGATGGCTTGTTCGTTGCAAGGCAGAGATGCAACGTCTAAATTCGTTGCCGGATACCATTAATAAACACCAAATGCTCTTTGGCATCAATCAGGGCAGCACTTATGACGATCTTCGAATAAAGCATATGCAGGAAATAGCTGAGCTTGATCTTGACGGATATGCAATTGGAGGTCTTGCCGTAGGTGAATCTACTGAGGAAATGTACAGAATTATTGATGTTGTTGAACCCTATATGCCAACAGATAAGCCCCGTTACCTTATGGGAGTTGGTACCCCCTTAAATATTCTTGAAGCCGTTCACAGAGGAGTTGATTTCTTTGACTGCGTAATGCCATCAAGAAATGCCCGTCACGGAAATCTTTTTACCTGGCACGGTAGAATGAACGTAATGAACGAGCAGTATGCAAAGGATCCAAGACCTTTCGATGAGGGATGCGGTTGTCCAACGTGCAGAAATTACAGCAGATCATATATAAGGCATCTTATAAAGGCAAAGGAAGCACTTGGAATGCGACTTGCTGTTATTCATAATCTCTATTTCTATAATGAATTAACCGAGAAGATCAGAGAAGCACTTGACGGAGGGTATTTTGAAGAGTTTTATCAAAAATACCGTAATATTCTTGCCGAGAGACTTCACGATTAAAATAAATTCAAATTGTCTTGAAAATCATTCAAATATATCAATATTATATCTTTTATGGCAAGCCAGCCATAAGGAAGAAAGGTGATCAAAATGAACAACACAGAAAAAACAATGGACAAAGTAGTTGCTTTATGCAAAAACCGTGGATTTATTTTCCCCGGATCCGAGATTTACGGAGGCCTCGCTAATACTTGGGATTACGGCCCTCTCGGCGTAGAGCTCAAAAACAACATCAAGCGTGCTTGGTGGAAGAAATTCGTGCAAGAGAACAAATATAATGTTGGTCTCGATGCGGCGATTCTTATGAACCCTCAAACCTGGGTAGCATCGGGACATCTTGCAGGATTTTCTGATCCTATGATGGACTGCCGTGAATGTCATGAAAGATTCCGTGCAGACAAGCTTATTGAGGATTGGTGTGAAGAAACAGGATTTACTCTTGAAAAGCCCATCGACGCTTTTTCACAGCCTGAGCTTAAAGCTTTTGTTGAGGAACACAACATTCCTTGTCCTACCTGTAAAAAGCATAACTTTACCGACATCCGTCAGTTTAATCTTATGTTTAAGACCTTCCAAGGTGTAACCGAGGACTCTAAAAACACAGTATATCTCCGTCCTGAAACTGCGCAGGGTATCTTCACCAACTTTGCAAACGTTCAAAGAACAACAAGAAGAAAATTGCCATTTGGTATCGGACAAATAGGTAAATCATTCAGAAACGAAATTACTCCCGGTAACTTTATCTTCCGTGTAAGAGAATTTGAACAAATGGAGCTTGAATTCTTCTGCAAGCCAGGAACTGATCTTGAATGGTTCGCATATTGGAGAAACTTCTGCCATCAATGGCTCCTTGATATCGGTCTTAAAGATGAAAATCTTCGTCTTCGTGACCACGATCCCGAAGAGCTTTGCTTCTATTCAAAAGCAACAACTGACTTTGAGTTTTTGTTCCCATTTGGTTGGGGTGAGCTTTGGGGCGTAGCTGACAGAACTGATTATGACCTTACACAGCACCAGAATGAGTCAAAGAAGGATCTCACTTATTTTGATCCCGAAACAAACGAAAGATACACTCCTTACGTTATTGAGCCCTCTCTTGGTGTTGAAAGAAGTGTACTTGCAGTTCTTTGCGATGCATATGACGAAGAAGTAATTGATGCCGAAAAGAATGACGTAAGAACGGTTCTTCGTATTCATCCCGCACTTGCTCCCGTTAAGGCGGCAATTCTTCCTCTTTCAAAGAAACTTTCAGATAAAGCTGATGAAATTTTCTGTGATCTTTCAAAGCACTTTAACGTAGAATTCGACGAAACCGGTTCTATTGGCAAGAGATACAGACGTCAGGATGAAATTGGTACGCCTTTGTGTATTACTTATGACTTTGATTCTGAAAATGACGGTTGCGTGACTATTAGAGACAGAGACACAATGGAGCAGATCAGACTCCCCATTACTGAGCTTAAATCTTATATTGAAAATAAAATTCAGTTTTAATAATCAATAGGACGGAGGAAATATCAAATGAAAAACAGAAAAAAGAATTATCCGTTATATGAAACAACAATATTTGAAGACTTTAGAATAATGACCGAGAACGTTGCCAATAAGTATCCTAACAAAGTTGCATATTCGTTCAAAGAGAATCCCCACAAGCCCGAGATTACAAAGAAAACGTTTGCTGAAACAAGAACCTATATCGTTGCTATGGGTACGGGACTTGTTGATTTCGGCGTGCGTGAAAAGCATATCGCTATTGTTGGTGAAGCATCATATAACTGGGTAACTTCTTATTATGCAACTATGTCTATCGGCGCAGTTACTGTACCGATTGACAAGGAGCTCCCGGCTGATGATATCAAGAGCATTATAGAAACAGCTGAATGTGACTTTGTAATTTACAGTTCAGTAATTGATGCTAAAATCAAAGCTATTAGAGAATCTATTTCAATCTCCCCCAAGTTTATTTGTATGAGCAAAAAAACTGAAATTGAAGACGTTACAATGCTCTCTGACATTATTGCCCGTGGTGAAAAGCTCGTTGCTGACGGTGATAACTCTTATTATGATTATGATCTTGACCCTAACAAGCTTGCGAGTATCGTGTTTACGTCAGGTACAACCGGAAAGGGAAAGGGTGTTATGCTCACGCAGACCAATATCGTTTCCGATATGACACAGGGTATGTATAACTTCAATATCACACCCAAAACACTTTGCGTTTTGCCCCCTCATCATACATTTGGTTCAACAGTTAACTTCGTTGGTCACTATGCACAGGGAGCTGAGGTTTATATTTCAAACGGCCTTAAATACATACTTAACGAGCTTAAAGAACAACAGCCGACTCACCTTATCTTAGTTCCTCTTTTTGTTGAAACGTTCTATAAGAGAATTTGGGCAACAGCTGAAAAGCAGGGAAAAGACAAGCTTCTCCGTACAATGATTAAAGCAAGCAACGGTATGAGAAAGGTTGGTATTGACCTTCGTAAGAAGCTTTTTGCAAGTGTAACAAGCGCTTTTGGCGGAAAACTCGAAATGATTATTTGCGGTGGCGCTGCACTTAACCAAGATATTATTGATACATTTGAAAGCATTGGTATTGTAATTCTTAACGGTTATGGAATTACCGAATGTGCCCCTCTTATTTCCTGTAACAGAAATGAATACAGAAAGAACGGTAGTGTTGGTACGCCCATTATCGGTGAAAAGGTTAAAATTGCTGATCCCGATGAAAACGGAGAGGGAGAGATTTGTGTTAAAGGTCCCAATGTTATGATGGGTTACTATAAGAATCCCGAAGCAACCGAAGCTGCTTTTGATAAAGACGGATATTTCAAAACCGGTGACTTTGGTAAGCTTGACGAAGAAGGCTGGATCTATATTACAGGACGTCTCAAAAATCTTATCATTCTTTCAAACGGTAAGAATGTTTATCCCGAAGAAATCGAAACTGAAATTTCACGTATTTACGGTGTTAACGAGGTTGTAGTTTACGAAGGACTTAACAAAGACGGTTCAAGTAAGGATTGTATCGTTGCTGAAATTTATCCTGACTTTGACGCCCTTAAAGCTCACGGAATTACCGATACACAAAAGCATTTCAAAGACGGAGTTAATGAGATTAACAAGAGAAGCGCACCCTATAAGAAGGTACAGATCGTTAAGATCAGAAATGAAGAATTTGAAAAGAATACTTCAAAGAAGATTATTAGATTCAAAATTAACAGAATTGTTGACTAATAACAGAAAACACCCTGTAAGATATTCCTTGCAGGGTGTTTTATTTATGTTAATTCAATTTGTATCGCCAATGCGCCGTATTTTTCAATTTTTTCTTTGGAATAATACTGATACATATCAAATGGATCACTGATTTCATCCTCAGAATAACCTATTTCTGTCTTGTTATAGTGTTTGTATAACTCAAAAAAATCTTTATAAACGACAGTGTTGATAACTCTAACCGTCATTTCTTCGTTTGTCGTTGTGTTGGTGAAAATTATAGTATCGCCTTTTGAAACAAGACATCTTTTTTCATCATTTAATCTCATTTCAACCGTTTTTCTACCTGATTGCATTGATAGAAAAGAGTCGTTCCATAAATTCATTCTATGTATCATAAACACCTCAATCTACAAAGGAATCAGCAAAATCGGTTGCGAGTTTATCACAACGCTCATTATATGCGTGACCGGCATGTCCTTTTACCCAAACAAAAGTAATTTCGTGCTTATCAATAAGTCTTAAAAGTAGCTCCCACAAATCGGGATTCAGCGCAGGGGATTTATCAGCTTTTTTCCATCCCTTTTCCTTCCACGAATAAACCCATTTTTTCTCAATGGCGTCTATCATATATTTTGAATCGGAATATAATGTTACTTCACATTTTTCTTTAAGAGCAGAGAGGGCTTTAATTGCGGCTGTAAGCTCCATTCTATTATTAGTTGTAGAACGTTCACCTCCTGAAAGCTCTTTTTCTGTTTTACCGTAAACCAAGATCGCACCCCAGCCGCCTTTACCTGGATTTCCACGGCAAGCGCCATCAGTATATATGTCAACGTGTTTCATAAATATCTCCCGTAATGTTAGTATATTTATATTAACATAAATATAAAATAAAGTCAATATTTTTTCTGTCATAATGTTGACAATAATCATGATTTGAGGTAAAATATAGAGTGGTTAATTATTATCAAAACAAAGGAGATTTTACAAATGAAAATTGATATATATTCAGGTTTTTTGGGAGCAGGAAAAACAACGCTTATCAAGAAAATGATAGCTGAGGGCTACAAAAATGAAAAGCTAATGCTTATAGAAAACGAATTTGGTCAAATTGGTATAGACGGAAGTTTTATGAAGGAATCCGGAATAAACGTAACTGAAATGAATTCCGGTTGTATTTGTTGTAGCCTGGTTGGTGACTTTTCAAAGGCACTCAAAGAAGCAATATTAACTTATAATCCTGACCGAATCATTATTGAACCTTCAGGTGTCGGAAAGCTTTCTGACGTCATTAAAGCCACCGAGAGCGTGCTTAATGAAAATGTAGTTCTTAACGGGCTCACCACCGTTGCAGACGTTAATAAATGCAAAATGTATATGAAAAACTTCGGTGAATTTTTCAATAACCAAATTGAAGAAGCAAAATGCATCGTTCTTAGTCATACTTCAACAGCAAATGAGAAGAAAATAGAAGAATGTGTTGCACTTATAAGAGAGAAAAATGCTAACGCAACAATTATTACAACAGATTGGGACAAGCTTAGTGGCGAACAGATTTTGGCAGCTATCGAAAACAGCAATTCTTTGGAAAAAGCTATTGAGGAATTGAAACATCACCACGAGCATCACCATCATGAACACGATGAACACTGCGATTGCCACGAGCATCACCATCACGAGCACGAACATCATCACGAACACGACGAACACTGCGATTGCCACGAGCATCATCATAATCACGAACATCATCACCACCACGCTGATGAAATATTTGATTCTTGGGGAATTGAAACAGCTAGAAAATATTCGGAAAATGATATCATCAATGCTCTCAATTCTTTTGATAACGAGGAATACGGAGTAATTCTGAGAGCAAAAGGTATTGTAGATTCAACCGACGGTGAGTGGATATATTTTGACTATATTCCCGGAAGCATAGACGTTCGTCGAGGCACAGCTGATGTAATTGGTAAGCTCTGTGTTATTGGTTCACAAATCAATCACGAAAAAATCAAAGAACTTTTTAACGTATAGGAGATAAAATGAGAAACCAAATTCCCGTATATTTGTTTATTGGATTTCTTGAGGGCGGCAAAACGCATATGATTCAAGAATCTATGGAGGATGAGAGATTTAACTCCGGTGAAAAAACAATGATCATATCCTGCGAAGAAGGAATTGACGAATACGATATATCTCGCTTTTGGGGAAAAAACGTATATATAGAAAACATAGAAAACGAAGAAGATATTTCCCTTCAAAAATTAGAGAATATTGCGAATAAGCATATTATCGACCGCATTATCATTGAATATAACGGTATGTGGCAGCTTGAAACCCTGTTTATGAATATGCCTGAAAACTGGGACGTATATCAATGCGTAATGGCAGCTGAATGTTCAACCTTTGAGTTGTTCAATGCTAATATGCGCTCACTGATGTTTGATAAGCTTTCTGCCTGTGAAATGCTTGTATTGAACAGGGCAACAGCTGATGCAGACAGAGAGAGTATTCATAAAATAGTAAGAGGCGTTAATCCCCGTGCTGAAATTGTATATGATTTTCCCGATGGTAGAATCGAATATGACGATATAGAAGATGAGCTTCCGTTTGATATCGATGCACCAATTATCGAAATTGATGACAAAGACTATGCAATTTGGTACCGTGATATGGGCGAAGATCTTGAAAAATACAACGGTAAGATTGTTAAATTCAAAGGTCTTGTTGCCAGAGATCCACAGATGGGCAAAAAAACCATTATTATCGGCAGACACGTGATGACCTGCTGTGCTGATGATATTACTTTTGGCGGTCTAATATGTAACTTCAAAAAGGATACGTCACTTAATACCGGAGACTGGATAATACTGACTGCCAAAATCAAGATAGAGAATCATCCCCTTTATCAAAGGAGAGGTCCTGTTCTCTATGAAGAATCCACGGGATTTGCAATCAAACCCAATCCCGAGCTTGCAACGTTTTATTAATAAGGAGACGCTATGCGCAACGTTTTAGAAAAGCTCAAACTAGCATTTACAAAAAATAAAAAGCCGATATTTAAGTTATTAGTCTTTATCGGCTATGTTGTTGCGCTCATTTTTTTCTTTGTTTTTTTTGTAAATATCAATGTCGTATGTAACGTCGAAAACAACATCTACTCAGTTGATGAAATCGAATCATTGACTTCCGATTACGATTGCATCCTTATTTTGGGAGCAGGCGTTAAATCAGACGGTAACCCCAGTCCAATGCTTCGCGACAGATTGATAACAGGTTATGAAGCCTATAATCATTTTAACTCAATACCATTATTCTTAACCGGCGACAGTGAAGATTCTGATTATTGCGAAACTGTAACGATGAAAAAAGTATTGCTTGAAAAAGGCGTCAGCGAAGAAAGTATCATCTGCGACGGATACGGTCTATCCACATATGAGAGTATTTGGAGAGCTAAAAATGTTTACGGTTATGATAAAATATTAATTGTAAGTCAAGAATACCATTTGTACAGGGCCATCTATATAGCAAATAAAATGGGACTTGAAGCAGATGGACTTGATGCTTCTCTTACTACATACGGAAAACAGCCCTATTACACATTCAGAGAATACCTTGCACGAATTAAAGACGTTTTATACTCAGAACTGATGCCTGAACCGAAATATATTGCAAGATGGGAGGAAAGATATGAATAAATTCAAGCTTGTTTCTTCATATCAACCCACGGGTGATCAGCCGCAGGCAATAGATGAACTTACAAAGGGCGTGTTGCGTGGCGACAGAATGCAAACGCTTCTCGGAGTGACTGGATCGGGAAAAACGTTCACTATGGCTAACGTAATAGCAAATGTTAACCGACCAACACTTGTTTTGGCTCATAATAAAACCCTTGCTGCACAGCTTTGTTCTGAATTCCGTGAATTTTTCCCTGAGAATGCTGTCGAATATTTTGTTTCGTACTATGATTATTATCAACCTGAGGCATATATACCGGGTAAAGACGTCTATATAGAAAAAGATGCACTTGTTAATGATGAAATTGATATGCTCAGACACAGCGCAACTTCGTCATTGTTTGAGCGCCGTGACGTCATTATAGTCGCATCTGTATCTTGCATATATTCACTCGGTGATCCCGAGGAATATAAAAATCTTGTTATAGATCTCCGTCCAGGTATGGAGATGTCAAGAGATCAGCTTATAAGAAGGCTAATTTCAATCAGCTATGACCGAAACGATATAAATTTTGTTAGAGACAATTTCCGTGTTCGCGGTGATACGGTTGAAATTTTACCTGCATCAAGTCACGATAAAGCAATTCGTGTTGAATTCTTTGGTGATGAAATTGACAGAATATCTGAAATCAATATAGTTACGGGCGAGGTATTGAGAATAATGTCATACGTTCCGATATTTCCCGCAACTCATTATGCAGTTTCTGATGATAAAAGAGAAGCTGCCATAAATGAAATTATGCAGGAAATGAATGAGCGTGTTGAGTTTTTCCAAAGTCAGAATAAATATCTCGAAGCACAAAGAATAAGTGAACGTGTAAAGTACGATATGGAAATGCTCCGTGAAGTCGGATTTTGTTCAGGAGTAGAGAACTATTCAAGAGTGCTTTCGGGAAGACCCGTTGGAAGTACACCTTATACGTTGCTCGATTATATGCCGGAAGATTTCTTGCTTTTAGTTGACGAATCTCACGTTTCATTGCCTCAGGTCAGAGGTATGAGTGGCGGAGATACAGCAAGAAAGAAAAATCTGATTGATTTCGGATTCCGTTTGCCATCGGCATATGATAACCGTCCTCTGCGGTTTGAGGAATTTGAAGATAAGATTCATCAAGCCATTTTTGTAAGTGCAACACCTGCTGAATACGAAAAAGAGCATTCCACTCAGATCGTTGAGCAGATCATTCGCCCTACGGGACTTGTTGATCCCGAGATCATCGTGCGTCCAATAGAAGGACAAGTTGATGATCTTATGGGTGAAGTAAAAATTCGTGTAGCAAAGAATGAACGAGTCCTTGTAACAACGCTCACTAAACAAATGGCAGAGGACTTAACTGAGTATCTGAAAAACAACGGTATAAAGGTACGGTATATCCATTTTAACGTTGATACAATGGAAAGAATGGAGATTATCCGTGACCTTCGTCTTGGCAAATTTGACGTCCTTGTCGGAATAAATTTGCTTCGTGAAGGACTTGATATTCCTGAGGTATCACTTGTTGCAATTCTTGATGCCGATAAAGAAGGGTTCCTAAGAGCAGAAACTTCTCTTATACAAACTATTGGACGAGCAGCAAGAAATGCCGAGGGCAAGGTTATAATGTATGCTGATAAGATTACCGGCTCGATGGAACGTGCGATAAACGAAACAAATCGTCGCCGTACCATTCAAAGCAAATATAATGCAGAAAACGGGATAACGCCCAAAACAATCGTTAAGGGTGTTAGAGATCTTATTGAAATCGGTTCTTCGGATGAAGACAAAGTAAGCAAAAAGAAAAAGAACAGCGCAAAAATGACTAAAAAAGAAAAAGAGTCGCTTATTGAAAAGCTCACAAAAGAGATGAAAGAAGCAGCACGACATCTTGAATTTGAAAAGGCAGCATTTTTGCGTGATAAAATTTCTGAAATCAGAACCAAATAAAAGAAGGATACAAAATGGTAAAAAATATTGTTGTCAGAGGAGCAAGAGTTAATAACCTTAAAAATATAGATGTATTTATCCCACGTGATAAGCTTGTAATCCTTACAGGCCTTTCGGGTTCGGGAAAAACCTCTCTTGCTTTTGATACTATATATGCAGAGGGACATAGACAATTCGTGGAGTCATTGTCATCATACGCCCGAATGTTTTTGGGACAGATGGACAAGCCCGATATTGATTCAATAGAAGGACTGTCTCCTGCAATTTCAATAGACCAAAAAACCACCTCAAAAAATCCACGTTCAACCGTTGGTACAGTTACAGAGATTTATGACTATCTTCGCTTGCTGTATGCAAGAATCGGAATTCCTCACTGCCCGATTTGCGGCAAAGAGATAAGACGCCAAACAATTGATCAGATCATAGATCGGATTATGGCTCTTGAAGAAGGAACAAGATTCCTGGTCCTCTCACCTATTGTCAGAGATCAAAAGGGAAGACACGAAAAGGTTTTTGCAGATGCCAAAAAAAGCGGCTATGTCAGAGTTCGTGTTGATGGAAATATGTACGAGCTTGACGAGGATATAATTCTGGATAAAAACAAGAAACATAATATCGAGATAGTAGTTGACAGACTCGTGATGCGTGAGGATATACGCTCACGCCTCTCAGATTCCGTCGAGAGCGCACTTTCTGCTTCTGACGGCTATTTACTCATAGTAACAGTTCCACGTGATTCTGAGGAAATTAAAGAGCTGTCGTTTTCTCAGTCATATGCTTGTGACGAGCACGGATTTTCTATCGGTGATTTAGAGCCGAGAATGTTCTCATTTAACAATCCAACCGGTGCTTGTCCAAAATGTTTTGGTCTTGGTACACTAAGAAAATTATCCATAGACAAGATTATGCCGGATAAATCTCTTTCGCTGCACGAGGGAGGCATTGCTGTGAACGGCTTCAAATCTCTTGAAGAAGAGAGCTGGAACGGACCCTTATTTATGGCGGTGGGAAAAAGATTTGGATTTGATCTTGATACACCCCTTGATAATTTCTCGCCCGAAGCTATGAAAATACTTCTTTACGGCTCTGGTGACGAAACGTATGAGATAGTCAGATATTTTGGCGGTTCAGCACATAGGCAAAAAGCAAAATTTGATGGTGTTATCAGAATAATTGAGCAAAGAATGAATATGCAAAACAATGCTGATTATTATGATGAATTTATAGAAGATGCTCCTTGCCCTGAATGTCTCGGTAGGCGCTTGGCTCCGGCTCCCTTGGCGGTTACGGTTGGCGGGCTTTCTATCGATAAATTCTGTGATATGCAGATAAGAGACGAGTTAGAGTTTGTATCATCTATTCAATTATCGGATACTGAGCTGACAATCGCTAAGGAAATACTGAAAGAAATAAAGGCTAGACTCAGCTTTTTGTCTAGTGTAGGACTTGATTATCTCACATTGTCAAGAAAGGCAGGCACACTTTCAGGCGGTGAAGCCCAAAGAATTCGACTTGCTACCCAGATCGGATCATCTTTGGTGGGTGTCTTGTACATTCTTGATGAACCAAGTATCGGTCTGCATCAAAGGGATAATTCCAAACTTATTGCCACACTAAAAAAGCTGCGTGATATGGGTAATACGGTAATAGTTGTCGAGCACGATGAGGAAACTATGCTTGAATCGGATTATATTATTGATATAGGTCCGGGTGCAGGTATTCACGGCGGTGAGATCGTTGCAGCAGGCACACCTGAAGAAATTATGAAATCACCCAAGTCAATAACAGGTGCTTATCTTTCAAGAAGAAAAGAAATCCCACTACCTAAATCAAGACGAAAAGGCAATGGATCCTATCTTGAAATCAAGGGCGCACGTGAGCATAATTTGAAGAACATCAATGTAAGAATCCCACTTGGAACGTTTACAGTTGTAAGCGGAGTTTCGGGGTCTGGTAAATCTTCTTTGGTCAACGGCATCATATATCCCAAGCTTGCTACCAAATTAAACAGAGCAGTTTATCAAGTCTCGGGAGAACACGATAAAATTGAAGGATACGAAGCTCTTGATAAGGTTATTTGCATTGATCAAAGCCCAATCGGCAGAACTCCACGATCTAATCCCGCCACCTATACCGGTCTCTTTACGGATATTAGAAACCTATTTGCACAGACTACTGATGCTAAGGCAAGAGGATATACATCCGGCAGATTTTCATTTAATGTAAAGGGAGGAAGGTGCGAAGCGTGCGAGGGCGACGGTGTAAAATGCATCGAAATGCACTTTTTGCCCGACGTTTACGTAACTTGCGACGTTTGTCGCGGAAAACGATACAATCGGGATACGCTTGAAGTTAAGTATAAAGGCAAGAATATATCTGACATACTTGAAATGTCAATTGAAGAAGGGTTGGAATTTTTCGACGGACTTCCCAAAATTAGAAAGAAGCTTGAAACATTGTATGACGTTGGACTTGGATACATTAAAATTGGTCAATCATCAACTACACTTTCAGGCGGAGAAGCACAAAGAGTCAAGCTGGCTACTGAACTTGCAAAGCGAAGTACAGGTAAAACGATCTATATACTTGATGAACCAACAACCGGACTTCATACAGAAGACGTTTCAAAACTGTTAGCTATACTTCAAAGACTTGTTGACAGCGGAAATACTGTACTTGTTATTGAACACAATCTGGACGTAATTAAGAGCGCCGATCATATAATCGATCTCGGCCCTGAGGGTGGAGACGGCGGCGGTACGATAATTGCACAAGGAACTCCCGAGGAGGTTGCAAATAATAAAAACAGTTTCACAGGAGAGTATCTTAAAAAGGTATTTGGCTTATAAAATCAAAAACGGCATTATCAAGTGATAATGCCGTTTTTTATTATTCTTGTAAAACATTTTCGATTGAACTGTAAAATGATTCAGTATCCTGTTCATTCAAAAAAGAATAGATAACGTAATTTCCAAATACTTCAACTTTGGCACAATCTATTTTTTCAACTTCCTCCGGAAAATAATCCATAGCTCGATAAACCTGTTGGAGATTAGAAACATAATTTTCAACAATATCTTCCATATCATCAACGCTACCCTTATCAACCTTAAAAATTCCTATTTCATTGATATTTTTCACGTTCTTTGCTTTAACAACGATATAACTCTCTATATATGACAAATTATCATCTGAAAATTCAAGAATAACGTCAGGATCAAGGACTTTTGTTCCACCATCGGTTGAAAAACTGTTCTCGACCTTAGAATACAACTCCTCGGCCGAAAATATATCTGTGTATTTTTTAGTATTGAGCAAAACAATCATTAGAACAGCGCCTACTACCAATACAGAAACTATGCTTATAATTAATATTTTTACTTTCTTTGTCATATTTCTCTCCTTACTCAACAGCGTGAGTTTTAATATACTCAATAATTGCATTGTATGCATCAGCATTCATATGAACGCCGTCATTTTCTCCGTAATGCTCAATCTGAGCTCCATTTTCGTCTTTAAGTATTGATTGAGTATCAAGGTATCTAAGACCTTCCTCAAAAGCAATTTCCTTAGCCCAAATGTTAAGTCTGTCAATGCCAACATTCGTAATTCCGTGACCTGCATCACTATAATCCTTTGTTACGGGGAAAACTGATTGAAGTATGATTTTTGTATCTGGAGATTCCTCCTGAATGGCATCAATCAACTTCTTATAATAGGTTTTATACTTTGTTTCAGTAAAATTATCTGCTCCATTGACTCCTATTGTAATAATTACAATCTCACAGTCTGCATCCTTAATTGCTTCGGGTATAGTTAATCCTTTATTGCCAACAATTATATTGTTAATATCGGAAGTTAACATCAAAGTTAGACTTTGAGGTACAAAAATGTGAGATTTTTCCACACCGCCTTTATGAAAATGATAGGTTGTAGAATCACCAACAAAGTATATTTTATCAATATATTCCCATCCTTTGTCTTCAGTCAAGGGAAGAATAACGTCATCAACATTTGGATTATCGACAGGGATTTCACCGGAAGTTGTACTTGAAGTAGCTTGTGGTATCTGTTCAGAACTGCTATTATTTATTGCGTTCGATATAAATAATCCCAACAGAATAAAAAAGATCATTAAGAGAACGCACAATATAGAAATTAAAGATTTATTATTCATAAAAATCCTTTCAAGATTTTATATATTTAGCACATACATTATATCACAATGCATACGTTTTTTCAATATTCAATTACTAAAAAATATAAATTGTATATATTATTAACGGAGGTGATAGTATTAAGTCTGAGCTCTTGAACAAAATAGGCAAAACTCCTATAATCCGATTAAAAAACTTTGAAAAAACAAATAACCTATGTACTAATGTCTATGCAAAACTTGAATATTTGAATCCCTTTGGGTCAATTAAAGACAGGGCAGCACTTAAAATCATTGAAGAAGCGAAATTGAACTCCAACAGCTGTATTTTAGAAGCAACCTCAGGTAATATGGGAATAGCATTAGCGGCAATTTGTCGGATAAAAGGTTATCCCTGTAAAATAATTATGCCAGAAAATATGTCTTCAAAACGAAGGGAACTAATTGAAAAATACGATGCAGAACTGATATTAACCCCCAAAAATCTTGGTATGAGTGGTTCAATTAAGGTAGCTAATGAACTGATTTCAAAAAACCCTCATTATTATTATTCTGATCAATTTCATAATTATGCCTCAGTAATTGCACATCAAAATCATACTACACCGGAAATTGATAATCAATTAAAGGGAAGAGTTGATGTAATTATTGCAGGTATAGGTACGGGTGCTACAATTCGTGGAGTATATGAATATTTCAAAATAAGAAATAATAAAGTGGAAATCATAGGCATATTGCCGTCTGATTCCCCCCATAATATTCAGGGAATCGGTGCGGGTTTTACACCACCGTTATTATGTAATAATTGCGTAAATCATATAATCAAAGTCACTGACAGAGAAGCATTTAGAGAAAAACAATTGATTCTTCAAAGCGATAATCTTTATGTTGGCATATCCTCCGGTGCAGTAATAGCAGGAGTAAAAAAGCTATTAAATAAAAAGACCTACAAAGACAAAAACATAGTATTGATTTTTGCGGACGGTGGAGATCGATATTAATAAAAGCCGATGTAAAAAACATCGGCTTTTATTAATACTATTTGTAAAACTCTTGTGTATATCTTACAGCGCTCATTGCATCAGCACCATAAAAATCAGCGCCCATTTGCTTTGCATATTCTTCGTTAAGAACTGCGCCTCCAACCATAATATTTATATCAGGGCTATATTCTTTCAATTTGGCAATAGTTACTTTCATCGCATCAAGAGTGGTAGTCATTAACGCAGAAAGTGCGACTAATTTACAGTCATAAAGTTTTACTGCATCTAATACTCTTTGAGGAGATATATCTTTACCCAAATCATATACTGTAAAGCCATAACTTTCCAATAGCAGCTTAACTATATTCTTTCCTATATCGTGTATATCTCCCTTAACGGTAGCAAGAATAACTGCATTTCCGTTCAAATTACCTTGAGGGATTTTTGTCTTGATAATACTGAATGCAGTACTTGCACACTCAGCACTGTTAAGAAGCTGTGGTAAATATATCTCGCCTCTTTCAAATAATTCTCCAACCTTGTTCAAAGCGGGAATGACTTCATTGTTAATCAAATCAAGAGGTTCAGTATTTTCTAATGCGTTAACCGTTTTTTTCTTTGAATGATCTATCAATCCACGTTCAATTACATCTCTTAAAGAATAATCAGAACTTTGAGTAGTCGTTTGAATACCGATTTGTTTCTGTGATGAATATCCTATAAAATCGGCACAAGAACTATCAATGCCCGAAAGTGCGCAGAAAGAGTAGTAAGCATCCATAATCTCTTTATGTAGTGGATTAACTATTGCGCAAGAGAGCCCCTTTTGCAGTGCCATTGTTAAAAATGCCGAATTAATAATGGCCCTGTTAGGTAAACCAAAGGATATGTTAGAAATTCCAAGACTTGTTTTAAGCCCCATTTTGGTCAATCTATCAACTGTTTCAAGCGTAACTGCTGCGTTCTTATCATTAGACGATATTGTTAAAGCCAAGGGGTCGAAAACAATATTTTTTTCATCAATTCCAAATCCGTTTGCATACTCGATTATTCTTTTTGCAATTTGAATTCTTCCTTCGGCGGTATCGGGTATTCCGTTGTTGTCAAGAGTTAGTGCAATTACTACACCTCCATATTTTTTCACGAGAGGGAATACTTTCTCCATAATGTCAGAATCACCGTTAACTGAGTTTATCATCGGTTTACCGTTATATACTCTCATAGCTTTTTCAAGAGCTGTCGGATTAGAAGAGTCCAACTGCAAGGGAAGATCACACACCGATTGCAAAGCCACTACCGTGTTTGGTAAAACTGTGGGCTCATCTATACTCGGTAAACCTACATTCACATCAAGAATATGAACTCCCGCATCAGCTTGATCTAACCCAAGTTTTACAAGGTAATTTATATCCTCATTATGCAAAGCTTCTTTGAGAATGGGCTTTCCTGTAGGATTTATTCTCTCACCAATCAATATGGGATATGTGCCTATTTCCACAACGGAAGCAAAAGAAGAAACAACGGTATTATTCTTATTCTCATTATCATTCAAGGGAATACCATGTGTTTTATTCACAGTTTTTTGAATATATTCGGGATTTGTTCCACAGCACCCACCAAGTATATTTGCTCCGGCCTTAGCTAATTGTACAGCATAGTCTGAAAAAACATCAGCATTCATTAAATATTCCGTTTTTCCGTTAATTATGTCAGGAAGACCTGCATTAGGATTAGCAATAATAGGGAGAGAAGAACATTTTCTGATTCTTTCAATTAAATGAATCATTTTATCTGGACCCAATGAACAATTTATGCCAAGTGCAGTCACTCCCAACCCTTCAAGCATAGCTACCATCACCTCGGGTGTGGCTCCCGTGAGCATCTTACCGTATTCGTCATACACATTTGTAACAAAAATTGGAAGATCACTATTTTCTTTTGCTGCAATAACCGCCGCTTTGGTTTCATAGGAATCCGTCATGGTTTCAATTATTATCAAATCTACTCCCAATTCACGTGCTATACGTATATTTTTTGCAAATACTTCAACTGCATCTTCAAAAGATATATCACCAATAGGTTCAAGAAATCTTCCAAGAGGGCCTATATCAAAAGCAACAAAAGAATTATCAAACTCGCACTTTGCAGCATTTGCACAATTAATTGCAGCTTTAATAAGCTCGTCATAATTTTGGTGTTTAAGACAATTCACTCCAAATGTATTGGTAGTAATTATATTCGCACCCGCTTGAAGATATTTACGGTGCATATCTATAATGACGTCAGGATGCTGAATATTCCAAAATTCAGGTACTTCTCCGGATTTTAGTCCGACATGTTGAAGCATAGTACCCATTCCACCGTCAAAATATATTCTTTTTTGCTTTATTATTTCACAAATATTACTCATGGTGAACTCCTTGGATTTACGTAATTCCTATAACAGCGGTTATAGACTTTGTCGGTATCATTAATAAATCGTTAGAAAGGTTTATTCCGATGCTATCTTTTGCGAATAGTATATTAAGCAAATATGCTTGAAATTCTAATGGAAAATCTGCATATCCCGGACTAAATCGTTTAGTTACATTAAGACCTTCACATATTTTTGACGAAATATAATCCATATAACTTTCAATTCCTGCAGAAGCAATTGCATCAATGTAGAATGATAATTTTGGGCTTTGAATTGCAGACCTGTTGATCAATTTATCAACCTCAATTCCTGCACTAACCGCTAAAAAAATAACTTCTTCAGATCCCTGTAAAACTGTTGCAAGAGATGGAGAATATACAGAGTACTTACCAAAACAGCACAAAGAATTTTCATATTTATACGCCATTTTTGTATATGCAAATCTGTAATGTGCACATTCTTGGTATTTATCAATACACTTAATTACATCGCTACTATCAATACTGACGCCTTTACCGAGACGTGCCGACAGTTCTATTTTATTTATTTCTACTAAATCAACGGAAGTGCTCCCGAAAATAACGTTTTTATTCATCATCTGATTATATCCCAAAGATTATTTTGAATTTCTTTTGCCACGTCCGACTTATTCATAGAATAGATATGTACAGCATTAATTCCATTTGAATAAATATCGATTGCTTGATTTATTGTATATTCAATACTTGCTTTTCTGAAAGAAAGAGGATCATTGGAAAATCTATCAACTATTTTCAGAAATTTATCCGGAAGGGCATTGCCTGAAAGATAAACTATACGTTCAAGCTGTGACATAGCAGTTATGGGCATAAGTCCTGCAACTATGGGAACGTTTATACCAATATTTTGAGTGTTTTCTAAAAAAGAATAGAAAATACTATTATCAAAAAACATCTGTGTGGTCAAAAAATCACAACCGTGTTCAACTTTTAATTTGAGATATTCCAAATCACTCTTTACTGTTGCGCTTTCCGGATGTGATTCAGGATAGCAAGCTCCACCAATGCAAAAACCACCTTTAGCTTTAATAGCATCTATTAGCTCATATGCATACTTAAAATCAGGTGCTTTTTCATCAGCAACACTATTTACTCTGTCTCCTCTTAAAGCAAGAATATTGTTAATTCCAAGAGCTTTAAGTTTATTGAGTTCATTTTCGATCTGAGCTTTATTGGAAGAAATGCACGAAAGATGTGCCAAAGAAGTGACACCGTATGATTGTACCTCTTGAGCTATTTTTGATGTATATTCGGAGGTGCCGCCTCCTGCTCCGTAAGTAACACTCATATAAGAGGGATTAAGTGCAGCGATTTCTTTAACTGCATTTGAAATAATATCATACTTATCAGTTGTTTTTGGAGGGAAAACCTCAAATGATAACGATGGCTTTGAATCCTTTATTATATCAACAATTCTCATATATATCTCCGTTTTATTTGGAAAACAATGCTTTGATTTTATCAGTATTTTCTTGCGAATATTCAATTTCTTCGGAAACAATTCTTGCTATCTCATAAAGATCATACTCTTTAGACAAAGCTGAGATAAGACCGGTACAAAATATAGCAAATGATAAAGAAGCAAAGAATTCATCATAATCACTCGCTTCAGAACAATGACGATAAACATAATACGCAAGTATTCTGCTTAACTCATCAGAAAAAGATCTGTTCCATACTAACCGTTTCGCCTTTAATAATAATTCCTTGTGGTCTTCTACCAAATACTCCAAAGTAGGCATAATTTTAGCAAAATTATATCTATACAAAAATACGTCAAAATAGTCGTACATCATTTCAACTTTACCGTCAATTTGAACCGTGTTATCTTTGAGCATTTTGAATACAGTTTTGCGTTTATCTATGGCATTAAATTCAGACTTTGTTAGTGGTTCATTATTAGATCCAATTTCAATCATCTGATCAAAACAATCAGAATTTATTATCAATTTGCAAGCTTCTTCACAACACATTCCAAGACCAATCTCTTTGCCACGATTGGTATAATTATAGAAACGGGGATGCTCTCGGCAAATATCACAAATATATTCCTCGCCACAGTTTATAATGATATTGCAAAGTCCTTTGCTGTTAAGATGTGGACATCTGTTATTTGAGGTTAAAACAAAGTGCGGAGAATCACTATAATCTATACTTTTGCTAATTGTCTCAGAATATGGGTGAGACAGGGACTCATATTTATGTAAAGTATTGGAATCAATATCAATTTCCCAATTAATACAGCATGAGTTTTTACAATCTTGAGCAGAGCATTTGAAATAATTATAATACTTGGGTGCGTAAATCTTCATAAAAACCTCTCTATAAGTTACTTAAAATATATTTTATCATATATATTACAATTTTTCAATATTTTTTCAAAAACCTCTTGATTTTTTTGTTTTTATGTGATATAATGTCAAAGTCGTCAATAGGCGGCACAATATAGGGGTATAGCTCAGCTGGTAGAGTACCGGTCTCCAAAACCGTGGGTCGCGGGTTCGAATCCTCCTGCCCCTGCCA